>CAZONU010000425.1:0-4195 GCA_964581145.1 uncultured Planctomycetia bacterium
GGCCGTAGCTGTCCCCGCAGTCGCAGTAGAAGCGCTTGGTCAGCCGGCTGATCAGCACCTCCTGGGGGGCGTTGAGGTAGAAGACGAAGTCGATCTTCTCGCTCTCGGCCAGGCTCTCGGCCTGGGCCAGGGTGCGCGGGAAGCCGTCCAGGATGTAGCCGGTCTCCCTGACCTCGTCGAGCTCCTTCTTGATGATGATGTTGGTGGTCCCGTCGGGCACCAGCTTGCCGGCGGTGGTGTACTTCTTGACCTCCTTGCCCAGGTCGGTGCCCCCGCGGACGGCCTTGAGGAAGAGGTCGCCGGTGGAGATGTGCTTGAGCCCGAAGCGCTTGGCCAGCGCCTTGGCCTGGGTGCCCTTGCCGACCCCCGGAGGACCCAGCAAAATAACCTTCATCCTGCCGACCTTCCCGCGGACCTCGTCGTCGGGGACGGCCAAGCCGTTCCTGGCGGCGGGCGCCGCGGCGGTCTTGGCGGCCTTGGCCGCGCCGGCCGCCTTGCGGGGGGCCAGCGCCGCGTCGGTGACCTCCCGCCGGCTGGCGAAGGGGGGCATGCCCCGCATGGCCTCCCCGCCGACGCGGGGGTCGCCGCGCACCCAGGCCAGGTAGTCGGGGTTGCCGCCCTCCACCGGGAGCACCAGCACCTCGGGCACCTGGTAGGGGTGGACCTCCTTGACCTTCTCGATCACCGTGTCGACCAGCTCGGAGGCGCACTTGATGACCAGCAGCGACTCCTGGGCGGTCTCCAGCTGGCCCTCCCACCAGTAGCGGCTCTCCACGCCGGGAACCGCGCTCACGCAGGCGCAGACCCGCTGGCTCAAGAGGTGGCTGGCGAGCTCATTGGCCCGGTCGGGCGGGCAGGTTACGAAGATTATCTTCACCATCGTTTTCCCTGGCCGGCGCGGTCCTGAAGCCCCGGCGGACGGGGGGGGAGTATAGGGACGCTCCCCCGGGGTGTCAAAGGCATTCGGGGCCCGGCCCCGGGATGAGCCCGGTCCAGTTGTACCCTTGTCAGGTGGCCCTTCCCCGCTAAACTGCCCGCCCAAACCGTACCACTTGACTGGAGGGCGAGGCTGTGAGCGGCAAGTCGACGGATCTCCGACTGGGCGTGCGCCTGCGGGTGCTGGGCGAGCAGCAGATCGAGGACATCCACCTGGCCAGCCTGGAAATCCTCTCGGGCACCGGCATCGTCATCGAGCACCAGGGGGCCCGGGAGCTGCTGGCCGGGCGCGGCGCGGCGGTCTCCGGCGACCGGGTGCGCATCCCCGCGGCGCTGGTCAAGCGCGCCCTGGCGGACGCGCCGGAGCGGGTGCTGCTCCACAACCGCCGGGGCGAGCCGGCGGTGGACCTGGGCGCCGACCGCTCCTACTTCGGCACCGGCTCGGACACCCCCACCTACGTCGACCCCGACTCGGGCGAGCTCAAGACCACCGACCGCGACTCGGTGAAGGCCTTCGCCCGGCTGTGCGACGCGCTGCCCAACCTGGACTTCGTGATGTCCATGGGCATCGCCAAGGAGCGCCCGGGGACCAGCTCCTTCGTCCACCAGTACGCGGCCATGCAGGAGGGCACGGTCAAGCCCATCGTCTTCACCGCCCAGGGCCAGAAGGACATCGAGCCCATCTACGAGATCGCCCTGGCCGCCGCCGGCGGCGACGCCGAGCTGCTCCGGGTCCAGCCGCGCTGCCTGCTCTACACCGAGCCGGTCAGCCCCCTGGTCTACACCCGCGACGCGCTGGAGATGATCCTCTTCTGCGCCCAGAAGTCGATTCCGGTGACCGTGCCCAGCGGGATGATGGCCGGGGCCACCGGGCCGGTGACCCTGGCCGGGGCGCTGGCCCTGGCCAACGCCGAGACCCTGGCGGCGCTGACCGTTCTGCAACTGGCCGCGCCGGGCTCGCCCTACGTCTACGGCGGCAACGTCTCGGTGATGGACATGCGCACGAGTCTCTTTACCTACGCCGCGCCGGAGTTCCACCTGGCCTTCGCGGCCTTCGCGGACCTCGGCCACCACTACGGGCTGCCGGTCTGGGGGCTGGCCGGGGCCAGCGACGCCAAGAGCCTCGACGCCCAGGCCGCCGCCGAGGCCGCCTACGAGATACTCCTGGCCCGCCTCTCCGGCAACAACCTGGTCCACGACGTGGGCTACCTCAACACCGGCCTGACCGCCTGCATGGAGCTCATCGTCCTCTGCGACGAGATCGTGGAGTTCACCAACCGCATCGCCCGGGGCATCGAGGTCAGCGAGCGCACCCTGGCCCTGGAGGTCATCGAGGCGGTCGGCCCCCGCGGGCACTTCCTGGAGACCGACCACACCTTCGAGAACTTCCGGGAGAACATCTGGCAGCCCAGGTTCCTGGAGCGCGACTCCTACGAGGCCTGGAAGACGGCCGGCGCCAGGAAGCTGTTCTCCAAGCTCAACCAGCGGGTCAAGGAGATACTCGAAAGCCACCAGCCCGAGCCGCTGGCCGCCGAGGTCGAGAAGAAAGTCGCGGCCATCCTTGCCGCCCGCGAGAAGCTGGACGGCTGAAGACGCCGAAGGAAGTCGATAAAACCGCCGGGCCCCGCGCCCGGCGGTTCGTTTTCGGCTTGCCCGCCGCGCGCCGGGCGGCTATCGTTTCCGGCAATGGGGAAGAAGGACAGCACGCGGGAGGGCTCCGCGCTCCGGCCGGCCGCCGGCGCCGCCGCGCTCAAGTTCCTGGAGCGCCACCGCCTGCTCCGCGCGCTGGCCACCGGAATCCTCGCCGCGCTGCTGGCGCTAACTCTTCACTGGACCGGCGCCCTGGAGCGCCTGGAGCTGGCCAGCTACGACGCGCGGGTGCGCTCCGGTGCGCCCGGCGGGCGCAGCGACCTCGTGGAGATAGTCGCCTACGACGAGCTCAGCGTCCAGCGCTTCGAGAAGGTGCTCGGCGACAGCTTCGCCAAGTGGCCCAGGACGATACACGCCGACCTGGTGAACTTCATCGCCCGCGGCAAGCCCCGGGTGATCGTGATCGACCTGCTCTTCGCCGGCGGCGACGGCCAGGGCGCCGAGACCCAGGATTTGGTGAAGGCCTGCCGGGAGGCCGGGAACGTGATCCTGGCCTGCAACCTCAAGCCGGTTCCCGAGGAGCAGCGCGCCGCCGGCGAGTTCGAGGTATTGTCCGACGCCGAGAGCGCGCGGCTCTCGCTGGGGAAAGCCCGCCCGGGGCTGACCGACGCGCACGAGTCCATCTGGCCGGTCAAGGAGCTGCGCCAGGCCGCCCGCGGCCTGGGCTCCGTCAACCTGGAAGTGGACGAGGACAAGATCACCCGGGCGGTCAGCCCCGCGTTTAACTACGGCGACCGGTCCTGGCCCACGCTCTCGATGGCCGCCGCCGCGGCTTACCTGGGTGAGAAGCCGGAGTTGAAGCCCGGGCTGCTCCGCCTCGGCGGGCGCGGTTTTCAGCTCGACGGCCGGGGGCGCCGGACGGTCTTCTGGTACGGCCCCAGCGTCGGTTTGGAGGAGGGGCAGACCGCCCGCTACCGGGGGACCTCGGCCGGCTGGCTGCTGGACAGCGCCCGCAAGGGCAAGAACCTGGACGCTCCGGAGAGGCTCTTCAAGGACAAGATCGTGCTGATCGGCTGCAGCGCCGGGGGCGCCCACGAGTTCCGGCTCACGTCGGTGGGACGGGAGCCCGGCATGTACATCCACGCCGCGGCCATTGAGAACCTGGTCGGGGGCGAGGACGTGCGCCGGGCCGGCGGCCCCTGGACCGCGGCCATCGTGCTGGCGCTGGCCCTGCTGGCGGCCCTGGCCTTCCCGGGCCGCGGCTGGCAGGCGGCGCTGCGCGGCACGGGGGCTTACGTCCTGCTGGCCGGCGGGTATCTGGCCGGCGCCTGCCTGGCCTACTCGCGGCTGCACCTCTGGATCGACCTGATCGCGCCGCAGATCGGCGCCGGGCTGGCCTTCGCCGGCTCGCTGCTGGCCGGCTATCTGGTGGAGGGCCGCCGGGTGCGGAGCTTCCGGCGGGCCTTCTCGCGGTTCCTCTCGCCCGAGGTGCTGGCCGAGGTCTCCAAGGACCTGGACAACCTGCGTCCGGGGATGGGCCGCCGCCGCGAGGTCACCATGATGTTCTGCGACGTGCGCGGCTTCACGCCCATGAGCGAGAAGCTGGAGCCCGAGCAGGTGGTCGAGCTCCTGGACGTGTACCTGGCGGCCATGACCGACCCGATAATGG
>CAZONU010000426.1:0-4160 GCA_964581145.1 uncultured Planctomycetia bacterium
CTGGCACTCGAAGCACAGCCCCTCGCGGTACCAGGGGGAGGACATCAGCGGGCCCCTATTCGCCGGCGGCCTTGCCGAGCGCCCTCCGGGCCCGGACGGCGCGGGCCCGGCGGCCCAGGTCCCAGACCAGGAAGCCGATTACATAACCGCCGAAGAGCGCCGTGGCGGTCACCTGCGGGAAGCCCACCATGCAGGCCACCGCGACCAGCAGGAGCATGAAGGGCCACAGCCGCTTGCGCCCGGTGAAGAGGTAGTTGCCCAGGTGCATGTAGCGCACCCGGCTGATCATCAGCCAGGCCAGCAGCAGCAGCAGCCCGGGCAGGGCCAGGGTGAGCCACTCGGCGTAGCGCGGGTCGATGCCCAGGCCGTCGCTCTTCTCGGTCAGCCAGTGGTAGAAAAGCACCGGGCTGACCGCCATGCCCGCGGCCGCGGGGCTGGGCAGGCCCACGAAGTAGTCCTTGCCCCGGGCCTCGACCCTGCCGTCTTTGGGGCTGATGGCCTCCACGTTGTAGCGGGCCAGGCGCACCGCGGTCGAGGCGACGTAGAGGGCCAGCATCACCCAGCCGACGCGCTCCAGGGCCAGCGGCCAGCCGCCCAGGTTCAGCACGGTCATGATCAGCACCGCAGGGGCCAGCCCGAAAGACACTACGTCGGAAAGCGAGTCGAGCTGGGCCCCGAAGCGGCTGGTGAGCTTGGCCAGCCGCGCGACCCGGCCGTCGAGCACGTCGAAGACCATGGCCAGGAAGATCAGCAGCACCGCGTACATGTGCAAGCGGCCGATCTCCTGAGGGTAGCTGATCGCGCCGTCGACGTCCGGCACCGCCTCCAGGAGCGCCACGGCCCGCCCGGCCCGCAGGGACATGGTGATCGACCAGAACCCGCATATCAGGTTGCTGAGGGTCAGCAGCGTGGGCAGGGGGTTGACCCGCTTCACGAGACGACCCCCATCAGGGTGTGCCCGGCGGCCACGTGCTGGCCGAGCTTCACCTTCAGGTCGACCTGCCTCCCGGCCGGCACGCACAGGTCGGTGCGCGAGCCGAACTTGATCATCCCGAGGCGCTGGCCGATCTGCAGATCGTCGTCCTCCTTCGGCGAGCACACGATGCGCCGGGCGATGGCCCCGGAAATCTGGCGGACCAGGACGTTGACCGGCTCGCCCCCGGGCGCCGCGGAGGCGATGACCAGCGCGTTGGCCTCGTTGCGGCCGGAAGAGTCGGCCCGGCGGGCGTCGAGGTACTCGCCCTCGCGGTACTCGATCTTCTCGACCCGGCCGGAGCAGGGCGCGCGGTTGAGGTGCACGTCGAAGACCGAGAGGAAAATGGATATTTTGAAGGCCCGCCCGCCCAGCAGCGGCTCGTCGACCTCGCCGATGAAGTCCACCTTGCCGTCGGCCGGGGCCAGCAGCGCGCCGTCGGGCAGGGGGATCTCCTCGGGGACGCGCAGCGGGTCGCGGAAGAAGGCCAGCACGTAGAGAAAGCCGGCGGCGGCCAGGGCGGCCAGCGGCGGCCAGAGGGCCCACAGGGCCGCGCCGCTCCCCAGCGCGGCGACCGCGGCCAGGGATATCTCGCGCGCTCCGTGGCGGGTGATGGGCAGTTTCAAGAGGCCGGATCCTCCCCAAAGCTCCCAAACTACGCGACAAAAGTATTATACCGCCGGGCGGCGGGGGAAGTCAATACGGAGCCGCGTCGCGGCCCGGGGCCCCTTGACAGCCCCGGATTTGAAGCCTACCCTTCACTCTCACCCGACGAAGGAGAGGCCTCATGTCGAAAGCCCGGTCCCGCTCGGAACCCCTGCGCATCGACGGCCACGTCCACGGCGCGCCGGGGCGCTACCGGGGCAGCCCTGCGGCCTACGTGAAAAAAATCCGCAAGCTGGGGATTCACGCCGTGGGCCTGATCGAAGGCGGCGAGACGGTCCTGAAGGCGCGGAAGAGATTCGGAGACTTCGTGATCCCCATCGCCCGGGTCCGGATGGACGCGGCCGGTCGCGGCGAGGTCGAGCGCTGGCTGGACGCCGGCTGCCCGGGCATCAAGTTCATCGCCCCGCATCATCCCTACTCCGACCGGCGCTACTGGCCGATGTACGCGGCCATCGAGGAGCGCCGCGCGGTGGCCGTCTTCCACACCGGGTACCTGGCCTTCGGCCGCCGCCAGGCACGGCCGATAAACATGCAGCACATGCGCGCCGCGGAGATCGACACCCTGGCCCGGCGCTTCCCGGAGCTCAAGATCGTCATGGCCCACTTCTCCAACCCGTGGTGGGAGGAGGCCTGGAAGATATCCTGGGCCCGCAGGAACGTCTATGCGGACCTATCCGGGGGCACGGCCGTCAATCGCTCGCTGGCCATGTGGTCGGAGACCTTCGCGCCGGACGGCAAGCTGATGGCAGGCAGCCTGGCTAAGCTCACCTTCGCCAGCGACGTGAGCTATTTTCAGAGCGGCGTGCCCGCCGTCCGGCAGTACATCGACTTTTACGAAGAGTTGCTGGACCGCGTGAAGTCACCCGCCGTCCTGCGCCGCAAAGTCTGGGGCGGGACCCTGGCGGGGCTCTTCGGGGTCAAGTTCTGATGACGGTGGAAACGCTTGCCGGCGCCCTCCCGGCGGTGTAGACTTCTTTCGACATGGACGAGTACGTCTTCGGGCCTGCGGACAAGTACCGCGTGCTGGTGGCCGCCGACGGCGCGGCGCGCGAGCGGGCCTTGTCCCTGGTCTACGGCGTGTATCTGGCTACCGGGCTGACCGAGCCGCGCGCCAGCCGCATGCTGATCTCGGTGCACGACGCCCTGCCCGGGACGGCGTCCTTCCTGGTCGAGCGCCTGGACGACGAGAGCCCCGCGGCGGTGGCCAGCCTCACGCTGATCCCCGACAGCCTGCTGGGCCTGCCGCTCGACGCCATAGCCAGGCCCGCGCTGGCGGAGCTGCGCGCCGCCGGCCGCCGGCCGGTGGAGCTCGCCAAGCTGGCCACCGTGGCCGCCACCGAGAAAAAGGAGCGGAACCGCCGCGCCCCGCGCGAGCTGATACTCCTGCACCTTTTCAAACTGGCCTGGCTCACCGCCTGGCGCGCCGGGCAGGCCACCGACCTGGTCATTGCCGTGGCCCCCCACCAGGAGCGTTATTTCCGGCGGGTGTTCCTCTTCGAGCCCCTCAACGGACCCGGGGCCGTCGAGGAGGACCAGCTGGCCGTTCCCCTGCGGCTGGACCTGACCACCGCCGAGCAGCGCCACCGGGAGCGCTACGGGCACCGCCGCGGGGCGCGCAACCTCTTCCGCTTCTTTGTCAACGAACAGGAACCGGAGATCCTCGAGTGGCTGCGCGATTCCCGCCGCCATCTCGCTCCCGAGGACATTCGCTATCTTTTTGCCGAGAGGACCGGCCTGCTCGGCAAGGTGGACGAGGCCACCCGCCGGCTGATACATGAGAGCTACCCCGGCCTGGAGGCCCGGGAAGCCGAAAGGTCCTAACCGCCCCAGACGCCTGCGCTTGACATCTGCTTCCGGGACGGCTATATTGCCGCGTGCGGCTCCGGAGGTCCGCGCCGGGGCGACAGCATCCTGAGCGGGGGGACGGGCGTCAGGCCGGTCCCTGGCTTAGACGGGCGCGCTCGGCCGCGCTCTCAGGCGGACGCAGACAGAGAGGTACGAACAGAAAATGGCCAGGAAGAAGAGGAAGCTGCCCAGCGAGGCTTCCAAGGTCGGCCCCGAGCGCGCCGGGAACCGCGCGCTGCTCTACGCCGACGGCCTCGCCCGGCGCGACATGGGCAAGCCCTTCATCGGCATAGCCGACGCCTCCAGCGATCTGGTCCCCGGGCATATACATCTGAGAGAGCTGGCCCACGAGGTGCAGCTCGGCGTCGCCGAAGCCGGGGGCGTAGCCTTCCGCTTCGGGGTGCCGGCCATCTGCGACGGCATCGCCATGGGCCACGGCGGGATGCGCTACTCGCTGCCCAGCCGGGAGCTCATCGCCGACGTCGTCGAAAGCGTGATGAGGGCCCACGCGCTGGACGGGCTCATTTGCCTTACTAACTGCGACAAGATCACCCCGGGCATGCTCATGGCCCTCATGCGCCTTGATGTCCCGGGGATAGTGTTCACCGGCGGGCCCATGCTCACCGGGCGCCACGACATGCAGCGGCGCAGCCGGGTCCGCGACACCTTCGAGGCC
>CAZONU010000427.1:0-4157 GCA_964581145.1 uncultured Planctomycetia bacterium
GGGCATCACCATCACCTCCGCGGCGGTGACCTGCTTCTGGAAGAACATGCAGGTCAACATCATCGACACCCCCGGCCACGTGGACTTCACCGCCGAGGTGGAGCGCTGCCTGCGGGTGCTGGACGGGGCCGTGGCGGTCTTCTGCGGGGTGGGCGGCGTCGAGCCCCAGAGCGAGACCGTCTGGCGGCAGGCCGACAAGTACGGCCTGGCCCGCCTGGCCTTCGTCAACAAGCTGGACCGCCCCGGCGCGGACTTCTTCGAGGTGGTCGGCCAGATCAGCAGCAAGCTGGGCGCGGTGCCCGCCGCGGTGCAGGTGCCGATCGGCGCCGAGGCCGGGCTGCGCGGGATCGTTGACCTGGTAAGGCTCCAGGCCTGGGAGTTCCGGGACGATGGCAAGGGCCGCGGCGGCAGGGACCCCGCCAGGATTCCGCTGGCCGGCGAGGAGCTGGAGCTGGCCCGCGCGCACCGCGCCGAGCTGGTGGAGATCGCCGCCAACGCCGACGAAAGCCTGGCCGACAAGTTCCTGGCCGGCGACGAGCCCGACGCCGCCGAGCTGAGCGCCGCCCTGCGCCGGACCTGCATCTCCGGCGCGGTGGTCCCGGTCTTATGTGGATCTGCGCTGCGCAACGTCGGCGTCCAGCCGCTGCTGGACGCGGTGGTCGACTACCTGCCCAGCCCGGTGGACATCCGCTCCACCGCCGGGCACCCGCCCGGCGACGAGGAGGAGGTCACCGAGCGCAAGCACTACTCGGACCAGCCCTTCGGCGCGCTGGCCTTCAAGACCGCCAACGACCCCCACGGCAACCTGGTCTTCCTGCGCGTCTACTCCGGGGTGCTGCGCGGCGGCGCGCGGGTGCAGAACTCCAGCAAGGACCGCAAGGAGCGCGCCGGGCACCTCTGGCGCATGCGCGCCAACCACCGCGAAAGCCTTGTGCTGGCCGGCCCCGGGGAGATCGTGGGGGTCACCGGCCTGAAGTGGACCCGCACCGGCGACAGCCTGTGTGAGCTCAAGCACCCGGTGGTCTTCGAGCCGGCGCGCTTCCCGGACACGGTCATCTCCATGGCCGTGGAGCCGCGCAGCAACGCCGACCGCGAGCGCCTGGCCCACGCCCTGCACGGCCTGGCCCAGGACGACCCCACCTTCACCTACCGCCAGGACGAGGAGACCGACCAGCTGATCATCAGCGGCATGGGCGAGCTCCACCTGGAAATCCTCAAGAGCCGCCTGATCCGCGAGCACCAGGTCGACGCCCAGGTCGGCGAGCCGCGGGTCAGCTACCGCGAGTCGGTCAGGCGCCCGGCGCGGGCCTGGGGCCAGTTCGTCCAGCAGACCGGCGGGCGCGGGCAGTTCGCCAAGATCCGCCTCCAGGTCGAGCCCTTCGCCAACGAGGAGCCCGACCACCTGGTCTTCGAGGACCGCACCAGGGGCGGGGCCGTGCCCAAGGAGTTCATCAAGAACGTGGAGGCCGGCGTGCGCGAGGCGGCCATGAGCGGGGTGCTGGCCGGCTACCAGCTGATCAACGCGCGGGTGCGCCTCGTCGACGGCAAGGCCCACGAGGTGGACAGCTCGGACGTGGCCTTCCACGCCGCCGCGGCCATCGGCTTCCGGGAGGCGGCCCGCGCGGCAGGGCTCTACCTGCTGGAGCCGATCATGGACCTGGAGGTGGTGGTCCCCGAGGAGTACATGGGCGCGGTGCTCAAGGACCTGCAGGCCCGCCGGACGGAAATCAGCGACCTGGGCTGCCGCGGCCACCTGCGGGTGATCGCCGCGCGCGCGCCGCTGGCCGAGATGTTCGGCTACGCCACGGTGGTGCGCTCGCTCTCCCAGGGGCGGGCCAGCTACACCCTGGCGCCGGCCGCCTACGCCGAGGTGCCCGCGAGCCTCGAGAAGGAGATCCTGGCCCGCTACGGCCTGTAGCGAGCTCCGCTCGCTACAGGCCGGATGGCTGATGGTTCATGGTTCATGGTTGATACAGCGGACCCGTGTTATGGGCTGCGGCAATGCCTTTTCAGCCCGTTCACAAGCCGTTAACCATCAACCATTAGCCATTTGCTTTCAGACTTGATAGGGCCGGGAGGGGTGGCTATCCTTCCGCCCGGAGGAGTTCATGGGCAAGGGCGACACGTTTCCCTGCGAGGCCACCCGCCTCAAGGACCCGGCCAGCGGGCGCACCGTCTGGCAGCTCACCGGCCGCCAGGCGGTCAACCACGGGCCCTACTTCTACAACCCGCCCTGCACCCGCGACGGCCGGCAGATAATCTTCGGCTCCGACCGCGGCGGGGGCGAGACCGAGCAGCTCTACCTCCTGGAGTGGCCGAGCATGGCCATCATCCAGCTCACCGGCGGCCGGGCCATCAGCGCCCACAACGCGGTGCTGGCCCCGCGCGGCGCGGCGGTCTACTACTTCGACGGCCCCGAGCTCAAGGCCTTCTCGCTGGAGAGCTTCAAGGAGCGCCTGCTGGCCCGCATTCCCGAGGGGCTCTCGCTGTCGAGCAACCTCTCCATCAGCTCCGACGGGCAGCTGGTGGTCTTCTGCGCCTTCCGCCGCCCGGAGGCCCACAGCCGGGCCGGCTGGGAGGCCTTCGAGAGCACCTACGAGGCCCGGCCCCACACCGAGATATGGGTCGCGCCCATCGACGGCTCCGGGGGGCGCATAGTCCACTCCGAGGAGCGCTGGCTGGGCCACCCCCAGTTCCGGCCCGGGGACAACAGCGCGGTGATGTTCTGCGTTGAGGGCCCCTGGAGCAAGGTGGAGCGCATCTGGGCGGTGCGCGCCGACGGATCCGGGGAGGTCCGCTGCCTGCGGCCCCAGGAGGTCGGCCGGGAGTGCATCGGCCACGAGTACTGGACCCGCGACGGCTCGGCGCTGGTCTACGCCTACTACACGGTGGACGAGTCCGGCGAGCGCGGCGGGCACAGCGTCCGCGCCCTGGACCTGGGCACCGGCACCGAGCGGGTCATCTTCGAGGGGACCCGGGTCAACCACTTCACCTCCAACTCCGACAACTCCCTGATCGTGGCCGACACCAACGACGCCGAGGACCCCCACCTGTACCTCATCGACGTGGAGAGAGGCACCGCCGAGGTGCTCTGCGAGTGCCGCTCCACCCAGCGGACCTACCGCACCACCCAGGACGCCCACCCCCACCCCTGCTTCAGCTGGGACGGGCGCTTCGTCTTCTTCAACTCCGACCAGGCCGGCTGGCCCAACTTCTATATGGTGGTGGTGTAGCCCCTTCGGGGCATGATTGATGGATTAGAGAACCTTAGCGGCAGGGAACCCGATCATCGGCCATTAGCCATCGACCATCGGCCATAGCGCTGCCGGCGCCCCGTTCCTCCGGGCGCGGCGGCGGGCGCTCTACTCCGCGCCGGGGCCGGAGGGCGTGTCGCCAGTGACCATGTGACGCGGCGGGAGAGCAGCGCGGGCCGAGAGCGTGACTTGGCCGAGTGTCGGCGGCCACTGGCCGCGGTTAACGGCGAGGGCGCGCAGGGGCCTCCCTCCCTCTCAAGTAGAGGGAGGCCCCTGCTGCTTCTCTTCGGTGTTGCAGTTTTAAGGAGAGTCCCGGCCCCCTTCACAAGAAAGGGAGGGGGCCGGGACGGCCGCCTGGAAGGGCCGGGCGCCTACTTCGCGCCGGGCAGGACCACCTCGGGCGGCGGCTTGAACTCGGCCGGCTTCCGAAAGATGCCGTTCTCCTCGTCGAGGATCAGCTTGCGGGCGACCTCCCGGGCGTCGGGCCTCTTCTCCTTGCCCTTGGGCGTCACGTAGATGACCCCGTCCTTGAAGCGCCGCTCGGCGCCGGAGAGCCGCAGGGCCCAGTCCAGCACCTGGCTCAGCTTCATGCCCCTGGCCTTGAAGGTCAGCTTGGTCTCCATGAGCTTGCTGCAGCTCGGGTCGATTATGATGTTCAATTTGCCGCGCCGGGCCACGTAGGCGACCACGTCCTTGGCGGGCGTCTCGACGAACTCCAGGGCGGCCTCCTCGGCGGGCTCTTTTGCTTTCGCGGGCCTGGCCGGCCGAAGATCTTTCAGCAGCTTGGCGATGGCCGCGTGAACCCGCTCGGTCTGGACCACGACGAGCTTGCCGTCGCGGACCTTGACGCTGCGCTTGTTCCTGCCCCAGGTGTCGGGACGGATTCTCGCGATGATCATCTCC
>CAZONU010000428.1:0-4157 GCA_964581145.1 uncultured Planctomycetia bacterium
GCGCTACACCAGCGAGCTTCTGCCCATCATAGGCCCCGCCCCGGACGTGAACACCAACCCGCAGACGATGGCCTGGATCATGGACACCTACAGCATGACCAAGGGCTACACCGCGCCCAGCGTCGTCACCGGCAAGCCCCTCTCGGTGGGCGGGGTGGCGGGCCGGGAACAGGCCACCGCGCGCGGGGCGGTCTACGTGCTCAAGCGCAGCAAGCGGGGCACGGCCGACCTGGTCAAGCTCAGCGGCTGGAAGGACCCCAAGCAACTGGCGTCGATTCACCTCACCGCACCACGAAGCTACCTCAAGTGGCAGCTGGCGGTGGACACCTCCGCCAAGCCGGTCGTCTGCTGGGCCTCGAACAGCTGGCAGCTCTTCCGCGTCGAGGAGCAGGGCAACAAGTTCACCGGCACCAAGAAGATCGGGGGGCGCGACATTGGCGATGGCGGCTTCGTCAACGTGAGCGTCGACCATTTCCGCCAGGACCCGGAGATCTACGTGCGCTCCGCCCAGCAGCGCTGGGTGCGCTTCAGCGAGAAGACCGGCAAGATCGACCGCATCCAGGGCATGCAGTTGTACACCGCCTCGGCGGGTTCGTGCCTGGAGCCCGGCCCGGACGGCAACCTCTACATCCAGGGCTGGCCCCAGTTCCTCTACAAGTTCGACCGCAAGGGCAAGCCGCTCAAGTGGGGCGCGCCCTTCGCCCCGCCGAAGGGGGTCAAGCCCTACGCCAAGCCGCCCAACGCCATCTACTCCAAGGTCTGCATGGTCTTCATGACCCACACCCACGGGGTCCGCAGCGACGGGCACCACTTCGTGTTCGAGGCCATCAAGACACGCGGCCCCAAGGCGCTCTACGAGTACCTACCCAGCGGCAAGCGCGCCAGCAACACGCCGATCATCTGGAAGGTCTCCGACTTCGCCGTGGGCCCGCGGTTCGACCAGGCCGGCAACATCTACGTCGCCGAGCAGGTCCGTCCCCTGGACAAGCCCATACCCCCGGAGTTCGCCAAGTTCGTCGGGCCGGTGAAGCCCGGGACGGGGTTGGAGGGAGCAAACCCCAAGAGGGCCATCACCATCATGTACGGAAGCATCCTCAAGTTCTCTCCCAAGGGCGGAATGGTGGACTGGGACAGCGGGAAGTTCCGCACGGGGGTCAACCCCTTCGCCGGAAAACCCAAGCTGGACCCCTCGCTGAAGACGGTGAGGATGGGCGCGTTCGCACAGACCAGCGACAGCTCCAACGTCTTCTGCGGCGCGAAGGTCACCGGCGCCAAGTGGGCGCACTTCGGCATCAGCCAGGTGCCGCAGTTCTACTGCAACTGCGAGAGCACCCGCTTCGACGTGGACCCCTTTGGCCGGGTGTGGTACCCGGACCTGGGCCGCTATCGCGTCGGCGTGCTGGATACGAACGGCAACCCCATCACCACCTTCGGCGGCTACGGCAACGCCGAGAGCCGCGGCCCGGACAGCCCGGTGGTCGACCCCAAGACCGGCAAGGTCCGCGCGCGGAAGGCCGACGACCCCAAGGACTTGAAGAGCCCCTTCGCGAAGCCGGAGATCGCCTTCAGCTACCTGATCGGCGTGGGCGCCACCGACAAGTACGCTTACATGGGCGATTCGCTGAACCGGCGCCTCTTGCGCGCCAGGCTCGTTTACGCCGCCGACGAGACCTGCGCGGTCAAATAGAGGAGACCTGCGATGAGAACGCTGACGCTTTCGGTCATAACCGTCCTGTTCGGAGCCGCCCTGGCCGCCGAGCCGGCCCCGCCGAAGTTCACCAGTAAGCCCGAAGCCAAGAAGGCCGGCGGCAAGGTCAAGATCACCTTCGCGGTGGACCGCCCCACCGATGTCGCCGTCTTCATCCTCGACGCCGGAGGCAAGGTCGTCCGCCACCTGGTCGCCGGAGTGCTCGGCAAGAACCCGCCCAAGCCGCTGGCACCGGGACTCTCACAATCCATAGAGTGGGACGGCAAGGCCGACTACGGCAAGCCGGCGGCCGGCGGGCCCTTCAAGGTGCGCGTGGCCCTGGGGCTGGGCGCCAAGTACGACAAGGTGCTCATTGAGGACCCGCGCTCGCTGGGCGGCATCCGCAGCCTGGCGGCAGGGCCCGACGGGACGCTTTACGTGGTCAGCAGTTGCGGCGGGGCCGGCCCGGTCTGGGGCGGTGAGCAGATGCTGGCCTTCAACCGCGATGGCAGCTACCAGCGCATGGTCCAGCCCTTCCCGTCCAGCCTGCCCATGGCCAGGGCCAAGGCTTTCGACGTTGTCGAGGTCAACGGGCGGCCGCAACCGCTGGTGCACAACATCAACATGCGCAACTTCTACTCGCGCCTGGGGCATCGCAAATCGGGCATGGACATCACGCCGCAGGGCGTGATCCTCAGACCGGTGGGCGGCGCGCGCAAGTGCGGAGCGATGTCCATCAGCGCCCTCGACGCCGAGGGCGGGGCGCCGCTGGGGAAGTTCGCCGGGCCGCTGCCCTTCCCCGACAAACGCGCGGCGTTCAAGCGGCCGTTCGTGGCCGGCTCGTCCGACGGCAAGCACGCCTATTTCACTGGAGTCATTACCAAGAAGAAGGCCCAGGCGGCGGTCTTCCGCGTTAGCCTGCCGGACCGCGGCGCGGCCAAGCCCTTCTTCGGCGACCCGGCAAAGACCGGCAAGAGCAAGGAACTCCTGGGCGGCTCGCCGCGCGGCGTGGCCACCGACGGCAAGGGCCATCTGCTCATCTCCGACTACGCCAACGACCGCGTGGTTGTCGTGGGCGAGGCCGACGGCAAGTTCGTGGCCGAGTTCCCGGTCGCGAAGCCCGACGACATCGGCGTCGCGCGTTCGACCGGCGCGGTCTACGTGCTGAGCGACAAGGGGCGCGGCAAGGTGGAGCTGCTGAAGTTCAACGCCTGGAAGAACGCCGCTGTGGCCGCCAAGCTGCCGGTCAAGAGGGACGGCAACCCGGACTGCCCCTGGACCATGGCGGTGGACGGCTCGGCCAAGCCGGCAGTCGTCTGGCTGGGCGGGGACTACGGCAAGCTCCTGCGCATCGAGGACGCCGGCGGCAAGTTGACCGGCAAGGACATGAACACCCGCACGATGGGCAACGCCTCCTTCGTGGACGTTTCTGTAGACAGGTTCCGCAAGGAGGTCTACGCCCGCTGCGGGATGTACTGGTGGTTCCGCTACGACGAGAAGGCCGGCAAGCTCGGGAAGATCAAGCCCGGTCCCTTCCCGGGAGCGGCCGGCTCGCAGATCGTCGCCGCGCCGGACGGGAAGCTCTACTCCCCGGCCTACAGCATGCACCTCTTGCGCTTCAGCCGCGACGGCAAGCCGCTGAAGTGGGCGGAGGGCAGTTACCCCGAGAAAATACCGAACAAGACGGGCGGGATTAGTAAGATCAACGCGAAGAAGCAGCCCGCGCACGGCACCTACGTGCCGGTGAGCATGACCTTCATGACCCACACCATCGGCATTCGCCATGACGGAAAGATCTTCATGTTCGCGCCCAGCCACCCCGGCGGGCGCCCCGCAAAAGCGCTCTACGAGTACACGCCGGGCGGCAAGAGGGTAGGCCAACCCATCATCTGGAAGGTCTCGGACACCGCGGTGGGCCCCAAGTTCGACCAGGCGGGCAACATCTACATCGCCGAGCAGGTCAAGCCGGTGGACAAACCCTTCCCGCCAGAGTTCAAGAAGCTGGTCGGCAAGGTGGAACTCAACAAGAGCTACTTCAACGGCGTCCAGAACGAAGTCGGCAGCATGTACGGCAGCATCGTGAAGTTCTCGCCCAAGGGCGGGATGATCCACTATCCCGTGAGGCGGCCCCACGACAGCCCCTACAAGGGCCAGCCCAAGCCCGACCCCTCGCTCAAGACCGTCGACGCCGCCCACCACCACGGACATCGCCACAAGGCGGTCAAGGTGACCGGCGCGCTGTGGATGCACATGGGCGTCAGCCACGTGGACCTCATCGGTTGCAACTGCGAGAACACCCGCTTCGACGTGGACGAGTTCGGCCGGGTGTGGTACCCGGACCTGGGCCGCTTCCGCGCGGTGGTACTCGACACCAACGGCAACCAGATCACCCACTTCGGCGGCTGCGGCAACCCCGAGAACCGCGGGCCGGAGAGCACGACCGAAGAGCTCAAGACGCCGGACATCCCGC
>CAZONU010000429.1:0-4139 GCA_964581145.1 uncultured Planctomycetia bacterium
CCCCCTGCCCCTGCGGCAGCGGCAAGAAGTACAAGAAGTGCTGCGGGCGGCGCGACTAGCCGATGACCCGCTTCGACCTGGCCTATTTCGCCGCCGCCCCGCTGATCGTTCCGCTGTACCTGGCCAAGCTGTGGCGCGCGCGCCGGCCCATCGCCCCGCTGTGGGACCGCTTGGGCGGGCCGTTCCTCGAACCGTGCAAGGAGCCCCGTATCTGGGTGCACGCGGTCAGCGTCGGCGAGGCCCTGGCCGCGCGCACGCTGGTGGAAGCCCTGAGCGCGGGCTTCCCCGAGCACCACGTGGCGGTCTCGGCCAGCACCGAGACCGGCCGCGACGTGGCCCTCAGGCTCTACGGGAACACTAACGCCTTCCCCAGCCCGCTGGACCTCTCCGGGCCGGTGCAGAAGGCCTTCGACTCGGTGAGACCGGAGCTGCTGGTGCTCATGGAGCTGGAGGTCTGGCCCAATCTGGTCGCCGAGGCCGCCCGGCGGAAGGTGCCCGTGGCGGTGGTCAACGGGCGCATCACCGAGCGCTCCGCGCGCTCCTACGTGCGCCTGCGGCCCTTTTTCAGGGGCACAATGGAGCGCATCGGGCTGTTCGCGGTGCAGACCCAGGTCTACGCCGAGCGCTTCAAGGCCATCGGCGCGCCGGGCGCGCGGGTGAAGGTGACCGGCTCCATGAAGTACGACGCGGTCTCCGCGGCGGCGGTGAGCGCCGCCGACCGCGAGAGGATGCGCCGCCGGCTGGCCCTGCCCGCCGACGCCCTGGTGCTGGTCGGCGGCAGCACCCACCCGAGCGAGGAGCTGGCCCTGCTGGGCGCGGCCGCTGGGCTCCGGGAGCGCTTCCCCGCGCTGCGGGTCGTCCTGGTCCCCCGGCACACCAACCGCGTCGGGAAGCTGGTCCCCGAGGTCAAGTCCGCCGGCTGGCAGGTCAGGCTGCGCAGCGGAATGAGCGCCGGGGCGGCGCTGATGCGCGAGGCCCAGAAGCCCGACGAGGTCCTGGTGGTCGACACCATGGGGGAGCTCGCCGACGTTTACCGCGCCGCGGACCTGGCGTTCCTGGGCGGGAGCCTGATTCCGCACGGCGGTCAGAACATGATGGAGCCGGCCGCGCTGGGCCTGCCGGTGCTGTACGGTCCGCACACCGGCAACTTCACCGAAACGGTGGCCCTGCTGAACCGTAGCGGGGGAGGGCGCACCGTTGGCGGCGGCGACGCCCTGAAAGAAGCGCTGGCCGAGCTCTTCTCCGACGAGGCCCGGCGCCGGGAGCGCGGTGAGGCCGGGCGCCTGGCGCTGCTCGAGGCCCAGGGGGCCACCGCCCGGAACGTGGAACTACTCAAGGAACTCATGGGGAAGACGGCGTGACCGGCGGCGCCGGGGACGGCGAACCCGGGGCAGTTGAGTCTTCGGCCGGCGCGGGAGCGCCCGCCGTGCGGCGTTTCCCGGTTGTGATGGTTGGCTGGTGCGCCGCGATCCTGCTGCTCCTGGTCATCGCCGCGATCGGCGTGATTTACGTCACCGGCCGCCGCACGTACGTCGAGGACCTGAAACCCCATCTCGAAGGAGAGTGGCCTGCCTATCCCGGATCCAAGCTGATCGGCAGCGAGAACGGTGAGTGGGAAGTGATCCCCGAGAAGCGCGGGGTGTTCGGACGCAAGGGCGACTTCAGGTTCGAGAAGAAGATGACCTTCGACGTGTCGGCGGTGACGCCCGAGAAAGGCATGTGCAAGCGCATGTGGAAGTTCTACGCCGATCATCTGAAGAGCCTGGGGCTGTTCCGGAAGAAAGACGTCGAGGGTGTTATACACAGTTCGTTATGGGACAGTATGGGCGGTTCGAGCGGTTCGGCGGACGGGTCCTTCGAGGGGCCGAACGCGAAATACGAGATGAAGCTGAAGCGCGAGAAGGACGCCTCCGGTCACGTGGTCACCTTCTCGGTGACTATGGAGCAGCGGGGGCTATGGCGCAGGTGACCGTGGCCTTGACTTGGGCCCTGTGCGCGCTAGGCTTTGCTGCCGGAGGAGACCACCGATGCGCGTGCTGATAACCGGCGCCGCCGGGTTTCTGGGGTCGCACCTGGTCGACCACTACGTCCGCTGCGGCGACAACGTGGTGGGCATCGATAACTTCGTCACCGGCGACCGGCGCAACCTGGCGCACCTCGCGGACGTGCCCTCCTTCGTGCTGGTCGAGCACGACGTCTCCAAGTTCATCAGCGTGGAGGGCAGGGTCGACGCGGTGCTGCACTTCGCCTCCCCGGCCAGCCCCATCGACTACGCCAAGCTGCCCATCCAGACCCTCAAGGTCGGGTCGCTGGGCACCCACAACGCGCTGGGCCTGGCCAAGGCCAAGGGGGCGCGCTTCCTCTTGGCCTCGACCAGCGAGGTCTACGGCGATCCCCAGGTGCATCCCCAGACCGAGGACTACTGGGGCCACGTCAACCCCATCGGGCCCCGCGGGGTCTACGACGAGGCCAAGCGCTTCGCCGAGGCCATCACCATGGCCTACCACCGCTACCACGGGCTGGAGACCCACATAGTCCGCATCTTCAACACCTACGGCCCGCGGATGCGCCTGGGCGACGGCCGGGCCCTGCCGGCCTTCGTATGCCAGGCGCTGGAGGGCGAGGCCATCACCGTCTTCGGCGACGGTAAGCAGACCAGGTCCTTCTGCTACGTGGACGACCTGGTCGCCGGCATCGCCGCGCTACTGGACAGCGACTACCGCGACCCGGTCAACGTCGGCAACCCCGACGAGGTGACCATCCTGGACTTCGCCAGGGAGATCATCGAGCTGACCGGCTCGAAGAGCGAGATCTCCTTCGCGCCCCTGCCGGTCGACGACCCCCAGATGCGCCGGCCGGACATCTCCCTGGCCGGGAAGCTGCTGGGCTGGGAGCCGGAGGTCTCCCGTCGCGAGGGACTGGGGCTGACCGTGCCCTACTTCCGCGAGCGCCTGGGCCTGGCCGACGACGGCGGGAGCTGAGCGAGGAGGCCGGCCGTGCCGCTGGAATACATCTCCCGCCTGTTGAGCATGGCCAGGAAGCGCGGCGCGGTGCGCCGCGTGGCGGTGGCCGCCGCCGGCGAGCGGGTCTGCCTGGAGTCGGTGGCCGTCGCCCGGCAGGAGGGCCTGATCGACCCGGTGCTCTACGGCGACGAGCCGGCCATCGAGAAGATCCTCGGCGAGCTCGGCCAGGACCCGGGCGAGTACGAGACCCATCACGTTCCCGACCCCATGGAGGCCGCCGAGCGCGCCGTCGAGGCGGTGGCCACCGGCGGGGCCCGGATGCTGATGAAGGGCCTGGTGCAGACCGGGGACCTCTTTCACGCCTACTTCGACAAGCGCTGGAACCTCTGCGAGCCGGGCCGGCCGCTGAGCCACGTGGGCCTGTTCGAGGTGCCCGGCTTCCCGCGGCTCTTCGCCATGACCGACGCGGCCATCAACGTGGACCTCGACGAGGACCGCTTCATCGCCATCTGCCGCAACGCCGTCGGTTTCATGCACCGGCTGGGCTGGGAGCGGCCCAAGGTGGCGCTGCTGGCCGCCACCAGCCGGGTCAACCACCGGCAGCCGGCCACCGGGCGGGCCGCGCGCGTCGCCGAGCGCGCCGCGCAGGAGATCCCCGGGGCCATCTTCCAGGGGCCGATAGCCATCGACGAGGCCATCAGCCGCCGGGCGGTGGCCATCAAGGGGCTCTCCGGGCCCATCGCCGGCAACGCCGACGTGCTGGTGGTCCCGTACCTCGAGGTCGGCAACGTCTTCTACAAGACCATGACCGCCCTGTACCACGCCAAGGTGGTCGGCGCGGTGATCGGCGGCCGCGCCCCGGTGGTGCTGACCAGCCGGGCGGACAGCGAGGAGACCAAGCTGGTCACCGTGGCGCTCTCCTGCTACCTGGTGGACGAGGGGGCCTGAGGCTTGCCCGCCGGGCGCGCTCCGCTGGTCCTGGTGGTCAACCCCGGTTCCACCTCCACCAGGCTGGCCCTCTTCCGCGGCGAGCGCCGCCAGGACGCCAGGACCGTCGAGCACTCCGCGCGCCATTTGGCCCGCTTCCGGCGCGTCGCCGCCCAGGAGGCCTGGCGCGCGAGCCTCGTCGAGGCGTACCTCCGCGACCTGGACGTCCCTCCCGCCGATCTGGCCGCG
>CAZONU010000430.1:0-4134 GCA_964581145.1 uncultured Planctomycetia bacterium
TGTTGTAGGCCCGGCTGATGCCCTTGCCGATGGACACGTCGGTGCTGACCACCGGGAGCAGCTCGCAGCCGGTGACGATCTTGACGTCGTCGAGGGTCAGGATGTCGAAGGGGTTGGCCACCGCCAGGGTCAGGGCCTTGCCGATCTTGGCCACCGGCAGCACCTGGTAGTACTGGGCCAGGTCCTCGCCGAGGAGCTCCAGGGCCTCCTTCTCGACCTCGCACTTGTTGAGGTCGATGGGCGGCAGGTTCATCTCCTCGGCCACGCAGCCGATGATGTCGTTCTCCCCGGTCAGGCCCCCGCCGACCAGCAGCTCGGTGAGGCTCTTCTTCTCGCCCTCGGCGCGGCCCAGGGCCTCGTCGACCTGCTTCTGGCCGACCAGGCCGCGCTTGGCCAGGATGGCCCCCAGGCGCTTGTCGAACTTGTTCACCCCTCACCCCCTCCCGAGGAGCCGGCCTCGGCCTCGCCCAGCAGCATGCTGCCCAGCTCGGTGAGCTCGTCGGCGCTGCCCTTGGCCTGGGTCTTCTTCTCCTTCTTCTTGAAGCGCTCGTCGACGGCCGCCTTGATCTCGCTCCAGGTGGAGACGTAGACCTGGATGCGCGCGCCGGAGGCGCCCTCCAGCTCGGTGAGGACGTCGAAGTTGAGCAGCCCGCCCACCGCGATGGCGATGACGTTGCCCAGCTTGTCCAGGGGCAGGAACTGGTACTGGCGCATGAGCCTCTCGGGGAAGAGCTTCATGGCCTCGTCGCTGATGAAGTACTGCTTGACGGCGATGTAGGGCAGCCCGAACTGGGTGACGATGGTCTTGGCGATGTCGTACTCGGTGACGTAGCCCAGGCGGACCAGCACCTCGCCGAGGAGCTCGCCGGTCTTGCGCTGGCTGGCCAGGGCCTCCTCGATCTGCTCGTCGTTGACCAGGCCCTCATCGCGCAGCAGCTCGCCGAGCCGCTTCTTGGTCATGCGCGTGATGCGGACCATGGTCGCGTCCCCTCCGGCTCCGTCCCGCTAGCGCTTCTTGCCCGTGCTGGGAGTGCCCGCGCGCTTGAAGGTGTTCTTGAGGTCCTCCGGCATCGAGCTGTGGGCCAGGGCGTCCTCGTAGGTGATGTTCCCGTGGCGGTACTGCTCGTAGAGCGACTGGTTCATGGTCCTCATGTCCGCCGCGCCGCCCACCTGGATGATCGAGTAGATCTGGTGGGCCTTGTCCTCGCGGACCAGCGCGCGGATGGCCTCGTTGGGCAGCATGATCTCCGAGCAGAGCGTCCGGCCCTTGCCGTTGGCCATGGCCAGCAGCTGCTGGCAGAAGACCGCCTCGAGCACGAAGCTGAGCTGGGTGCGCACCTGGTTCTGCTGCCCGGTGGGGAAGGCGTCGATGAGCCGGTTGATGGTCTGCACGCAGTCGGAGGTGTGCAGCGTGGCGAAAGTCAGGTGGCCGGTCTCGGCCAGGGTCAGGCCGGCCTCCATGGTCTCCACGTCGCGCATCTCGCCGATGAGCACCACGTCGGGGTCCTGGCGCAGGACGTGCTTGAGGGCGGCCGCGAAGGTCTTGGTGTCCGGGCCCACCTCGCGCTGGTTGACCAGCGCGGCCTTGTTGCGGTGCACGAACTCGATGGGGTCCTCGATGGTTATGATGTGCAGCGGCTTCTGGGCGTTGATGTGGTCGACCATCGCGGCCAGGGTGGTGCTCTTGCCGCTGCCGGTGGCCCCGGTGACCAGCACCAGCCCCTTGGGCAGCTCGCAGAGGTGCTCGCAGACCTCCTTGGGCAGGCCCAGGGTGTCGAAGCTGGATATCTCGTAGGGGATGACGCGTATGGCCGAGCCCACCGCGCCGCGCTGCATGAACACGTTGGTGCGGAAGCGGCCGATGCCGGCGATGCCGAAGGACATGTCCAGCTCCAGGTCGCCCTCGAAGCGGGCCACCTGCTCGTTGTCCAGAATCGAGTAGATCAGCCGCTGGCAGGACTCCGAGTCCAGGATCTCGTGCTCGGTGGGGATCAGCCGGCCGTCCAGGCGAATGCGCGGCGGCGAACCGGCGGTGAGGTGCAGGTCGCTGGCGCCGCGCTCGATCATTATCCGCAGCAGTTCTTCGAGACTGACCATCTGGGGCCTCCCATGCAGAGCGGAACGAAGCCGCCCTTCCGCAGGGACAGACTTCCCCCGCATAGCAATGGTACGGCTGGTGACAATATTTGTCAAGGCGTCTCCCTGACCATATAATTCCAGGAGATCAGCTTTTTTCGGCCGCGGCCCTCCTCATGGCGCCATATCCCGCTTGCGCTCAGTGGCTCATGGCGTAGGCCAGGATGTTGAGCCCCAGCTTGAGCGCGTCCTTCTGCTCGTAGCACAGCGCGTACGGGCAGTGCTCGCCCTGCCAGCCGGTGCCCAGGCCGTACCTGCTGTAGATGACGGTCAGCTTGCCGCCGACGGTGATGCCCTCCAGCGCGGGTTTTCTGAGGCCCGGCTTGTTCTTGCGGAGCATCAATGAGTAGGTCACGGTCCTGACCGGTACGCCGGCGGCGGAGTAGACCGGCGAGTCGGCGGGCAGCTCCTCCAGCTTGGCGCCGGGGAAGACCTTCTTCATCTCGCGGCGGAAGGCGGCGTCGAAGCTCTTGCGGCCACAGCAGGCGTCGGCCAGCAGCAGGCCCCCGCCGCGCAGGTAGCCGCGCAGGGTGCGGACCTCGGCGTCGGAGAGCTTGAAGGCGTTGTGCCCGGTCATGTACAGCAGGGGGTGGTTGAAGGCCTCGGCCTTGCCCAGGTCCACCGCCTGCTTGCGGAACTTGACGCCCAGGGTGGAGTTGGCCGCCGCGTACTTGAAGAGGCCCATGGCCGCGCCGGGGGTGGGGTCCCAGTCGCCGCCGTGGGTCACCTGGGCGAAGACCAGCGAGTCGCCGGCGGGCTCCCCCTGCTCGAAGTAGACCTTCTCGGAGGCCAGGTGCCGGCCCAGCTTGTGCTCGGCCAGCGCGTAGGTCATAATGTTGACGCCGATTCTCTGGGCGTCGCGGGGGCCGTGCTTGCGGCTCCAGACCCGGCGGCCCTCGTCGTGGGTGTGGTTGTCCCAGGCGCAGGCCAGGTCGTAGGGCGAGAAGATCACCGCGGTGCGGCAGCCGATGTTGACGCCCATGAGCATCACCGGGCCGGAGAAGTACTTGCCGTCCTTCTGGCGCTGCTCGACGCGGCCCAGCTTGTAGTAGCACTTGAACACCGGGTGGTCGGCCTCCAGGACGCGCATCTTCTTCTTGGGGAAGAGGGTGTTGATCTCCTTGACGAAGGCCTCCACGTACTCCTCGGAGCCCGAGGAGGCGTTGGCCAGCAGCGTCCCGCCGTCTTGCAGGTACCAGCGCAGCTTGGCGCGCAGCTTGGGGTCGAACTCGAACTTCTCCCGCCCGGAGAGGTAGAGCACGGGGATCTCCTTGGGCGAGAAGCTGAAGGTGGCCAGGTTGATCTGGACCCCGCGGTAGCGCAGCCCCAGGGCCCGCTGGGTCTGGCGCAGCAGCCCGGCCATGTCGCCGACCGCGTGGGTCCAGGCCCGGAAGGTGTACTTCTTGCCCTTCTCGTCGACGCCCACCACCAGCTTGCCGTACTGGATCTTGCCGATCAGCGCCGGCGGAGCCGGCGGGCGCTTCTTCTCGCTGCGGCGCAGCGGGGTGGCCGGCAGGGGCAGGGGCGGGAAGCTCTCGCCCCCGGTCCAGCGGTGGGGCTTGGCCTTGGGCGGCGGCCCGCAGGAGACGGCCCCGGCCTCCCCGGCCGGGAGCGAAACGGCCAGCAGCAGGATTGCGAGACGCAAGCGCTTATTGCCGATAGACATGCAAACGCTCCTCCAAGCGCGCCGGGGGAGCCCCCTCCCGCGGGCGCGGCTTTCCCCTTTATGAACCCCGCCCCGGCCGGCCAGTCACCCGGCCCCGCGCGGCGGGAACCCTTCACCGTCTACAACGAACGGCGGGCGGGGCTCTTTAGGGATTTTACGGCCCGTTACACGCCTTCGCTAACTCCTTTCCTGCCGCCTTTCAATCCGCGGACATGTTCCGGCCACCTTCTCTGCCCTTTCCGGCCGCTCCTGTCGGGGGACACGTACCGCTTCCCCCTTCGGGGGACTTCCGGTACATGTCCCCCCCGGAGCGGCTAATCCGGGGAGGCCCT
>CAZONU010000431.1:0-4126 GCA_964581145.1 uncultured Planctomycetia bacterium
CAGCCGGAGGGCACGAAGAGGGCCGCCCCCTTGCCGAGCTTCTCGGCGGCCAGCGCCTCCAGGCGCTTGACGGTGGGGTCGTCGCCGAGCACGTCGTCGCCGACCTCGCACTCGGCCATGGCCTTGCGCATGGCCGGCGTGGGCCGGGTCACCGTGTCGCTGCGGAGGTCGATCGGCCGGTTCACTCTGAAGCCGCCGCCTTCTTCTTCTCCTCGGTCTTTTCTTTGGACTTCTTTTCGGGCTTCTTCTTGGCCTTGGCTTTGGGCTTCGCCCCGGCCTTCTTCGCGGGTTTCTTCGCGGGTTTCTTTGCAGGCTTCTTCGCGGGCTTCTCCTCGGCTTTCTCTTCGGGCTTCTTCTCGGCGGCGGGTTTTTCTTCGGCGGCCTTCTCTTCGGGCTTTTCCTCGACCTTCTTCTCGACCTTCTCCTCGGCCTTCTCTTCGACCTTCTCCTCGGCCTTCTCTTCGACCTTCTCCTCGGTCTTCTCTTCGACCTTCTCTTCGGCCTTCTCCTCGGCCTTCTCTTCGACCTTCTCTTCGACCTTCTCTTCGGCCTTCTCTTCGGCCTTCTCCTCGGCTTTCTCCTCTACCTTCATCTCGGGAGCGGGCTTCTCCTCGGCCTTCTCCTCGGGCTTCTCCTCGGCGGGCTTCTCCTCCTCGCCGCCGAAGAGCGCGTGGTCGGAGAGCGAGGCGGCCAGGGTCTCGCCGCCGCCGCTGTCGGCCCGGTACTTGGCGATGTCCACGATGGAGGCCTCGACGGGGCTCGCCGAGGGCTTGGCCTTCTCCAGCTTGCGGTCCGGCTCGGAGAGCGCCTTGATGGACAGCCCGATCTTGCGGGCCACCGGGTCGACGTTGATGACCTTGACATCGACCTCCTGGTCGGCCTTGACCACGTCCTCGGGGTTGGCGACCTTGGCGGTGGACATCTCGCTGATGTGCAGCAGGCCCTCGAGGTCCCCCTCGATCTCCACGAAGGCCCCGAAGCTGGTCAGCTTGGTGACCTTGCCTTTGATGACCTGCCCGACCTGGAAGCGCTCCGGGATGGTGGTCTGCCAGGGGTCGTCCTCCAGCTGCTTGATGCCCAGGGACACGCGCTTGCGCTCCTGGTCCACGCTGAGGACCACGGCCTCGATCTCGTCGCCCTTCTTGAGCACGGCCGAGGGGTGGGAGAGCTTCTTGGTCCAGCTCATGTCCGAGACGTGCAGCAGCCCGTCGACGCCCTCCTCGATCTCGATGAAGGCGCCGTAGTTGGTCAGGTTGCGGACCTTGCCCTTGACCTTGGTGCCCGGGGGGTACTTTTCCTGCACCTTGGTCCAGGGGTTGGCCTCGGTCTGCTTCATGCCCAGGCTGATCTCCTGGCGGTCGGGGTTGAGGTCCAGGACCACGCAGTCGACGATGTCGCCGGGGTTGACCACCTCGCTGGGGTGGCCGATCTGCTTGGTCCAGCTCATCTCCGAGACGTGCACCAGGCCCTCGACGCCCTCCTCCAGCTTGACGAAGGCCCCGTAGGGCATGATGTTGACCACCTCGCCCTTGATGCGCGTGCCGGCCGGGTAGCGGTCGGGCACGGTCTGCCAGGGGTTGGGGGTGAGCTGCTTGAGGCCCAGGGAGATGCGCTCGCGCTCGGGGTTGAAGTCCAGCACCTGGACCTCCACCAGCGAGTCCACCGAGACCACCTCGCTGGGGTGGTTGACCCGGCCCCAGGACATGTCGGTGATGTGCAGCAGGCCGTCGACCCCGCCGAGGTCGATGAAGGCCCCGAAGTCGGTGATGTTCTTGACCACCCCGCGGCGGATTTCCCCGATGCGGATGTTCTTGAACAGCTCCTTCTTCATCTTCTCGCGCTCTTCCTCCAGCAGGCGCCGGCGGCTGATGACGATGTTGCGGCGGTCCTCGTCGATCTTGATGATCTTGGCGTCGATCTCCCGGCCGATGTACTCGCCGACGTCGCCCACCCGGCGGATGTCCACCTGGCTGGCCGGCAGGAAGACCAGCACGCCGATGTCCACCAGCAGGCCGCCCTTGATCTTGCGCACGCAGCGGCCCTTGACGGTGTCGCCCACCTTGTGGGTCTCGATGACCCGCTCCCAGCCGCGGATGCGGTCGGCCTTGCGCTTGGAGAGCACCACCGCCCCGGTGCCGTCCTCCACCGCGTCGAGGAAGACCTCCACCTCGGTGCCGGGCGCGATGCCGGCGGCCTCGTCGAACTCGTGCTTGTCGACGAAGCCCTCGGACTTGTAGCCGATGTCCACCACCACGTCGTCGCCGGCGGTGCCCAGCACCCGGCCCTTGACGATCGAGCCGGGCGAGAACTCGCTGACCGACTTCTCGCAGAGATCCATCACCGCCTCGGCGCTCATGCCCTCCAGCGCGGCGTCCACTTCCTTCTCGACGTCCTCGCTCTTGAGCCCCGCGGGGCTCTTCCAGAAATCAGGATTGGCCATTGCTCAATGCTCCCGGGGAAACCTCCGGTGATCCCGCGCCGGACTCCCCACTCAAAGAAGTCCCCTCTTCGGACCCGGACCGTCCCGTGGTCCGGGTTTCCTCTTCCGCAACGGCCCGCGGAGGATCGGCCGGCGGCGGCCCGACGAGGGCCTCCCCGGCGCGCGCAACGGGCGCGCTCCGCGTGCCCAGCGGTCTCAGCTCGAATGCCTTTCTCTCCAGCTCCTCCAGCGCCTCCTGCAGCTCGCGGGTGAGCCGCTCGGCGCGCGTCTTGCGGCTCAGGTCCCCGGTCGCGGGCGGCGCAATCGGCTTTCCGTAGAAGACGCCCACCGGCGCCGGCCGGGGCAGCCTCCTGGCGCGCGGCCAGACCTCGAAGGCCCCGTGGATGTAGGCCGGCAGCACCGGCACGCCGGCGCGGATCGCCAGCGAGGCCACCCCGGGCTTTAGCCGCTTGACGCGGCCGTCCGGGGTGCGGGTGCCTTCGGGGAACAGGGTCAGCAGCCAGCCGGCGCGCAGCTCCGCCTCGGCGCGGCGCAGGGCGGTGCGGTCGGACTCGCCGCGGCCGACGGGCATGGCCCCAACACTCTTCAGCAGCCAATCGACCGGCGGGAACCTGAACAGGGTGCTCCGGGCCAGGAAGCGGCTCTCGCGCTCCAGCATGCAGCCGACCAGCGGCGGGTCCAGATAGCTCTGGTGGTTGCAGGCCATGATCAGCCCGCCCCCGGCGGGGACGTTCTCCTGCCCCCAGGTGCGCAGGCGCATGAAGGCGCGGCAGACCACCCGGCAGACCAGCCGGCAGAAGCGGTACCAGAGCCTGACCCGCGGCGCGCTCACGAGGCGGCCCCTTCCAGCCGCGCGCGGGCCAGCTCCTCCAGGCGGTCGACCATCTCCTCGACGCCCAGCCCGCTGGTGTCCAGGGCCACCGCGTCCTCGGCCCGCCGGAGCGGCGCGACCTGGCGGCCCCGGTCCGACTCGTCGCGGGCGGCCTCCCGCCGCTTCACCTCTTCAAGCGTGATGCTCTCGCCGCGGGCGGCCAGCTCACGCCAGCGGCGCTCGGCGCGGACCGGGAGCGAGGCGTCCAGGTAGAACTTGACTTCGGCTTCGGGGAAGATCACCGTGCCGATGTCCCGGCCCTCCATGACCACCGGGGAGCGCTCGGCGAAGGCGCGCTGCACCGGCCGGAGCGCCTTTCTCACCAGCGGCGAGCGCGCCGCGTACTTCACCTGGGAAGTAAGCTCCGCGGTGCGAATGGCCTCGCTGACCTCGCGCCCGCCGCTGAAGACCCGCACGCCGTCCGCGGCCGGCTCGAAGCGGACGTCTATCTCGGGGACCAGCGCGGCCAGGGCGGCCTCGCCGGCGAGGTCCAGACCGCGCTCGACGGCCAGCAGGGCCACCGTGCGGTAGAGCGCGCCGGTGTCCACGTGGGTGCAGCCCAAGCGGCGCGCCAAGAGGCGCGCAGCGGTGCTCTTGCCGCTGCCGGCCGGGCCGTCAATCGCGATTACTGGATGTTTCGACACATGCTGCGCCCGCCCAAGTGCCTTCCCCACCGGAGCGGGATCTGGGGGGATTGTAACCTCCTGGATTGGGGGCGCAAGTGCAGGTTGGCGAAACCGCCCTCAGCGGTACATCTGCACGCACCAGGTCTCAAACCCGTGCTTCCGGTAGAAGCGGACCACCGAGTCGAGGTC
>CAZONU010000432.1:0-1682 GCA_964581145.1 uncultured Planctomycetia bacterium
GGAGGCGGAGTGGGAGGGGGCCTGTCGGGCAGGGACGCGGGAGAGGTTCTGCTCTGGAGATGATGAAGGCACCCTGGGCGATTACGCTTGGTGCGATGCCAACTCCGGGGACGCGACCCACCCGGCGGGCACCAAGCAGCCCAACGCCTGGGGGCTCCACGACTGCCACGGCAACGTGTGGGAGTGGTGCGCGGACTGGTACGGGGAATACAGCCATGGCCGGATGCCCAAGGCTGACCCGACGGGGCCGGCGACCGGCCCCGGCCGTGTGTTGCGCGGCGGTTCCTGGGCAGGCGTTGCCAGGGGCTGCCGGTCGTCGTACCGCGAGCCCTGCAACCCCGGCGGCCGCCACGACAGCGGCGGCTTTCGGGTGGTGGTGTCTTCGTCCAGGACTCCGTGATTACCGTTTGCCCTCTGTCCGTCTTACCGTTTGCGGGGGAGTCTGAGGGAGCTGTGCCCCCTCAGCGGCCAAGGAAACGCCAAGTTGTTCTCTGAGCCCACAATCAAATTATGGATTGAGAGCGCCGTCCCAGAAACTGGTGATTCTGATTCTCCTCTTACCTCCGGGCGGCCGAAGCAGCCCCATAACAACTACTTAGAGATTGGCTGCTTGAGTGGCCTCCCCACACCGACGCCACACAAAGAAGCGGCCGCCCGGGGGCGGCCGCCGCCTGTTTGCGTTGAGCCCGGCTCAGAATATCGGCAGCCGGCCGCTGATCACCACGAAGTGGAAGACCGCGCTGAGGCACAGGAAGACCAGCCCCACGCCCTGGACCATCATCCGCTCGCGCGCGCTGACCTGCGCCGTCCCCCCGCGCATGAAGGCCCAGAAGCGGGCCTCCAGGCTGGCAACCTTCTCCGGCCAGACCAGCAGCGACCCCGCGGCGATCATGATCGCCCAGTTCAGGAAGAAGGCGGCCCGCACCGGATTGCTCAGCCCGCTGAAGACCGCCCGGCTGCTGGGCAGCAGGAAGCTGCCGACCGCGAAGGCCAGGGCCACCCCGAAGCCGGTCAGCGCCAGCCGGCGGCGCACCCCGTGGGTCCGGACCATGACCATCGAGCGCCGCTCGGAGGGCAGCTCCTCGGCGACCCGCTTGGCCACGCCCACGTGGAGCAGCAGCCCCCCCCCGGCCCGGCCCAGCACGTCGCCCTGGCGGCGGAGCTCCTTCATCTTCTCGGCGCACTCCGGGCAGCCCGCCAGGTGCTCCTCGACCTGGCGGCGCTCGGCGGGGCTCAGCTCCCCGTCGAGGTAGGCGCTCAACCTGCAGCTTTCCGGCTTCATGGCTCGCTCTACTCTCTCTCGCTCTTGTCCGTCAGCGCCTCCCGGAGCTTGGCCCGCGCCCGGGTGAGGCGCTTCTCCACGGTGGCCACGCTGAGCTCCAGGAGCTCGGCGATCTCCGCGTAGCTCTTGTCCTCGAAGTGCCTGAGCACCAGCACCTCGCGGTAGCGCCGGCCCAGCGCACCCAGCGCCGCCAGCAGCCGGGCCTCCTCGTCCGAGCGGGCCAGCTCGCCGTCGGGCCCCAGCGGCTGCCTCTGGGGCTGCTCGGCCTTGGCGGCCAGGGCCCGCGCCGCGCGGCGCTCCCGCCGGATCGCGTAGATGCAGCGCCGCCGGGCGATGCCCGCCAGCCAGGCCCCGAAGCGGCCCGGCTGCACGGTGGCCGTGAGCGTGGCCGGGCGGCCGT
>CAZONU010000432.1:1692-4120 GCA_964581145.1 uncultured Planctomycetia bacterium
GACGGCATTGACCACGCCGGCTTCTTCAGCGGCCTGCGCCAGGTCCCGGGCCTTCTCGCGGTCCCGGATCATGGCGAAGCAGAGGGCCGCCACCTGGCGCTGGTAGCGCTCGGCGAGCTCCCCGAAGGCGGATCGGTCGCCGGCCAGCGACTTCCCCACGAGCTGCGCGTCGCTCTTGGCTCGACTCACCCGATGTCGCCTCTGTAAGTTACGTAGCTTTCCGGCCGTCCGGCCGGACGGGCAAATTCGCCGCTTCCAAGGCGTGGATAACCTGTCACTTAGGACCTCCGGACGGCCCCCCGCCCGGGCGGAGGATTTCTTGAAAAGGCGGTTCTAAGCCCCGCGCCCCCCGCCGTCAATGAAAAGGGGGGGGGGAAGGGTCCGGCCGGGCCGGAGAAGGGAGCGAGAGGCCGCGATGTCCCCTCAAGCCGTGCGCACCAGCAACCGGCGCAAGATCCTGCTCCTGGCCATATTTGACGCGTTGCTCCTGGCCGCGCCCTCCGCGCTGCTGGGCGCGGGGGTCGGCCGGCCCCAGTCCTCCCCCCCTCCTCCCGCGACCGGAATAATCGGCTTGCCAGCGGGCGCGGGAGGGGTGTATAATCGCCCGGGCGGGAAGCGGCCAGCGTCGGTGAGGCTATCACCCGGGGGACGGCCGGGCAGCCCGCCGTGGGGCGGCTATAGGAGGGCTCGCGCGGTGGCCGACGGCGCTCGCAAAGAGCGGCACAGCCCGCGCCACAGCGTGAAGGGCATCAGGCTCAATTACTCCAAGGGCGGGCTGCTCTCCTTCCTGTCCAAGGGCTCCGCCGGCCAGGAGCTGCCGGTGGTCAACGTCAGCACCGACGGCCTGCAGTTCCTGGCCGGCAAGGCCTTCGCGGTGGGCGAGCGGCTCAAGATCCACGTGGCCGGGCTGGCGCCCGGCGAGCCCATCGACGTGGAGTGCGAGGTCCGCTGGTGCCGGCGGGTCCCGCGGCGCGCCGCCCACCGGGTGGGGGTCATGTTCCTGGCCGAGGACCCCGGCACCCACCGGCGCCTGGAGGAGGTCGAGTCCGGGATCGAGGGCCAGACCATGAAGCTGGCCTGCCCCGGCTGCGGGGTCACCGTGGCGGTGAGCCGCAGGCACGAGGGCCGCAGCGCCAAGTGCCCGCGCTGCCAGGCGCCCATGAAGCTGGTCCCGGCCGAGGAGCTGCCCGAGATCCCCGAGGAGCAGCGCGTCCGGGAGTCTAGCGGGGTCATCCCGGCGGCGCAGCCGGGTAAGGGCCCGGCCGCCGCCCCGGCCGCGCGCTCGCGCCTCTCCGCGGAGCTGAACCGGTTCATCCGCAAGACGGTCCGCAACCGCCTGCACCTGGAGCTCATCCAGCACTTCGCCGGCGGCGAGCAGCACCAGGTCGCGGGGGTCAAGGAGCTCTCCGACCGCCTGAAGGTCCCGGAGAAGAAGGTCCAGCTGGCCCTGCGCGAGCTGGTGCTCCGCGGGGTGCTCAAGGAGATCGGCATCAAGACCTTCAACTACGACCCGGCCCCCGGGCCCATGCGCGACATCTCCGACCTGCTCGAGGCCCTGGCCTCGGCGGCCAGGCGCTCCGAGGTGATGTCCCTGATCATCAAGACCGAGAACCGCAGAAAGTAGCCGCGCCGAACCCCGAACCCCGACCTCTACTCCTCCGCCCGCGCCGCGGCGATGGCCCCCTCCAGCGCGCCGACCACGCCGACCACGCTGAATACGGCCACGTCCCCCTCGGGGGTGAAGCCCAGATGGATAGCCAATGGTTCCGCTGTTGTCAACAGAGTGCTGAGGAAACTCCTGTACACGTGAAAGCGCGAACTCCGGGTTCGCCGTGCAACGAAAGGCAAGTTTTCCCGCAGGCGGGCAGAAGGTGTCTGCAACCGCTCTGATGTCCCGCATGCCTCCCCCTGAAGACAGATTCTCGGCCTTGCGGGGCGGTCACACAACCCTATGATTTCCAGGGAGGACGGAGTCTTTCGGGGAAACAGCCCCCAGCGCGGGGGGCTTCGACGGGAGTCGCCGTTACCGGATCGGAGGGGAGCATGCCAGAAGAAGGACAGCGGCCCAACGCGACCACGGAGGAGCAGTCAGCAACCAAGCCGGCCAAGGGCAAGCGCGGCATCAAGGTCCTGGTGGCAGTCCTGATCGTCCTGGTCGTCCTGGTCGTCGTCGTCTTCGTCCGCGAGAGTTCGGTCAGCGCCAGGGCGCTGGAAGAGCTGCGCCAGGCGGAGCAGGCGGCGGCCGCCATCGAGGTGCCGCAGATCGCCTCGGGCGAGAACGGCGCCGACTTCTACCAGCGGGCTTTCGACGGCGTCGTCAACGAAAGGCTGACCAGCGAGCTCAGCGACGGGCTGGAATCCGGGACCTTGGAGATAGGGTCGGAAAAGATCGCCAAGCTGCTGGCCGATAACAAGGAACCTCTGGCGC
>CAZONU010000433.1:0-4104 GCA_964581145.1 uncultured Planctomycetia bacterium
GTACGCGCATGCCGCCAGGTGCCGCGGGAACTCGTTCTCGTCGTCCTCCTTGTGCTCGTCCCCGCCGGACGACCAGACGTTCCACTCGTCGAAGCAGATGTAGGCGCGTTTGCCGGCGGCCGCCTTGGCCTGGACATACCGGCAGACAGCGTCCGCCTCCTCGATCTGCCGGTCGATCGCGTTCGTCACCGCGAGGTAATTGGGGGTGTCGCCCTCCTTGTTGCTGATCCCGTACTTGATGCGCGCGGAGGCCACCCCGAAGTCGTCGCGGGCCTCGGCCTTGATGGGGATCACCGCCTGGGGCATCACGTCCAGGTCGCTGCCCGGGTGGAGCACCCGGATGCGCGGGGCCTTGTCGGCCTCGGCCTTGATGCTGAACTTGGCCGGGCGCAGGCTCTTGAAGGTGAACGTGTGTTCCTTGCCCGCCGCGTCCGTGCGGGTGTGCGTGCTCTCCAGGGCGATCTGGTAGGTGCCGTTCTTCTTGACGATGAACTCGCCGACCCCGAAGGGCTTCTTCCCCTCGGTGTCGAGCTTCATGTCCAGGGGCTCGTTGCCGACCGCGACCAGCCGCCCCCCGGTGATCTTCTGGTTGAACCAGGCGCCCACCCGCACGCGGGTGCCGACCACCGCCTTGGCGGTGCCTTTGCCGTGCTCGCCGCGCTCGGGCTCCAGCCCGGTGTAAACCGGATAGATGTAGCGCAGCCCGACCTGCTCGACCTGCGGGCGGTCGACCACCTCCACGGTGCGGTGTTCGCTCAGGCCGTCGCCGGCCTTCACGTAGAACTCCACGGTGCCGGTCAGCTTCTTGATCTGGGTGCGCAGCGCGCCGGAGTCGTCGGCGAGCACCGGGTAGCGCTGCCACCTCTTGCTCTCTTGGGGGTAGCGGTAGTGGATGGTCGCCTTGCTGCGCTTGACGCCCTTCTGCTTGACCTCGATCTTGAGGTCGTCGCCCTGGGCCAGCAGCAGCGGGACCTCTGTGACTTCCAGCCGGGTGCGCGCGTCATACTTGACCTTGGTGAAGGGCGCGAAGTAGCGGATCAGTCCCTTGCCCACCTGCGTGGGAAAGACCGCGGTGGCCGCCAGGGCGAAGACCAGCGCGACCCCGCCGGCGATCAGCTGGTTGCGCAGTGCGCCGACGTCGGCCACCTGGCCGAAGTCCATGGTGGAGGTGGCCGTCAGGGTCTCGTTGGTCAGCTCCTGGACCATCGCCCGGCTGGCGGTGAACTCCGGCCGGCCTTCCTCGCGGGCCAGCTGCACGGTGCTGATCAGCCGGTCGCCCAGGTGAGGGTTGGCCCGCTCGACGGCGATGGCCATGTCGTCCTCGGTGAGGCGGATCCTCAGCGGGGCAATCAGCCACCGCCAGGCCACGTAGCCCATCACCGCCAGGCCGACCAGCAGCAGCGCCCAGCGCATGGGATCGGGCAGGCCGGGGAAGGTCAGCCAGTCGAAGAATATCGCCACTGCCAGCACCCCGACGGCCACGGCCAGCATGCGGCTGAGGCCGTCGATCAGGAAGAACGCCCGCAGCCGCGCCCGCAGCGCCCGCAGCTTGCCCTGAAGCTCGATTGGTGCCATGGCCTTTTCTCCTTCTTGGTTACCTGCGCTTGCCCTTCGCGCTTTCCTTGTGCTCTCTGGGCTTCGCCCCGGGCTTCGCCGGGGGCGGAGCTTCCACCAGTATCTTACAGGTTCCGCTCACTACGGTGCCCGACCAGTCGGTCGAGGCCGAGGCGGCGGATTCCAGGTAGATGGCGGTCAGCCGGTACTCGCCGGGCTGCTTCGCGAACCTGCCGAGGTCCAGCTCCAGCTGGTAGGCGCTCCCGGCGGCCAGCCGGACCACCGGTGCCTTGGTGCGCATGCCGTCGACCCGGGCCGACAGCACCGTCGGGCTGAAGTGGGACTTCCGCCCCGCGGGGTCCTCCACCCGCAGGAAGTAGCTGGAGCGGCCCCGGCCGGTGCCGTCCACCGGTTGCTCGTTCTTCGAGCGGTTGACCAGGCGCAGCCGGACGGAGAGCGCCTCGCCGAGGCGGATCTTCTCGCGGGCGGGGGTGAGGCCCAGCTCCAGCTGGGGCCGGCGAGCGGAGAACGTCCAGGCCAGGTCCTCGGGGCTCGCCGGCGCGGGGCGGCTGGGGGGCGAGCCGGCCAGCACGGCGGAGCTCTCGCGGCCGCCCACCTCCACGCTGCCGTCGCCGGGCCCGGTGTGCGTAAAGTGCACCCGGCCCTCAATGACCGCCAGGCGCGTGCCGTCCTGTCCCGCGTCGACCACGAAGCGCGTGCCCAGGGTGGTGACCTCCGCCAGGGGAGTGCTGACCGTGAAGGACCCCCCGCCCTTGCGGACCACCGCCAGGAGCCTGCCCTTTTCCAGGTGCAGCCGGTCTTCGGCCAGGAGCTCGACGCTGCTGCCCCCGGCCAGTTCCACCTCCGCGCCGCGGTGGAGCACCAGCCGCGCCCGGCCCTCGGGCCCGAGGTGCAGCTTGCGCCCCGCGGCCAGGACCTCTCCGGGGCGCGGCGCGTTCCCCTCCGGGGACTCGGCGCCCGCCAGGGAGGTCAGCACTGCGACCGCCTTGGGGCGGGGCTGCTTGCCCCAGTCGATCTCGGAGCCCAGCCAGAGAGCGGCCAGGAAAGCCGCCGCCGCCGCGGCCACCGCGGCGGGCAGGGGAATCAGCCGGCGCGGTGCGGGCGCGGCCGGGCCGGGCCGGTACTTGCCGGTGGAGATGGCCAGGCGCAGGCGCTCGGCGCCGTCCTCGGCCGGCGCGGGCTGGAACTCGTCGAGCAGCGCGAAGAGCCGGCCGGCCTGCCGCTCCGCCCGGCGGCACTCATCGCAGCCGTCCAGGTGCGCGCGGAGCTCGGCCTCGGGAATCTCGGCCGCCTCCCCGCGGCGCAGGGCGGTCAGTTCCTGACGGTAGCGTTCGCACTCGGGCTTCACGATCGGTCCCGTTCTACTCCCAGGTATCCGGCCAGCGCGTCGCGGAGCTTCTCCTCCGCAGCGGCCATCCGGCTCTTGACGGTGCCCAGGGGTATGTCCAGGAGCTCGGCGATCTCCCGGTACTTGAGGTCGCCGGCCGTAGCCATGGAGAAGACCACCCGCAGCGGTTCGGCCAGGCCCGCGACGGCGCGCTCGATCTGGCGGCCGAGCTCGCGGCGCTCCATCTCGTGGTCCGGGCGGGCCGGGGCGGGGTGGCGGGGCAGGTCCGCAGCGTCCAGCGGGCGCCGCACGGAGCGGGCGTCCAGCCACACCGACTTGGCGATGCCGAAGAGGTACGTCGTGAAGCGCCCCTCGGCGCGCCAGCCGCGGCCGTGCCGCCAGAGCCGAACGAAGACCTCGTGGACCAGTTCATCGACCTCTCCACCAGTTCTGCCCAGCCGCCAGAAGAACCCGGCCAGGCGCGCCGAGTATCTCCGGTAGAGCCGCTCCAGGGCCTCCTCGCGGCCGGCCGCCAGCTCGGCCATGTCCCGGCGATCCTGCTCCGCGCCGGAGCCCACACCGCGGCCCTTCACCACGTATGACCCCCGCAGGGGGCGGAAGGTTCGGGGGAAAAGTGCCCGGCCCGAGGAAAAGTCCGGCGCGCAAGCGGCTCATTATCAGCGGCTTCCATAAGAGCGCGGCCGGAAAATCACCTCTGCAGGATGGGCAGGTAGCGGTAGGGAACGCACAGGATGATGCAGGACATGCCGGTGCCGTAGGAGTTGCCGGCCCCGCCGCCCCAGGAGCCGTCTGAGCCCTGCTTGCCCAGGAGGTCCTTGCGGATGGCCGGCCACCATTTCTCCCAGTGCTTTCCCCCGGCCTGGTACATGGCCTGGGTGGCGTAGTAGTTGCCGTAGTAGTAGTGGCCGGTGCGGTACCGCCCGCCGGCCAGGTGTTTCATGAGGTACTTGACCCCGGCCTTGGTCTCCTTGGCGTTGTACTGGCCGAGCCCGTAGAGGATGCAGACTCCCGCGGCCGAGCGCGGGAAGGCCGAGCCGCCGCGGGCGCGGACCTTCTCGGGAATCTGGTAGGCGAAGCCCCCGTCGGACTGGGCGGCGCGCTTGACGCAGTCCACCGCCTTGTCGATCACCTTCTGGGGCACGTTGATGCCCGCGGTGCGCGCGGCCCGCAGGGCCATTGTC
>CAZONU010000434.1:0-4096 GCA_964581145.1 uncultured Planctomycetia bacterium
GGTGAAGAGTGAAGCGTGGGGATGAATGAAGTGACCGAGCACCCGCCCGAGGCCAGGAAGCCCGGCTCCAAGCGCATCTACATACTCTGGGGCGTGGCGCTGGCGGTGCTGCTGACCAGTTGTGGGCCCTACAGGCTCCCGTCCGACCCCGAGAAGCGCTACGACCGGCTCTGGGCCCTTTGCTATGAGCAGAACAAGCCTCAGTGCGTCCCGGCGGTGAGAGGGCTCCTGGAGAAGCTGCTTGCCGAGCCGAGATGGGAAGAGGGATGCACGAGGATTATGGCCATCAAGGTGCTGGTCAAGTACCGGGCCCACCAAGCGGTCCCGCTGCTCTTGAAGGCACTGGATGACCCCTACGCGCGGACCCGCACTGAAGGAGCGGAAGGACATGCTCATAAGTCTGTTGAATCCGTGGCGGGCAGGGCGGCGGATGCGCTGTACGAACTCACCGCGGGAAAGATAGGACAACGGCAGGGTAGTGCATTCGGGCATAGGCGCGAGATTGCCAAGAAAGCCCCCGCTTGGCGTGCCTGGTGGCGAGAAAACGGTGCGGAATTCCTGAAGAAGATCAGAGCGGCAGAGCAGATGGACAGGAAGTAGGGACAGTGACCACCCCCGCCCCCTCTACTAGTTCAGGGTGCAAGGAACGAGAATGAGTAAAGAGATGACCACCCCCGGCCCTTGGACTGGTTCAGGGTGTTTGGTGGGCAGGAGTAGTCAGAGATGACCGCCCCTGCCCCTTCCGGACCGGTTAAGCGTTCTAAGCGCATGTATGTGTACTGGGGGATTGCGCTGACGCTGCTCATAGCTGTCGGCTTGGTGTGTTGGCTGGTGGTGGTGCCGGTGTGGAGGGTCCGAGATGTCGTCGACCGTTGCGAGCTCCAATCCGGTCCGGTTGGCGACTACCTCGTTCTCGATGATGCTAGGACTTCCATACGTGACCTTGGCGGCTCCAGCCAAGCAGCGCACCGCCTAGAGACATATGTGGCGCTCCCAGATTGGCTCGCGCCGCACAAGGCGAAAGCGGTACGTATGCTGAGCCTTTGTGGCAAGCATGGGCTGCGAGGGCTGAGAAACTCTTTGGCACTCAAGGACGAAGAGGCGAGGCTCTGGGCGGCCGTGGAGCTACTGAGACACGGCGAGGATTCCCCGGAGGTCCTTGCACTGGTGAAACGAGCAAGCGACCAAGGCGGTCTCTTGCTGAGCCCGGAGGCTGGTAAGGTCTTGGCAGCTTACAGATGGTCCCGAATGCCCCCGGAGACACGTCGCTAACTTGAGAAAGCGCTTGGCACACTAGACTTCACGGAAGTGGGGATTAGATGTCCCACAAAGCGAATCCCGCCAAAGCAGGCACCAAGGGACGAAGAACGAGCACTCCCGCCCCTTCTCGTAGTTCAGGGTGCACAGTGGGCAGGAGTAGTAAGTGATGACCACCCCCGCCCCTCCAACTGGTTCAGGTGGCTTTGTGGGCTGGAGTAGTACGTGATGACCGCCACCGCCCTTTCACTGCTACAGGTGACTGAGAACTGAAATGAGTGAGCAGATGACCACCCCCGCCTCTTCCCCAGTTCCCCAGCGATCTCCACAGGGGGGCGGCGCTGTGGACAAGAGGTCGAGGAAGATCTACGTGCTCTGGGGCATCGCGCTCACACTGCTTGTGTCCGTTGGGGCGCTCTGTTGGGTGGTGGCTGCAGCAGGTTGTCAGCACGGGTTCGCGCCAGCAGTTCAGCCACTAGCCGAGAAGTTTCCAGCATACTGGTGGAACGAGGTCATCAAGTATTCTCTTCCTAAGAAGGGAGAAACCTACCGACTCACGATGAAGGTGGCTCCGAAGGCCAAGAAGCCGCCCAAGGCTATGTGGGTTCACCGCGTCACAAGGGAAGTCCCGGGGCCAACTCTGGAAGAATTGACCACCCTAGCCAGGAGCCTTGGTTTCAAGAAGACGCTGGAGTGGCACAAGCTCGGTGGGGTCGTCCTCAAGGAAGGCAACGCTAGATTGTTCACTGACCGGCGGCGAGTAGAATACTTCACCCCAGATTATGAGCAAGCGTATCAGGTGAATTCGATCAAAGACTTCAAGGCCTTGAACAAAGACCTTGATAAGGAGGCCATGTTCCGCATCGGGATGCGGCGGATTCAGGAGCTTGACCTGTGGCCCGAGAAAGTGGCCAGCCAATATTCAAGTTCGACAGCGCTTCAACACACATTCGGGGACGGCCAGAAGGTTATTCTGTCGCGGAGGTACTACTGCCGAGGCGTTTTGGAGGACACTAAGGTCATCGGAGATAACTACTACCTATGCTTCTCCACAACCTGTGCGGGCAAGCTCGGCACCCTCGAACTCGCCTGGAAGCAGTCCGAACGCCACGCTTTCCTGAAGTGCAAGACCATAGAGGAAGCCTTCGCGGATCTGAACAACGGCTATGCCACACCCTTGACAGAGAGCGTGAAGGGCGGCACCGCAACGTACCTCGGTTATGACTACTATCCCGAGCCTCATGGGACTAAGTTCATTCATCCGGTGTACACCTTCCAGGTCAAGCGCGGCAAGACTACGGATGAGGTAGTAGTCCCTGCGGTAAGGGCGGAGTACTTCATCGACCCCGAGAGGCAAGTAGTCCTAACCAACATGCTTAAGAAGCCGGAGAAGCAGTAGGCATGACCACCCCCGCCCCTTCTACTAGTTCAGGGTGCAAGGAACCAGGATGAGTGAACAGATGACCACCCCCGCCCCTCCGACTAGTTCAGGTGGAACAGTGGGCAGGAGTAGTAGGTAATGAATGCCCCCGCCCCTTCCCCGGCTTCCCCCACCCCCCGCTCCGCTTGACCGCGCCTTTCGCGCCGGTAAACTGGCCCTGCCGATAACGGGGCAGGGTGTGTCCGCAGATCATCGGGGGCCAAACCATCGCTGTCGACAGGGACCTGCAAGACTACCTGCGCGAGATAGGCCGCAGCCGGCTGCTCACCGCCGAGGAGGAGCGCCAGCTGGCCGCGCGCATCCACCGCGGCGACCTCGGCGCCCGCGAGCGCATGATCCGCGCCAACCTGCGCCTGGTGGTCTCCATCGCCAAGAACTACATGGACCGCAGCATCTCGCTGCTGGACCTCATCGAGGAGGGCAACCTGGGCCTGCTCCGCGCGGTGGAGCGCTTCAGCCTCTGCCACGGGGTGCGCTTCAGCACCTACGCCGCCTGGTGGATCCGCCAGGCCGTCCGCCGGGCGATCGCCGCCCAGGGCCGGCAGATATACGTGCCCAGCCACGTCCAGGACCTGATCTCCAAGTGGCGGCGCGCCCAGGCCGGCCTGCGCGCCCAGCTGGGCCGCGAGCCGGGCCCCGAGGAGATCGCCGGGAAGATGCGGCTCCGCCGCGCCCAGGCCAGCGCGGTGCGCAAGGCGCTCCTGGTGCTGGACCCCTCGCGCTCGGCCAGATCGAGGCCCGGCTACGTGGATCTCCTGGAGGACGGCGCCGCCGCCGGCGAGGCCCAGGCGGTGCTCACCGGCGCGGAGGTCGGCGCGCTGCTCGACCACCTCTCCGGCCGCGAGGCGGTGGTCCTGCGCATGCGCTACGGCCTGGACGGGCGGGCCTACACCCTGGGCGAGATCGGCAAGCGCCTGGGCCTCACCCGCGAGCGCGTCCGCCAGATCGAGGCCCACGGCCTGCGCGAGCTGTTCACGCTGGTGACCGGCCGGGAGGTCCGCGGCCCCCTCAACCGCAAGCCCTCCGCGCTGGCGGTCGGCCGCAGGAGGCGCCGGGCCAAGCCGGCCGGCGGCAGGAAGAAGGCCAAAGCCGGGGGCGGCGGGGCCGCCGGAAAAAACCCCGCCGCCAGGAAACCCCGCAAGGCCAAGTGAGGTGGAGCTGACATGGGCGTGAACCTCTCCGAGTTCATCCGCGACGTGCCCGACTTCCCCAAGAAGGGCATCGTCTTCAAGGACATCACCCCGCTGCTGGGCAGTCCCGAGGCGCTCCGCCAAGCCGTCTCCATGCTCGCCGAACCCTACGCCGGCGGCGGCGTGGACGTCGTCACCGGCATCGAGAGCCGCGGGTTCATCTTCGGCGCGCTCGTCGCCGAGCGGCTCGACGCCGCCTTCGTGCCCA
>CAZONU010000435.1:0-4087 GCA_964581145.1 uncultured Planctomycetia bacterium
GTCTACGTCCGCGGCGAGGGCATCGTTCTGGCCGAGCCCTCGGTGGTGGCGGTCTACAAGGGCACCAGCCGGGTGCTGCTGGGCGGCGAGGCCGTCGGCGAGGTGGCCAAGGCCATGCTCGGCAAGACCCCCGGGAACATCGAGGCCATCCGCCCGATGCGCGACGGGGTTATCGCCGACTACAACATCACCGAGGCCATGCTCCGCTACTTCATCCGCAAGGTGCAGCCGCACTCCTGGGGCCTGGCGCCCCAGGTGGTCATCGCCGTGCCCAGCGGCATCACCAGCGTGGAGAAGACCGCCGTCCGCGAGAGCGCCAAGCGCGCGGGCGCCAGCCACGTGCACCTGGTCAGCGAGCCCAAGGCCGCGGCCATCGGCGTGGGCCTGCCGGTGGGCGAGCCGGTGGCCAACATGGTCGTGGACATCGGCGGAGGGACCACCGAGGTGGCGGTCATCTCCCTGGGCGGCGTGGTCACCTCCGAGAGCCTGCGCATCGCCGGCGACGAGTTCGACGAGGCCATCAGCGACCACATGCGCCGGACCTACAACCTCATGATCGGCGAAGCCTCCGCCGAGCGCGTGAAGATCGAGCTGGGCTCGGCCTACCCGCTGGAGGAGGAGCGCACCATGGTGGTCAAGGGCCGGGACCTCATCGCCGGCCTGCCGCGCACCGCCACCATCCGCAGCGAGGAGGTCCGCGAGGCGCTCAAGGGCCCGGTGGACTCCATCCTCGGCGCGGTCAAGCAGACCCTGGAGCGCACCCCGCCGGAGCTCTCCGCCGACCTCATCGACCGGGGCATCACCCTGGTCGGCGGCGGGGCGCTGTTGAGGGGCCTGGACAAGCTGATCAGCCGGGAGACCGGCCTGCCCGTGGGCGTGGCCGACGACCCCATGACCGCGGTGGTCCGCGGCACCGGGGGCATCCTCGAGGATCTGGACCGCCCCGACGTTCGCGAGCTCCTGGAAGCCGACTCGGACGCCAGCTAGGGGGTAGCGAGGTGCGCCCCCGCGCCCCGCGCGTATCATGATTAAGCTCAACCGTGCGCGGATAATCCTGATCTCGCTGGGCGTGTCCCTCCTGGTCCTGGCGGTGCCCGCGGCGGTTTCCCGCCGGGTCCGCCTGGTCGCCGCGGACCTCTTCGAGCCGGTCACCTCGACCGCCCGCAGCCTGCTGGGCGGAGTCCGCGCGCGCATCCGCGCCTTCGGCCGGGGCAAAGAGCTCCAGCAGGAGCTGGCCGCCGAGCGCCGGCGCCGCCAGGAGCTGGAGACCCGCCTGGCCGAGAAGACCGAGGAGCTGGCCCTCTACAGGCGCACCCACGGGGACCTCAAAGAAGTGAAGCGGGTCCTGCACGAGTCCCGCTACCGCGGAGAGGCCTTGGCCGCCAGCGTCATCCGCCGGCCCGGCAAGTGGGAAAGCCACGAGCTGATAATCGACCGGGGCACGGCCGCCGGGGTGGAGCGGCGCCTGGCGGTGCTGGCCGGCGCGGCGGTCCTCGGCGTGGTGGAGGACGCCACCGAGGACACCGCCCGGGTCCTGACCCTGGGCCACCCCAGGGTGGCGGTGCCCGCGCGCATCGTGGAGACCCGCCAGCAGGGCCTGGTGGAGCTCTCCGGCGGGCGGCTCAAGCTGCGTTTCGTGATCCGCGACCCGGCCCATCCGGTGCGGCGCAACCACACGGTGGTGACCAGCGGGCTCGTGGGGGTCTTTCCCCCCGGGTGCCTGGTCGGCAAGGTGGCCGCGGGCGTGGCCCCCGCGGAGGGCAAGCCCTTCTACGACATCGGCGTCGATCTGCCCCAGGGCACGGCCAACCCCGAGGTGGTCTGGGTCCTGACCGGGCCGGCGTTGGGGGGCGACCCCAAGAGGAGCGGCCGGTAGTTGTGCGTTTTTCGAATGGGCGGGACCCGCAAACCTAGATGTACTCCGGGAGGTTGCCGGTGAAAGCCTGGTTCCTGACCACCGCCTTCATCCTCCTGGCCCTCGCCGAGGTGGCCCTCGGCCCGGTGCTGGTCACCCCCAGCGGGGCCGGGCCGGACCTGGTGCTGCTCCTGGCCGTCTACGTGGCGCTGGCCGCGCCGTGGAGCGTCCATCCCTTCTTCTACTTCGGGCTGGGCACCTTCAGCGACATCTTCGCCGTGCCCCGCCCCGGCCTGCGCGGGTTCACCTACCTCATGGTTGCCCTGGCCATAGAGCGGCTGAGCCCCGGCCGGCGGCGGCGCAATCCGGTGGTCTACGGCGTGCTCTCGGCGCTGGCCGCGCTGGGCGTTGAGCTCGTCTACCTGGCGGCCGCCGCGCGCGGCTGGCCGGCCGGGCTGGGCGCGGGCCTGGGGGTGGCGGTCAAGAGCGCGCTGCTGACTGGGGCGGCCGCGCTGGTTCTGGGTCCGGCGGCCAACCTCATGGCCCGGCTCTTCGGCTGGCCGGCGGCGGGCGCGCGGCTGTCCTGGAGCCAGCTGATGGCCGCGGCGGCCGCGGGCACCGGGCGGGCCCCGCGCCGGAAGAAGCGCTGAACCCGTGTTCGGACGGCGGATGCAGCTGGTGGTGCTGGTTTTCCTGGGGCTGCTCCTGGTCTGCATCGGCAAGCTGGCCCAGCTCCAGATCTGGAGGCACCCCAAGTACGCCCTGGCTGCGCTGAGCACCCTGACCAGCGAGGAGCTGATCAGCGCTCCCCGCGGGCGGATCCTGGACTGCAACGGAAACCCCCTCGCCGAGGACGTGCCCAGCTTCGACGTCTCCGTGCGGCCGCGCGAGCTGGCGCCCCACCTCCGCGAGGTGAACGTCGAGACCATCAAGAAGATCCGGCAGATCCGCCGCCGGCCGCTGGCCGAGTACCGGGCGGCCCTCGAGGGCGGGTACCAAGCCTTCGGCAAGGCCGAGTACCAGCCCGGCTGCAGGCAGAAGTTCGAAGAGATTTGCGGCGGCCTCGGCCCGGGCGAGAAGCCCTCGGCCCGGGTCCTGCGCGGGCTCAGGGAGCTGCACCACCAAGCCGAGCACAGCGCGGCGACCGACCGCCTGGCCCGCAACGAGCCGCTGGTCGCCGAGCTGGCCGGGGCCACCGGCGTGGACCGCCAGCGCGTGGCCCGCGGGGTGGTGGCGGCCCTGGAGCACGCCGCCAAGAATTACCGGGGCTATCCCCCGCCGGCGGTGCGCAATATCTCCCGCCGGGCCTGGCGCCGCCTGCGCCTGCGCCAGCGCTACCCGCTCATCTTCGGGGCCGAGCCCTTCCCGGGGATAGTCGCCACCACCAGCGTCCGCCGGCGCTACCCCTACGGGCGCGCGGCCAGCCACGTTCTCGGCTACCTCACACCGATGAAGAGGGGCCAGTACATGAGCCTGGCCCTCAACCCGGACGGGATCAGGATCCGCGACCGCTCCCGGGACACCGGGAAGGCCGAAGGCTGGCGCTGGTTCTTCAGGCCCAACGACGGCGAGCGCAACTGGCTGCGGCCCCGCGGCCGCCTGCCCCTGGGCCGGACCCTACCCGACCAGCGGGTCGGCAACTACGGCGTCGAAAGCTACTACAACCAGCACCTGCGCGGCATGCACGCCTACCGCACCTGGCGGCTCAAGCTCCAGCCGGCGGGCATCCGCGGCGGCGAGCCCGAGCGGCAGCCCCTCTACTCCGGGCGTCCCCGCCGGGGCGGGGACGTCAAGCTGACCATAGACCTGGGGGTCCAGCAGGCCGCCGAGAGGGCCCTGGCCGAGAGCCGCTTCCGCGGCGCGGCGGTGTTCCTCGACCCCAACACCGGGGGCATCGTGGCCATGGCCAGCGCCCCGGACTTCGACCCGACCGCCTTCGTCCGCCGCCGCGAGGGAGAGGTCGAGCGGCTGATGAAGGACCGGCGCAAGCCGCTGTTCTGCCGCGCCTACCAGGGCACTTACCCGCCCGGTTCGGTCTTCAAGACCATTCTGGGCGTCGGCGCGCTTGAGGATGGGGTTATCAGGCCGCGCACGACCTTCTCCTGCGCGCACGGCGTCCAGGTGGGCAACCGCTGGTTCGAGTGCATGTTGCACCACGGCACGGTCGACTTCTACGACGGGGTCCGCAGGAGCTGCAACAGCTACTTCTATCACACCGGCCTGGCCATCAAC
>CAZONU010000436.1:0-4082 GCA_964581145.1 uncultured Planctomycetia bacterium
TGGACCTCCTGGTGGAGGAGGCCGTGGAGTCGAGCGGCGCCTGTTATTTGGGCATCACCGTCAACCCGGCCACCAGCAACAGCGTGATCATGGCCAGCGCCTCGGGAGGCGTGGACATCGAGGAGGTGGCCCGCACGCGGCCCGAGGCCATCCTGCGCCTGGAGCTGCCCGAGAACCCCGACGAGCTGCCCGCCGGGAAGGCCCGCGAGCTGGCCGCTTTTCTCAACAGGGACCTGGGCGGCGATGCCAAGCTGGAGAAGGCCCTGGCCGAAACCGCCGGCAGGCTCTACGCCCTTTATCAGAAATGCGACTGCAAGGTGGCCGAGGTGAACCCCCTGCTGGTGACCGCTTCCGGGCCGCTGTGCGCCGACGCCAAGATGGTCCTGGACGACAACGGGCTTTATCGCCAGGGCGCGCTCTTGGCCGGGCTCGGCGTCGAGAGCAAGCGCCACGACGTGGCCGAGCCCACCGCGCGCGAGCGGCGCGCGGCCCGCGCGGGATTTCCCTACGTGGACCTCCTGCCCGAGGACGCTGCGCGCGAACCCGGCAAAGTCTACGTGGGCCTGGTGCCCGGGGGCGCCGGCTACGGGATCTTCTCCATCGACGAGGTCACCGGGGCCAGCGAGGAGTTCTTCGGCGGGCGGGCCGTTCCGGTCAACTTCATGGACTCCGGCGGCGGGCCCTCGCGCGCGCAGGTGGCCGAGATGTTCGCCCTGCTCATGGACCACCCCCTGGTGGACCTGATAGTCACCTCGCGCTTCGGGGGCATCTCCAGCTGCGACGTGTTCGTTCGCGGGCTTATCGACTGCCTGCGCGAGCGCCGCGCGGCGGGCCGGCGGGTCGTGCCCGTCTGCGGCCGGATGGTGGGCACCGATCTGGCCGCGGCGCGCGCGTATCTCGATGACGCCCGGCGCCGGACCCCCGGGGACCTGGAGCCACTTTCCATGGTGGTGGGCAACCGGGAGATAATGGCCGAGGTCATCCGCGAGGGCCTGGCCGGCTTCATCGCCGGGAAGGGCGGCGGGGCATGAGCGCCGCGAAGAGCTCCTACGTCAACCCCGCCGAGGGCATGCTCGCGTACCTGGTGGGCCGGACCCGCCCGGAGCTGGCCCGGCGCATCGCCGGGACCGGCCGCATCGAGACCGCGGTGATCGGCCTGGGCCGCCAGGGCACCCGCCACGCGGGGATCATGAAGCAGTTCGGCACCGAGGTCACCGCCGGGGTGGCTCCCGGCAAGGGCGGCTCGCGCGTGCACGAGACCATCCCCGTCTACGAGACGGTCCGGGAGATGCTCCGCAAGCACCCGGACATCGCCGCCGTCAGCATATGGAAGCACTACTCCAGCGCGGCGGAGGCGACGCTGGAGGTCATCGAGGCGGGCATCCCCATCGCCGTGCTGATCAGCGAGGGCATGCCCGTCAGGGACGTGCGCCGGGTGCTGGTCGCCGCGCGGAAGCGGGGCACGCTGCTGCTGGGGCCCAACACGCCCGGGATCATCTTCCCGCCGGAGCGCGTCAAGGTGGGCATGCTCCCCGACGTCTTCTACCCGGCCGAGCCCGAGCCCGGGCGCTACAGCGCCGAGGGGGTAACCATCTGCTCGCGGAGCGGGGCTATCCTCTACCACGTGTCCGACGCGCTGGCCTCGGCGGGCATCGCCCAGAACGCGGTGGTGGGGGTGGGCGGCGACTCCGCGGTGGGCTCGCCCTTCCGGACCGTTGTGCCGCTGGTCTCCGGCTTCGAGGGCACCGAGTTGGTGGTGGTCGCCGGGGAGATCGGCGGCTGCGCGGAGGAGCTCCTGGCCGAAGACATTCAGGCCCACCCGGAGAAGTACCCCAAGCCGGTGGTCGCGCTGGTCTCGGGCAGGTGCGCGCCGGAGGGCAAGACCATGGGCCACGCCGGGGCCATCGTCGCCCCGGGGGCCGACTACGGGACTTTCGCCTCGAAGAAGGCCGCGCTGGAGGGCGCGGGGGTCACGGTGGTCAACGGCCAGCGCGCGCTGATCGCGGCGGTCAGGGACAAGCTGGGCGGCAGGACCTACTTCAGCCCCGAGCGCTACTACGAGCGCATGCGCCGGATGTGGGAGGCGCCCCCGCCCAAGCCGGCATGGGGCACGGCGGTCACTCATGTGGCCCCCAACCGCCTGGCGGTGCGCGGCAGGCCGCTGGCCGGCCTGATCGGCCGGCGCTCGCTCCTGGAGGTCGCCGGGCTGCTGGTCTCCGGCAGGTTCCCCAGCAAGAAAACGCTCGCCGAGTTGAACAAGCTGGCCTGCCAGGCCGCCGCCGGACCCGCGCCGCGCGGGCGGCTCAGCAAGACTGATGACGTCAGCAAGCAGCTCGCCGCCATGCTCCTGGCCGACAAGCGCCTGGCGGCGTTCGAGGGCTCCGAGATCGAACGGACCGCCTGCCTGCTGGGCCGGGCCGCGGCCTGCCTGGGACGGATACTCAAGAACAGGGTCCCGCGCTCGCGGGACTTCTCCAGGGTTCTCTGCGCCGCCGTCGCCGGCAGAGCGGCGGCCCCGGCCGGGCGCGCGCGCATGCTGGAGGCCTGCATGGTGGCCAGCGTCGACCACGGGGTCACCCCTCCCAGCGCCCAGGCGGCGGTGCTGGCCGCCTCGGTCCGCGCGGCCTTCGAGGTGGCGGTCGCCAGTGGCGTCGGCGCCATCACCGACGTCCACGGCGGCGCCGGCGCCAAGGCCGCGGAGTTCTTCGCGGAGTGCGCCGCGCTGGCCGGGCGCGAGGGGCTCTCTCCCCGCGCGGCGGCGGAGAGGCTGATCGCCGAGCGCATCGGGGCCGGGGAGCGCATCGAGGGCCTGGGCCACCGGGTGCACACCCGCGACCCGCGCCGCGACGCGCTCTGGCGGCTGGCCGGGAAGACCGGCGTTGCCGGCCCCTGCGTGGCGATCTCCAGGGTCGCCGAGGAGGCCTTCAAGGCGGTCAAGGGCACCTCGCTTCCCGTCAATGTCGACGGGGTCATCGGCGCGGCCGTGGCCGACATGAAACTCGACCCGCGCCTGGCCAAGGTGCTCTTCATCTTCGGGCGCCTGGCCGGCCTGGCCGCCCATTACTTCGAAGAGGTCGCCACCCAGCCGCCCATGCGCCGGATCGATTTCTCCGCGGCGGTCTATACCGGGCCGAAGCCCAAGAGCAGGTAACAAAGAGAGACTCCAACCGCCAACTCGTGCTACGTAGCGAGCTTCCGGCCTTCGTAGCCGAAGCAACTTCGGCGGAGCAGGCACTTCGCAGAGTAGTAGACGCCAAGGCGAGGCTCTCTTTTCACCACCAAGGCACAAAGGCACCAAGTTGGAGCTTCTCCCGCGGAGTTACTCTTCCGCGGGAGCCTCGGTTTCCGCCGCGGCCCGACTCTCGGGTTCTTCTCGGTGTTCTTGGCGCCTTGGCGGTTCATTCCTATCTCATAGCGGAAATCTCGGCCCACAGCTTGCAGCTCTCCGGGCGCGAGGGCTTCAGCATTAATGCTTCAGCCACGGGGCGCAACTCGGCGGCGCGCGGGTAGCCGCTGGCGGTGAGCACGCGATAGACGGCCCGCGCCTCGGCCAGAGAAGCGCTCTTCATGCCCGCGGCCAGCAGCCGGTCGCCCACCGCGCGGGCGCGCTTCGAGCCCTTGTCCCAGAGCAGGTAGGCGATAGTCGCGTCCTCCAGGGAGGGGCTGCCCACCAGCGCGGCGACCTCCTGCTTCTGTCCGCGGATGGCGTCCTGCCAGGCCCCGGCTTTTTGCTTAAAGCCCCGGCCGCGGCCGGCGCCCAGCCACCTGGTGCGGCTCACCAGCTTCATGAACTCCCGGAGGTCCCCGGGCGCCGACGCTTTCCCCCTGCCGGCCGGCCGGCTTTTATCAGCGGCCCGGGGCGGCTTGCGCGCGGGCTGCGCGAGCCCCACCGACCGGCCCTCCTCCATGGCCCGGACCAGCAGCAGGCCGACGACGGTGCCCACCACCAGGGCCAGGGCCGCGATCACCAGCAGTGTCTTGCCTCTCATATTCCAGCCCTCCGGGCCTTCAGCATACCTCCCGACCGGCTGGCGGTCAATGCTTTGCAGGCTGTCCCGAACAAGAGCTTGGAACCGCCAAGA
>CAZONU010000437.1:0-4071 GCA_964581145.1 uncultured Planctomycetia bacterium
TGCGGACCAGCAGGGTCTTGCCCAGCCCGGGCACGCCCTCCAGGAGCACGTGGCCGCCGGCGAACAGGGCGATGAGCACGCCCTCCACGATCTCCTTGTGGCCGACCACCACCTTGCCGATCTCCGCGCTGAGCCGCGCGAAGTCCCCGCGGAACTCCTCGGCCTGGCGGGCAACGTCAGAGTCGCTCATTCGTCTTCCTCCTCAGCTCTTCCCGTCCTCTTTCTTGTCCTTGAGGGCGCGCTTCTTGGCGTCGAGCAGCGCGCCGGCGTAGCCGGAAATGCCGGTCGCCTTGGGCCGGGCCGGCTGCTTCTTTCCCGCGGCCTTGGCGATCTTGAGCTCATCGACCCTGCTCTTCTGCTTGTGGCGGCGGAGCATTTCCTTGAGGGCGTCGCCCTCCTCGGCGCCGGCGCCGTCCTTGGCGTGCTGGAGCTGCTCCAGGAAGCGGCTGCGCACGCTCTCGCTCTGGGGGGTGGGCGCGGCCCCGCGCAGCCGCTCCTTCTCGGCCATCAGCGCGGCCATGGTCGGGTCGGGGCCCTCGGCGACCGCCGGGCGCAGGCTGGGAATCATCAGCCCGACTGCGGCCCTGACGCGCCCGGCGGCCACGCGCCAGTCGATCATCACCCGGCGGACGGCCACGTCCAGCGGGAAGAGGATCAGGATGATCCAGAGCAGGAGCTCCCAGCCGGGGTGGACCCGGTGGCCGGGGGGCAGGTTGCGCGCCCAGATATTCTCGCGGTCCGCGGCGGCGTCCCCGGTGAGCAGCTCCCCGCCGGTGATGCGGGCGATGTCCGCCAGCAGCTCCGGGTTGCTCTTGAGCTTGGCGTACTCCGGGGAGTAGCCGCTGGAGGCCCCGGTGATGTGGTGGCGGTTCTGGCCGCGGGCGTCCTTGTAGACCACGTTGACCTGGTAGGCGCCGGCCGGGCCGGCCTGGTACTCGGCCTCGTAGCGGCCCGGGGCGGTCTGCACCAGGGCGAAGCTCTGGCCCCTGTTCTTGGGACCGACCACGTGGCCCTTGAGATCCAGGAAGTTGATCAGCCGGCCCTTCTCGTCGATGGCCTCGACCACCACCTTGCCGGCCCCGTTGCGGACCTCGGACCTGACTTGCAGGTCTCCGCTGGCTCCCGCGCGGCTGGTCCAGCGCACCACCTGCGACCAGAACTTGACGTAGCCCGCCCAGCTTATCCAGTGCGAGGCCCAGTCCGCCGCGGCGGTGGAGGTGAAGGCCGCGGCCTTGCCCTCCCCGAAGCGCCAGTGGGCCAGGACCGGGTCGGTCATGGCCTCCTTGCTGAGCTTCACGGTCAGGGGAATCTCGGCGCGGTCCTTGGGGGTGGTGACCACGTAGCCGTCCAGCTGGGGGATCTTGGCGCCCAGGAAGCCCTTGACCGGGTCGGTGGCCTGGGCCAGCTTGGGCACGAAGCTCTGCCGGAAGATCACCGAGCGGCGGACGGTCATGGCCTCCTTGACGAATATCTGGGGCAGCAGGTTGGGGCTCTTGGGGTTGTAGTAGCGCCCGCCGGTGGCTTTGGCGATGCGCCTGAGGGTGCCCACGCACATGCCCCCGTGGGGGGCGATGGCGATGGTGCTGATCGTGATCTTGGCGCGCTTGAACTGGCCCGGCAGGGTGAGGTCGGCGAGCGAGGGGTCGCCGTCGGAGATGATGATGCAGTGCTTGAGCGCGGCCTTGGCTCTCTTGAGCCCGGCCAGGGCCATCTTCATGGAGCTGTCGAAGTCGGGCATGTCCCCGGGCTGGGCCTTCTTGATGAGCCCGTGCATCTTCTTGCGGTTGGGGCCCACCAGCTGGAGCTTGAACAGCCAGGAGCAGCCCCCCTTGTTCCAGTCGTAGAGCAGCAGGCCGGCCTCGTCCTGGTCGCTGAGCGCGTCGATGGCCGCGTGGCTTATCCGCCGGCCCCAGTAGTTGGGCTGGGGCATCTCGCAGGTGTGCATGACCAGGGCCAGCGCGCCGTTGGGCATCACCTTGCGCTGGCGGACGTCGCAGGTCACCGGCAGGGCCTCCTCGATGGGGGTGTTCAGGTACCCGCCGGCGCCGAAGCTGTCCGGGCCGCCGATCATGATCAGGCCCACGCCCATGTCCCGGACCGCGGCGCGCACCGCGCGCATGCCCGCCTTGGTGAAGGCGTAGGCGCCCACGTTGGCGATTATCACGCAGTCGTAGCCGGCCAGCTCCGCGTTGCTGGCCGGGATGGCCGTGGGGCCGGCCAGCTTGACCTCGATCTTCTCGCTTCTCAGCGCGTCCCTCAGGCTCTCCACGTCGGCCTTGGCGCTCTCCTTGCCCACCGGGGAGTAGACGATCAGCACCCGGGCCTCGCCCCTTATCTGGGTGAAGGCGTAGCCCACGTTGTTGCGGTCCACGGTGTCGCAGCCCTTGTCGGGCCGCAGGCGCACCTCCAGGGGGTAGAAGCCCGGCCCCTTGAGGTCCACCTCGAAGGTCTCGGGGATCAGCCTGTCGCCCTTCTCGGTCTTGAAGCGGCGGCGGGCCACCGGGCGGCCGTCGAGCAGCAGCTCCAGCTCGCCGGAGGCCGGCCCGTCGGCCTTGATGATGGCCCGGACCTGGACCGGCTCGCCCTGGCGGGCCTCGGAGCGGACCACCAGGCGCTCGACCATCACCTCGGGGGTCTTCTCGCGCCTTATCGGCAGGCACTCCACGCGGACGCCCATCTCGGCCAGCCGGCGGGCCTCCTCCACGGCCAGGCCCCTGGTCTCCGACCCGTCGGAGATCAGCACGATGCGCTTGCGGGTCCCCGCCGGGAAGGAGGCCGCGGCCATGCGCAGGCCCTCGGCCAGATCCGTGTGCCCGGCGTCGATCATGGAGTGCAGCCGCTGGGGGGTGTGGAACCTCTCGCTGGGGGCCAGCTCCACCGAGGCCTCCTCGCCGAAGACCACCAGCCCGGCGCGGTCGTCGACCCGGCGACCGCCCTTCTCGCGCCGCCCGGCGGTGTCGCGCACGTAGTTGAGGGCCTCGCCCTGCTCCTTGCGGGGGATGCTCGCCGAGCGGTCCAGCAGGTACGCGACGGTGACCTCGCGGGACTCCTGCCGCCAGCAGGCCTCGGCCAGGGCCAGCACCGCGGCCGTGACCAGGAGCATGCGCAGCACCAGCGAGGTCCAGCGCCGGAAGCTGCTCAGCCCCGCCAGGCTCCGGCGGCCGTGCCAGGCCACCAGCGGCAAAAGCGCCAGGGCCAGCAGCCACCAGGGCGAGAGCAGGTGCAGTCCGAACACGGTCCCCCCGCTACTCGACGCCGGCCAGAGGCGGAAGCGGCGCGGCGGCCGCCGCCGCCTTCGGCGCTTCCACTCCGTCTAAACGCACTACTTGCAGGCGGTGGTTCAGGGTATCCGACACGAAAAGCCGGCCCTCGCCGCCCACCGCCAGGCACCAGGGCCGCGAGAACTCCCCCAGGTCCCGGCCGGGGCCGCCGAAGGAGCCTAGGTGCTTGCCCGCGGCGCTCAGGCGCTGGATCCGGTTGTTGTAGTTGTCGGCCACCGCGATCGTCCCGTCGGGCAGGACGGCCACGTCGTAGGGGTAGTGGAACTCGCCGGGGCCCGAGCCCCGCCGGCCGAAGCTGGCCAGGAACTTGCCCCCCGGGCTCAGGCGCTGAACCCGGTGGTTGGCCGCGTCGGCCACCAGCACGCTGCCGTCGGCCTCCACGGCGATGCCGCTGGGCCGCTGGAACTGGCCGGGCTTCGAGCCGATCGAGCCCGCGCCCAGCACCCGCAGGAACCTGCCCTGCGCATCGAACTTCTGGACGCGGTTGCCGCCGCCGTACTCCGCAACATAGATGTTGCCCTTCGCGTCCAGGGCCACGCAGGTGGGGAACAGGAACTCCCCGGGCTTCTGGCCCTGGCGCCCGAAGCCGCCGGCCAGGTCCCCCTTCGGGCTGTAGCGCAGCACGCGATGGTAGTGGGTGTCGGCCACCAGCAGCTCGCCGCCCGCGGTGACCGCCAGGCCCTCGCCGGTGCCCAGCAGGGCGTCCGGCAGCCGCCAGGAGGCCAGGAAGTCGCCCGCGAGCGTGAACTTCTGGCAGCGGCCGCTCATGTCCACCACGTATACCGCGCCG
>CAZONU010000438.1:0-4053 GCA_964581145.1 uncultured Planctomycetia bacterium
TGCTGGCCACCCAGAACCCCATCGAGCAGGAGGGCACCTACCCGCTGCCCGAGGCTCAGCTGGACCGCTTCATGTTCAACCTCTACATCGACTACCCCACCCGCGACGAGGAGCGCGACATCGTCCGCTCGACCACCTACGAGCAGGAGATCAAGCTCACCGAGGTGCTCACCGGGCCGGACATCCTGGCCCTGCAGAGCCTGGTCCGCAAGGTGCCGGTCTCCGACCACGTTATCGACTACGCCCTGAACCTGGTCAGGGCCACCCGCCCGGCGGACGAGTCCGCGCCGGCCTTCATTAAAGAATGGCTCGCCTGGGGCGCCGGCCCGCGCGCCGCCCAGAACCTGATCCTGGGCGCCAAGGCCCGGGCCATCCTGGAGGGCCGCTTCGCCGCGGAAAGCCGCGACGTGCGCTCGGAGGCCCTGCCCGTGCTGCGCCACCGGCTGTTCACCAACTTCAACGCCGACTCGGAGGGCGTGGCCGCCGCGGACATCGTGGGGCGCCTGGTCGAAGAGGTCCCCGAGCCGGGGCCGGAGGATTACAAGTAGGCCAGGCGCTTCTTGGCCCGGCCCACCAGATAAAGCGACCCGGTAACCAGGACGGCGCCCTTCGCTCCCGCCGCGCCCCAGGCTTTTTCGAGGGCTTTGCCGATATCCCGTTCGGCGGCGACGCGCTTCGCGCCCCGGCCCCGGGCGAGTTCGGAAATCACGCGAGGGTCCAGCCCCCGGGGATTGCCGCTTTCCGTTGCCACGAAGAGCGCCGCCCGCGGGGCGATCTCCCCCAGCATGGCGTCCACGTCCTTGTCGCCGGCGGCGGCGAAAACGACGGCCAGCGGCCTCCGGCGCGGGAACTCCTCGTCGATGGCGCGCATCAACTTGCGCACCGAGTCGGGGTTGTGGGCCCCGTCGAGCACGGTGAGCACCGGCTTGCGGCGGGCGATCTCGAACCGCCCCGGCCAGCGGGCCTTCTCCAGCCCCCGCCGGACCGCGTCTTCCGTCACGGAGAGGCCGCCGCGCCCGGCGGCCAGCTCCATCGCCGCGACGGCCAGCGCGGCGTTCTCCAGCTGGTGCACGCCGAGCAGGCGGACCTTGAGCTCCCCGTAGGTCCGCATTGGCGTTCTGAGCGCCATCGTGCGGTACGCGCCGGCCCGCCGCCGGCCGGGGGCCAGCCTGAGATCCTGGCCGAGGACCAGCAGCGGTCCGGCGCCCCGCCGCTCCGCGGCCGCGCGGATCGCCTCCAGCGCCTCCGGCGGCTGGGGGGCGACGAGCAGGGGCACGCCGGGCTTGGCGATCCCGGCCTTCTCCCCGGCGATCTCGGCCAGCGAGCTGCCCAGCTGCGCGGTGTGGTCGCGGCTTATCGCGGTGATGACCGAGACCAGCGGGGTTATGATATTGGTGGCGTCCAGCCGGCCGCCCATGCCCACCTCGACTACGGCCAGGTCCACCTCGCGCTCGGCGAATATCTGAAAGGCCAGATGGGTCAGGGCCTCGAAGTAGGTCAGCCGCCGGTCGCCCGGCGCGGCGCGCACCGCCTGGTAGTCCCCGTGGCAGCGGGTCAGCGCCCGGGCCAGCAAGCCCCTGGGGACCGGGCGCCCGTCCAGGCGGATTCTCTCGCGGACGTCGACGAGGTGCGGCGAGGTGTAGGTCCCGGCGCGGAGGCCGGCCGCGCGCGCGACTGACTCGCAGAAGGCCGCCGTGGAGCCCTTGCCCTTGGTCCCGGCGATGTGCACGGACTTGAAGCGCCGCTCGGGGTGCCCCAGCCTTTCGGCCAGCGCCTTGATGCGCTCCAGGGTGAACGCGATCCGCCCGGCCTGGCCCGGCGGCTGGCGCTCGAAGTCCACGAAGGAGCCCAGGTACTTGAGCGCCGCGCTGTAGTCCATGGCTCATGCCGTCAGGGGCGGCTAGCCGTCCCTGACCGCCTCGAAGACCCGCTTGGCCCCGGCGAGCAGCCTTTTCATCTCGGCCAGGGGCAGCATGTTGGGCCCGTCGCACAGGGCGCTGTCGGGGTTGGGATGGGTCTCCATGAAGAGCCCGTCGGCGCCCGCGCCCACCGCCGCCCTCACCAGCGCGGGGGCGAAGGCCCGCTCGCCGCCGGAGCTCACCCCCCCGGCGCCCGCGCCGGGCAGCTGCACCGAGTGCGAGCCGTCGAAGACCACCGGGTAGCCGAACTTCTTCATCACCGCCAGCGAGCGCATGTCCACCACCAGGTTGTTGTAGCCGAAGCTGGTGCCCCGCTCGGTGAGCAGCACCTGGTCGTTGTCGGTGGAGCGCACCTTCTCGGCGGCCTGGCGCATGTCCCAGGGGGCCATGAACTGGCCCTTCTTGATGTTGACCGGCAGGCCGGTCTGGCCGCAGGCCACCAGCAAATCGGTCTGCCGGCAGAGGAAGGCCGGCACCTGCAATATGTCCACGACCCGCGCGGCGCGCAGGACCGCCTCGGGACTGTGCACGTCGGTGAGCACCGGAACGTCGAACTCCTTGCGCACCGCCAGGAGAACGTCCAGGCCCGCTTCCAGCCCGGGGCCGCGGAAGCTGGTCACCGAGGAGCGGTTGGCCTTGTCGTAGCTGGACTTGAAGACGTAGGCGATGCCCAGCTCCGCGCAGAACTCCTTGAGCCGGGAGCAGACCTTGAAGGCCAGGTCGCGGCTCTCCAGCACGCAGGGCCCGGCGATCAGGAACAGCCGGTCGCCGCCCAGGATTACATCGCCGGCCTTTATCGAGCGGGACATGTGCGCCTCCTTACGGGTGACGGGCGGATTATACGTCAAGGGACCGCCCTCGGCAAGATTCGCTGGACCGGCGGCGCCGGACCCGATAGGATTCCCCCGCGCCGGAAAGGGAGGTCCCATGCCCAAGCCCAGAGCGCTGGCGGCCTGGTCCAGCGGCAAGGACGCCGCCTGGGCGCTGCACCTCTCGCGCGAAAAGGGCGAGGTCGAGGTGGCGGGGCTCTTGACCACCATCACCGAGGCCTACGGGCGGGTCTCCATGCACGGGGTCCGGGAGGCCGTGCTCGAGGCCCAGGCGGCGGCCGCCGGCCTGCCGCTGGTCAAGGTCCATATCCCCGCCCCGTGCCCCAACGAGCTCTACGAGGACAAGATGCGCGCCGCCATGGAGGCCGCCCGGGAGCAGGGCGTCAGCCGGGTGGTCTTCGGCGACCTTCTCCTCGCGGACATTCGCGAGTACCGCGAGGCGCAGCTCGCGAAAGTGGGGATGCGGCCGCTCTTTCCCCTGTGGGGCCTGGACACGACCAGGCTGGCCCGGGAGATGATCGCGGCGGGCGTCCGCGCGCGGGTCACCTGCCTGGACCCCCGGAAGATGCCCCGCGAGCTGGCCGGCGCGGAGTTCGGGCCCGAGTTCCTCGCGAAGCTGCCCGCCGGCGTCGACCCCTGCGGCGAGAACGGGGAGTTCCACACCTGCTGCCTGGCCGGGCCCATGTTCAGCGCGCCGGTCGAGGTCCGGGTCGGCAAGACCGTCGAGCGCGAGGGCTTCGTGTTCACGGACCTGGAACTGTCCGGAACCGCAGATAAACGCCGATAAACGCAGTTGCCGGTTGCCACAGTCCGGAGTCCGGAGTCCGGGGTCTGGAGGCTTTTAGTCCCCGCCTTTGTCCTCCGCTCTCCGGTCTGGCCCAACCTGAGTCCCTCCCGTTCAGTGGTTTGCGACCGCTGAAAAAAAGTTTGAGCGCAGTTGCCGGCTTGGTGGTGAAAAAGGTTGGAGAGTTCGCGACGGGCCCGGCTGGCGCGGCGGCCGGCCCAAGGAAAAGGGCCGGAGCTGCAACCCTCCGGCCCTCTTCACGGCAAGGAGATTCGTTCTACTGGAATCATCGGGCATGACCGATAATCCTTGACCGCGAAACCGGGATTTTCGGCCCTAAGCCGCTGCACCAGGTGCATTTAGGCCCAGAAACCGAAAGGACATATCGGCCGGGCGCGCGGTACCTTTAGGCGCTTGCCGGGGAGAAGCGCGTTTTTCCGAACCTCGGCGGCCCAGCCGCCTTCTCACTGGGGGAGGCGGAGATTTGTCAAGGCTGACAAGGACCTGGACGGGGCTGGCC
>CAZONU010000439.1:0-4018 GCA_964581145.1 uncultured Planctomycetia bacterium
GTGGTTCTGTCAAGCGAATGCCTCCCGTCGGGCCCACGAGGGGCCGCTCCGGGAGGCAACTCCCCTTGGGACAGTGGTTTGCGTTCCATGGTCTTCTCCTTTCAATAGGGATCCACAGGGATCCACAGATTCGCCGGTGGCGCAGATTGCCCGTTCTCAGGTCATGGCGCACATGCTCCAATAGACCAGTGTATTATACCTGATTCTGATGGAAAAGTCAAGCGATTGGGGCGGAAAAATGAGCGGAAAGCGTCTCGGCCGGAAACCCAACGGGGAACTTGACTTCCGCGGTGTTTCGAGTATGCTTAATAGGAACGGAAACATCGGGGCGGGGAATTCGTCGGGAAAACTCCTGCCCTCTTGGTGTCCCGGCGTCTTGACCTGCCCCGGGAACGGCGGTATCCTATAGTGCGGTGTTGAAGAAGTTTGGGACAGCGCACCGCCCGGAGTTTGGGGGCGCGGCGAGGCGCCCCCAAGGGGTTACAGCGCAGCGGCGCGAGTTGGCGCAGCGCCGCGAAGCGCCATAGGGGTGAAAGCCTCTGTGGAAAGGGCCGGGTTGAGCAGTGCACCTTCCTGCAATCTGCTCAAGGCGGCACTTGGTGGAGCGAGTATCCCGTGACCGACGAAACGCCCGAAGCCCAGAAGCCCCGCTCCAAGCGAGTCTACGTCTATTGGGGCGCCGCCTTCGCGCTGCTGCTGGCCCTGGGATTCTTCTGCTGGCTGGTGGTGAGGCCGGTGATGCAGGTGCGCCAGGCGGTCGGGAGATTCGGCGTGGCCGCTCGCGGTTCCTCAAGTGGCTTCCACTACAGTTACCGCCATGCCGACGTGCTCGAGCGAGTCCGGGAGCTGGGCGGAGAGGAACGGGCGCTTCGCAAACTGGCCCTCTACGTCAAGATGCCCGAGAAGCTGGCCCCTCGCCCCAGCATCGCCATCCTGTTAATGGGCGGGTGCGGCCCCGGAGCCGAGCCGCTGCTGAGCAGATACGCTCGCGGCGGGGCCGGCCCGAGGGAGCAGCAGGCTGCAGCTCAGGCCCTGTGGCAGCTCCGAAGCGCACGGAAGCGGGAGAAGGACAAGTGACCGCCCCCGCCCCGCCTACGGCGGGCACTTGGCGCAGACCGACCTGAACAGCGTGGTGCTCAGGTAGCGCTCGCCGCGGTCGGGCAGCAGCACCACCACCGTCCCGGAGTCCATCTGCTTGAGTATCTGGAGGGCGCCGTGCACCGCCGCCCCGCTGCTCATCCCCGCGAAGATGCTCTCGCGGGCCACCAGCGCCCTGGCAACCGGGCATCTCACCCGGCATTCGCTCTTCGGGCAAGTGGCCGATTGCGGGCCCGGGTGAGGGAAGGTCTTGTCTCCGGCCGGCTCCCGTGATATGCTGTACGGCGCTGTGAGCCAGGACCGGCCGCCGGCCGAGGAGTTCCCCCACGTCGGGGGGCCGGAGCCGGAAGCCGCTGAGGGCGACGGAGGAGCTTGAGATGAAACGGGTCCAGATCCTTGCCGCCGCCCTGCTGCTGGCCGCCGGGGCGCCGCGCGCCGGGGCCGCCGAGCCGCCTAAGGCCGGGGCTTCCGCGCGGGTGGCCGAGATGCAGGCCGCCGCCGCCGGGTATCTGGAGGCCAAGACCGACGCGGAGCGCAAGAAGCTGGCTCCGGCGCTGGCGGCCTTCAAGGCCATCACCAAGGCCGAGTTCGCCGCGGTGGTCGAGTGGCTCAAGGCCCGGGGGGCGGCCGCCTACCCGCCGGCCAAGCCGGGGCGGCACGTGGAACACGTAACATTCCGGAAGTTCCCGGGCAAGGCCAAGGGCTCCAAGGACGACGTGGACGTGAAGCTCGCCTATCACGTTTACCTGCCCAGGGGCTACGACCCGCGCAAGGCCTACCCCTGCATGATCTACCTGGGCAGCCAGTTCGGGACCGGCAACGGCGGCGCCTTCCGCAAGGCCGCGCCGGGATGGATCGGCATGGGCGTGACCAAGCACCTGCCCTACTACTCCGGGCGCGGCCTGACCCCCATAAACGGCCCGCTGGAGGACGCCCTGCGCCGGTTCCACATCGACCCCGACCGGGTCTACATCGGCGGGTACTCGGCCGGCGGGGCCTACGGCCTGACCGAGGCCAGCTTCAACCCGGACTTCTACGCGGGGATGCTCTCCTGCTCGGGGCACTCCGGCCGGGCCAACCTCTACAACGTGTTCAACCTGGGCATCTACCTGCTGCACGGGGAGAAGGACTTCAACCTGGCCGCCGGCAAGCGCATCAAGTCGCTGCTACAGAGGTACAAGATCCGCCACAAGCTGGTGGTCGTCCCCGGGCAGGGGCACAGCTCCTGCCAGGGGCAGTGGGGCGAGGTCAAGACCTGGTTCGAGGCCAACCCCCGGCCGACCTACCCCCGGAATATCCAACTCAAGCAGAAGGGCTGGCCCAACCCCAAGGAGCCCCGCCGCGGCTGGATGCGGCACTTCTGGACCTACGGCTACGTGCGCGCGAAATCCCGGCACAAGCTCTTCGAGATCACCGGGGGCCTGCGCGGCCAGAACGTCAGCGTCAGCATCAAGGGCCTCGACGGGCTGGAGGTCTACCTCAACGACCAGATGGTCGACCTGGACAAGCCCGTGGGCCTGAGGGTGGCCCGCCAGTCGGTGGCCCGCAAGTTCGAGCGCAGCCTGCGGGTACTGCTCGACTACCACCGCGCCGAGCCCCGCTCCGGCTTCTACTTCGCGGCCAGGTACGCCCTGGGCCCGCCGCGCCAGGCCCCCTAGAAACGGTCGGGGGGCATTCTCCCTAACCCCTTGTGACCACAGGGTTTGCCGGGCCATGATAGAGGGCAGGGAGGCCATCGGGGAATTAACCTCGGGATCAGGGGTGAAACAGGCAGGGAGTGGCCATGCGACAGCGGACCAGGATTGGTGGCGCGATGCTTGCCGTTGCTGCCCTATGCTGGTGTTTCTCGAGCGGTTGCGGCCGAGGGCGTTCGGCGGCCGAGCCGGTTTCTGGCGAAGAGATTTTCTTGCTTGCGGCCGGTCGGCGCCACTTCTACATGATCCCGGGCGACCACCTATCGGGTGACTGGGCATACAGCATACGCTACCAGCGCTCTGCCGCCTGCCCGGACGGGGAGTACGTCTTGCGGTTGACCTACAAGCGCAAGCCCATGGTCAAGGCAGCAGCCTACGATCAGGTCCTGACCCCCTGGGGGATGGCGATGTATGTCGGGGACGGAAGGTGGATAGACCCCGACCGGGTCAACCTGACCATCGACGAATTGAGCCGCGGGCGGGTTGTTACACCTCGCAGCGCCAAGCCGGTCAGGCCGGCCAGCAACCCGACGCCCGCCGATATCGCTGCCGACTGTCTCAAAGCCCTCAAGCACAAGGAATTCAAGGTGCGTAGCGATGCCGTCGCGGTCCTGGGCAGATTGGGCATCGCCGCCAAGGAAACCGTACCTGCACTGGAGGAACTACTCAAGGACAAAGACCCCTCCGTCCGCCAAGCCGCCGCCGAGGCCCTGAAGAAAATCAAGGCCGCGCAGGAGCAGAAGAAGTGACCGCCCCCGCCCCTTCCCCAGCGTAACCACAGGCGGTGACTCCCAACCCATTGCATCTGTTAGCCTTAACTGCTACAATAGGCTCTCGCACCCGGGTACGGGATACGTCGGGAGGACTGCGATGACTGATGAATCCGTGCCTGTTTCTAAGCCCTCTGAACAGAACTCAGGGATCCGCCGCGTATTGTGGTACTTGACGCTCGGAGTGCTCATCTTCGTTTCGTTCACCGCGGGGTACATGGTCGCGCTCTGGCCAGCCCCGGCGTCTCCAGAGCCGCCAACCAGAGACCCGGTCGTCGCGAAGGAGAAAGGCAAAGCGCACAGCTGGCAGAAGCAGCCAGCCGCAAGGTCGCTTGATTCCGAAAGCTTGCTTCGCGGCTACCCGAAGGGCTTCCTGAGCGCTTGCCGGAAGTACGCCCGTGAGCACACGGTCCTGCCGGTCCGCGAGTGCAAGTATGGTCACTTCAAGTGCGCTGA
>CAZONU010000440.1:0-4007 GCA_964581145.1 uncultured Planctomycetia bacterium
CGCCGGTGCGGCCAGCTCGGACGTCGGCAGGACGCTCGCCGCCGGCGCGCTGAGCCCCGACCAGGTCGTCTACTGCGGCTCGCGCGCGCTCGCCATCAAGTCTCTCGCGAAGGACGCGCCGAAGGTCGCCGCCGCGTTCGAAGGGCCGGGCGCGCCGCGGGTGCTGCTCGTCAAGAACCTCGGCGCGATCCTCGTCGCCGACCGGGCCGAGAAGCTCGACGCGGTCGAGGCCGTGGCCTCGGCGTCCGCGCGGTCGATACGGCTCGCCGCGGGCTGCGGGGGCGCGCGCAATCTCGACGCTGCGAGCGTCGAGTTCATCACGCACTGGGAGGCCGAGCACTACCGCGCGAAGCTCCTGGAGGGCGGAGCCCAGGAGTTGGCCGGCAAGGTCGCGATCGTCACCGGGGCGGCCTCGGGCCTGGGCTGCGGGATCGCCCGGGGGCTGGTGGAGGCCGGCGCGGCGGTGGCCTTCTGCGACCTGGACGCGGAGGGCGCCGCAGTCGCCGCAAGAGAGTGCGGCGCGCCGGGCCGGACCCTGGCCGTCGAGATGGACGTCACTGACGAGGAGTCGGTCCGCGTCGGCTTTGACGCGATTATCCGCCACTGGGGCGGCCTGGACGTCGTCGTTCCCGCCGCGGGGGTCGCGCCGCCTTACCAGCTCGTGGACATGCCCGCGGAGGAGTGGCGGCAGGCGCTGGAGGTCAACCTCACCGGCTACTTCCTGGCCGGGCGCGAGGCCGCGCGGATCATGAAGGCCCAGGGGCAGGGCGGGGCCATGGTGCTGGTCTCCTCCAAAACGGGATTGGAGGCCTCCAAGGCCAACAGCGCCTACAACGCCACCAAGGCCGGCGAGCTGGGCCTGGCCCGCGGCTGGGCCCTGGAGCTGGGGCCCGAGGGCATCCGCGTCAACGCGGTGGCCCCCGGCAACGTCTTCGAGGGCTCCAGGATATGGAACCCGGAGTACATCGCCAAGTGCGCCGAGAAGAAGGGCATCAGGCCCGAAGAGGTCATCCCCCATTACACCTCCCTGACCGCCCTGGGCCGGGAGATCAAGCGCGAGGACGTCGCCGGGGCGGTGGTCTTCCTGTGCTCCGACCGCGCGCGCCGGATCACCGGCCAGACCCTGGTGATCGACGGCGGGCAGGTGATGAGCCGGTGACCGACGCCGACGCCCTGGCCGCGCCGGCGCCCGCCGAGCGCCTGGAGGCGCTGCGTGGGCTGTGCGCCGCCGCCCCTTCGCGGCCCCGCCGGGGGGTCAACCTGCACCTGCACACCAACGAGAGCTTCTCGTCGTTCCGCTCTCCGAGCGAGGCGGTCTGGCAGGCGGTCCGCGAGGGCATCGCCGTCCTGGGCATCAACGACCACTACACCGTCGCCGGGCACGAGGAGTTCCGCCGCGCCTGCGGGATCGCGCATCTGCCCGCGACCTTCTCGATGGAAGCGGTGGCCATGGACCGCGAGGCCGAGGCCGCCGGCCTGCTGCTCAACGACCCCAAGAACCCCGGGCGGATCTACCTCTGCGCCAAGGGGGTCACTTGCCTCCCCCACGATTCCTCGGAGGCGATGAGGAAGCTCAATGGCCTGCACGCCGCGCTGGAGAGGCGCAACCGGGAGATGACCGCCAGGGTCGGGGAGGTCTTCCGCGAGCGCCTGGGGCTCGACGGGCCGGGCTGGGACGACGTGGCCGGCCTCACCCCCGCCAACAACACCACCGAGCGGCACGTGGCCAAAGCGGTCTACCTGCGCTTGAAGGCGCTCGGCGGGGACTTCAACGCCGCACTCGAAAAGCTCTGCGCCGCGCCGCCGCCCGAAGACGCAGGCCTCGACGCGGTGCAGAACTTCATACGCGCGAAGCTGCTCAAGTCCGGCGGGCCGGGCTTCGTGCCCGAATCGCCGGAGGCGTTTCTGTCCATTGAGGACATGCGTCGGACGTTCCTGGCCTTCGGGGCGATTCCTACATATCCAGTCCTGCTCGACCCGGTCACGCAGGGCGAGGCGGATCTCCCCGGCCTGCTCGAACACCTGGATGGCTCGGGGTTTCTCGCGGTCGAAGTGATCCCCTTCCGCAACACCCGCGAGCGGCTGGCCGAGCTGGTCGCCGCCGCGCGCGAGCGCTGCTGGCCGGTCTTCACCGGCACCGAGCACAACACCCCCGCGCCCAAGCCGCTGCTGGACCAGTACACCCTGGACCCCGAGTTCGAGCCCTGGTTTGCCCAGAGCGCCCGGGTGCTCCTCGGCCATCACGCCGAGCGCGCCGCCGGCCGGCCGGGCCTCACTGACCCTGAGGGCCGGCCGACCATTCCCGACGCCCGGGAGCGCTTCGAGCACTTCCGGGAGGCCGGACGCCGGATCTGGAAAGCCTAAGCGGGGCCGCAGAAGTTCTCAAGGAGTGCGCATGTCCCGGAGGGCCGGAGCCGGGGCGCAGGGGGCCGCCCTCCCTCTCTAGTTGTGGGCGGCCCCCGGCTGTTTCTCTTCGGCGCTGCCGCGCCCTCGCGCGGCGGCCGGTGCGGGGGCTCTCCGCCCCGCCGGCCGGGGGCGCGGCCTCGGCATCAGAACTTTTGCGGACCGACTTAGCCGGCCGGCGAGCCGGGGCGCCGCCCCCCATTTTGTTGGATTTCCCGGTTTTTTCGCGAAACGCTTCCCGCAGGCCGGCGTCTAACCCGGTGTCCAAGAGAAGGGGGACTGACCGGACTATTCCGGAAGGAGGCACTAGATGAGCACGCGTAAGAGGCACATTGTCAATGGCTTGCGGCTGGCTGCCGCGACCTGCCTGGCCGCCGGCGCCTGCATCTTCCTGGCCGCCTGCGCCGAGAAGGCCGGCGAGGAGAACGGAGCCGCCGGCCCCGGCAAGGGCAAGAAGGGCGCGGTCAAGACCAGGGACGACGGCAAGGCCGTCCGCACCGTGGGCATCACCAAGAAGCCCTACAAGGTGGACACCACCAAGCTCAGCAAGCACGCCCTGGCCTACCACAAGGAGCTCGGCGAGGTCGCCAGGACCGGCAAGCTGCCCGAGGGCAAGATGCCCCACTCCGCGGCCGAGGCGGGCCGCGCCAAGGGCGGCAGATACAGAGGAGTCAAGCGCTTCGGCGGCAGCTCCGCGCCCAAGCTGAAGGTGTCCCCCGCCCCGCCGATGGCCGCCATGCCCAGGCCCAGCGGGGCGCCCATGAAGATGAGCAAGGCCATGAGCGCCGGGAAGGCCGGCGGCGGCTACACGCGCAGGGCCGCCGACGCCGCCAAGGTGGGCGTCACCGCCGGCGGCATGCAGGACATCGGCATGGCCCGCCGCTACATCACCGAGAGCAAGATCCCCGCGCCGGAGATGGTCACCGTCGAGGGGCTGCTCTCCGAGCACGACATTCCCCTGGAGGGCGAGGCCACCGGCGCCGGCGAGCTCTACGGCTCGGCCTCGGTGGCCTGGACCCGGCGCTACGGGCACAAGGCGCCCGAGGCCATGGTCCAGATCGGCTTCGGCCTGGACATGGAGCTGGCCAAGTTCAAGCGCAAGCCGCTCAACCTCGCCGTGGTCATGGACGTCTCCGGCTCGATGAGCGGCCCGCGGATAGCGGCCACCAAGCAGGCCCTCGGCAAGCTGGTCGACCAGCTCGGCGAGAAGGACCGCCTGGCGGTGGTGCTCTTCAACCACACCGCCTGGGTGCTGCTCGACTCCCAGGCCGTCAAGGACCGCAAGGCCATCAAGGACAAGATCGCCACCATCCGCGCGGGGGGCAGCACCAACATCGCCGCGGGCATGGACCTGGGCTACAAGTCGGTGGCCGCGCACCTCGGCGAGAAGGAGAAGTCGCCGCGGGTCTTCCTGCTGACCGACGCCCGCCCCAACGTGGGCGCCACCCGGGCCTACGGCTTCACCCCCATGATGGAGGGCGCCGCCGCGCTGGGCATCGGCGTCAGCGCCTTCGGCGTGGGCATCGACTTCGGCCAGAACCTGGCCTACAAGATCTTCCAGGTCCGCGGGGCCAACTACTTCTACCTCGAAAACGCCGAGAAGA
>CAZONU010000441.1:0-3972 GCA_964581145.1 uncultured Planctomycetia bacterium
AATCCTCAAGCGCCTGGCGGCCATCGAGCACGTGGATCTGATCCGCATCGGCAGCCGCGTGCCGGTGACGGTGCCCATGCGCATAGACGATGCCCTGGCCGACCTGTTGGGCTCGCTGCGCGAGCCCGGCCGGAGGGAGACCTGCCTGGTAACCCACGTCCAGCACCCCTACGAGATCACCCCGGAGATGGTCGCCGCCGTCGAGCGCCTGCGCCGCCGGGGCATCGGGCTCTACAACCAGATGGTCTACACCTTCTTCGCCTCGCGGCGCTTCGAGGCCGCCCGGCTGAGGTTCCTGCTGCGCCGCATCGGCATCGACCCCTACTACACCTTCGTGCCCAAGGGAAAAGAGGAAACCCGCGCCTACCGCGTGCCCCTGGCCCGGCTGCTCCAGGAGCAGAAGGAAGAGGCCCGCCTGCTCCCCGGCATGCGCCGCACCGACGAGGTGGTCTACAACGTGCCCGGGCTGGGCAAGAACTACATGCGCGCATCCCAGCACCGCGACCTCCTGGCGGTGGCGCCCGACGGCAAGCGGGTCTACGAGTTCCACCCCTGGGAGAAGAAGATCGCCCCGCGGAACGCCTACGTGGGCAGGGACGTCCCGATCCTCGACTACCTTAGGCACCTGGAGGAGGTTGGCGAGGACGCCCGCGATTACGAGAGCATCTGGTACTACTACTAGAGGCGGCTATTTCTTCGCCGCTTCGAGCTCCAGCGCCACGGCCACGCCGAAGTGGTCGGAGGGGTAAACCCTCTCCTTCGCGCCGCTGACGACCCGGTGCCCGGTCACTCTCCACCCGCCGGAGACGAAGACCGCGTCGAGACAGACCAGGGGGATGCCGAACTTGTGAAAGGTGGCGGTGCCGCTCCGCCCGCGGGCGGCTTTCTCGGAGTTCGCCAGCCCGGCCCTCGCGAAGGCGTTCCAGGGCCCGCTGCCCGGCCCGCAGTTGAAGTCCCCGCACAGAATCACAGGGTCAGCCGCCCCCGCGGCCCTGATGCGCGTGACCATCAGCTCCGCGCTCTTGGCCCGCGCGGGGGCGTTCAGCGGGAAGTGGGTGTTGTAGACCCGGAAGGTCCGGCCGGAGGGCTTCTCCCGCAGCCGGACCCGGGTGCAGATGCGCACGTACCTGTTGGCCCACGTCCGGCCGGGCTTCTCGGGGGCGTCCGAGAGCCAGAAGGTGCCGCTTTCCACGGCGGCGAAGCGCTTTCCGTCGTAGAAGATGGCGGCGTGCTCGCCCGCCTCCTTCCCGTCGTCGCGGCCGGCGCCGACGCGGCGGTGGCCGGCGAACTGCTCATCGATGAACTCGAGCTGTCCGGCGAGGGCCTCCTGCACGCAGAGGATCGCGGGCTTTTCCCTCGCGAGCGCCGCGGCCAGCGCTCCCTTGCGCGCGGGCCAGCTGTTGAGGTCGGCGCCCTCCTCCCGGCCGTACTGGATGTTCCAGGTGATCAGCTTGAGCGGCTTCGGCTTTGGTTTCGCTTCCGGCTTCTGGCGGGGTATGGCTGCCCTCTTCTTCGCCGCGGGCTCGGCCCACAGCTCGCAGAGCACCTGGCGGTGGTCGCTCCGCCACGTGGAGAAGTGCCGGCAGCCCGCCGCGCGCAGAGCGCGCCCGACCCAGACCTGGTCGATGGCGTGCACCGGCAGCGGCACCGGCCAGGTGGCGTCCAGCCCGCGGCCGGCGGTCTCGAACGCGTTGACAAGCTCCGCGCGCAGCGGCGCCAGGAGCGCCGAGTTCCGCGGCGTGTTGAAGTCGCCCAGCACCAGCAGCGGCCCGTCCGCCGGGGACTCCCGGACCAGCTCGGCCAGGCGCGCCAGCGCCGGCCCGCGGTGCCGGGTGAGCGTGGCGCGGATGTCCACCAGGATGACGTTGACCGGCCGGCCGGAGACGCTTACCCGCGCGCGCGCCGCGTAGCTGCCGTCGTCGAGCTTCTCGATCCCGCCGGGCTCGACCTCCCCTCGCGAGAAGATGGCCATCTTCTCCCCGGGGAAGACGGCGTTGTACCCCGCGAAGGCCTTCCGCCAGGCGGCCCGCGCTTCGGGCGTTTCCCCGCCGCAGAACTCGACCACGAACGCGAGGTCCGCGCCGGCGGCGCGCGCCGCGCGCGCCGTGCCCGCCGGGCCGAGATTGCCGCGGTTGGCGTTCCAGAAGAGCACCCGGGCGGGCTGCACCCCCCCCGGGGGCGCCGCCCCCTCGCGCAGGAAGAGCGCGGCCCCCAGCCACCAGCCCAGGGCCGCCCCGGCCAGGAGCAGCGCGGCCAGCGCGGGCCGGCGGCGCTTCATCCAGGGCCCCAGGGCCCCGGCCAGCGCCCCCAGCAGCGCGGCGACCACCGGGAGGGGCAGCGCGTAGAAGAGGATAGCGACGACCGGCCAGCGGTCCTTGACCGAAAGCTGCAGCACCGCGCCCAGCGCGGCCAGCGCGCCCAGCACCCACGCGACCGCGCGCGCCGCGCGGCCGCCCCGGCCGGGAATGATTTCCTCTTGAGCCGCCAAGGACCTCCTCGCTTCCGCCACTTGAGCTTAGCCGCACCCGCGCCTAGAATCAATGGTCCGGGCACGGTCCGGACGGAGGAACCCATGCTCCCCGCTCCGAGGAGGCGCGCTTTCTCACTGGCGGCGCTGCTGGTCTGCCTGGGCTTTGCGGCCGCGCCGCTCCGCGCCGGCGAGAAGCCCCTGCCCCCGGCCAGGCCCACCAGGAGCCGGGAGCTGGCCGCCAAGGCCGCCGCGGCGGAGCTGGCCGCCGGCCTCACCCAGGCTTCGGGGCTCTATCTTCAGGCCGCCGGGGAGCTGGCCGCGCGCAGCGCCGGGGAGCGCGACCCGGGCCGGGCCGACGCCGGCTGGGCCGAGGTCGAGTACCTGCTCGAAAAGGGCTGCGCCCTGGCCGAGAAGGTCTCGGCCCGCAGGAATCTCGTCGCGCCGCTCAAGCGCCTGGGCAAGCTGGCCGCGCGCCGGCCGCTCCTGGCCGGGCGGGTCGCCTGGCACCTGGCCCGCGCGCTGCGCGCCGCCGGCGCCGAGAAGCACGCCGCCAGGGAGTTCGCCCGGCTGGGCTTCATCACCGACTGGCAGATCATCGGCCCCTTCGACAACGAGCGCGGCCAGGGCTTCGGCGCCGCCTGCGGCCCGGAGAAGGAGGTAGACCTCGCCAAGAAATACCCGGGCAGGAAGCGCCCGGTCGGCTGGCGCCTCAATCCCGTCCGCGCCGCCGACGGCCTGGTGGACCTGGCCGGCGCCTTCCGGCCCAACCGCCAGGCGGTGGCCTACCTGCTCACTTACATAGAGGTCCCCGGCGGGGCCGACCTGCCCGTCGCGGTGCGGCTGGGCTCGGGCCACGGGGTCCGCGTCTGGCTCAACGGCCGCGAGGTGCACAAGCGCGAGGCCGCGCGGGAGCCGGGCTTCGACCAGGACTCCTTCGGCGCCGTGCTCCGTCCCGGGACCAACGCGCTGCTGGTCAAGGTGGCCCAGGCGGAGGGCCCCTGGGGCCTGCGCCTCAGGCTCACCGACCCGGCCGGCGCGGTGCCGGGGGGCATCAAGGTCGCGGCCGACCGCGCCCGGAAGCCCGCGGAGAGCGCCGCCGGCAAGGCGCCGGCCGTCGAGCGCGGCGCGCTCGCTTACTTCGAGAAGAGGGTCCGGGCCAACCCCAAAGACGCCGACGCCCTGGCCCGCCTGGGCTTCCTGACCGCGCGGGCCGGGGCCTTCGACCGCGAGAAGGCCGCGCGCCCCGACCGCGGCTACTTGGAGCGAGCCGTGAAGGCCCGGCCGGGCGACGCCCGCCTGTGGTACGCGCTCTCCTCCGTCTCGGCCGTCGGCGGGCGCATGAGCGCGGAGACCGACCAGAACCCGCGCCGCCAGGCCCTGGAGAGGTCCGCTCGCCTGGCCGCCTCCGCGGCCGTCGAGCTGGAGCTGGCCGCCTATTACTTGAGAACCTACCGCAACTTCCGCAAGGCCGGCCGGCACCTGGCCCGCGCCCGGGGCACCGC
>CAZONU010000442.1:0-3950 GCA_964581145.1 uncultured Planctomycetia bacterium
TTACTCCAGACATTTATCCCTCTAAACTGGCAAACATTTCGGGAAGGAGGACACCCTCCGCCCTGCATCGCCGCCAGGAAAGCTCCCCGAATGCGTGCGTATTATCCATCGGGCGGGATGCCGGTCAAGGCGGTACATATTTCCTGGAGGAGAGATACTATCCCCCCTCCAACTCCCCCTCGCTTCCCTTGACGCCGCCCCCCGCGTCTCAGGCGGTAAACCGCTCCAGGTACTTCAGCGCCAGAGTGAAGCCCTCCTCGGCCTCGTAGGCGCGGTCCTCGTGCTCGACCGAGAGCACCCCGTCATAGCCGGCCCGGCGCAGCCGGCCCACGTACTCGCCCCAGCTGACCGCCCCCAGCCCGGGGAGCACGTAGCGCCACCAGCCGCGCTCCAGGACGCCCTTGCGGGCCAGGACCGCCCGGTCCACCTCGGTGTCCTTGGCGTGGGTGTGATAGATGCGCGCGGCGAACTCGCCCACGGCGGAGAGGTAGTCGATCTCCTGCCAGAGGAGGTGCGAGGGGTCGAAGTTGAAGCCCACGTTTTCGGGCAGGACTTCTACGACCGCCGCGAAGTGCTCGAGAGTTTGAAGACAAGTGGCCCACCAGTTCTCGAAGGCGATGCGGACGCCGCGTTTCCGGGCCTCGGCGGCGGGGGCCTCGAAGAGCGCCGGCAGGTGCTCGCGGATGGAGGCCAGCTTGTCCTTCCCTTTGGCGGGAAATCCGGCCAGCGCGCAGACCGTGTCCAGGCCCAGGACCTCGGCGGCCTTGACGGTCTCAACGAGCTCCCTGGCGTAAATGTCGGCGTCGTCGGTGGCCAGCTCAAAGCCGCGGAAGTGCGAGAGCGCGGACAGGCGCACGCCGGCGGCGGCGAGGGTTTTCTTCACGGCCGCGCCGTCGTCGGCCAGCACCTCGGCGGGGGTCACGTGGCGGGTGTGGGCCTCCAGCGCCGCGAAGCCGGCCCCGCCGGCCCAGGCGGCGATCTCCTCGAAGCTCTTGTCCTTGAAGCGCGCGGTGAGCAGCCCGATGTGCATCTCGCTCCCCTAACTGATGGCCACGGGCTTGCCGCCCTGGGCGGCGGACTGCCAGGCGGCCTCGGTGAACTTGATGTTTTTGAGGAAGTCTTCCGGCGGCGACTCGTTCTCGGCCTTGCCGGCGACGACGTCCAGGAAGTGCCGGTCGGGGCTGACGTCTTCGCCCGAGGGCTCCTCCTCGGCCAGCTCGCCGCTGTGCCCGCGGGTGACCCACAGCTTGCCCTTGCGGTAGAAGAAGGCGCTGCCGGACTCGCCGTTGGCGGTCATGTCCTCCCACATGAAGCCCGCCGGGCCGGAGCCTACTACAGTGAGCGTGCCCACCGCGCCGCCCCTGGTGCGGTAGCTGATGGCCGAGTCGATGTCCACCTCCCGGCCGCGGTTCTCGATGAAGGCGCTGACCTCGGCGACCTCGTCGTCCAGCATCCACATGAGCATGTCGATGATGTGCGCGCCGGTGTCGTTGAGCTGGCCGCCGCCGGAGAGCGACAGCTTCTGCCGCCAGGTGCCGGTCTGGCTCTTGAGCCAGCTCTGGCTCACGAAGGAGGCCACGGTCAGGACCCGCCCGAAGGAGGGGTCGCGGAGGATGGCCTTCATGTGCCGGAATACCGCCTTGAGCCGCCGCTGGAAGGAGACCACCACCCTGCGGCCGGCCGAGTTCGCCTCGGCGATTACCTGTTCGGTCTCCGCGGTGGAGCAGGCCAGGGGCTTCTCGGCCAGGACGTCCAGGCCCGCGCGCAGCGCGGCGACCACCTGGTCGCGGTGCAGGGTGTGCGGCGAGGAGACCAGGACGGCGTCGAGCTTCTCCTTCGCGAGCATCTCCCGGTAGTCGCCGTAGGTCCGCGGCCGGGGCGCGCCGTCGAGCACCGCCTCGCCGAAGGCCGAGAGCGAGTCCTCGCTGGGGTCGGCCAGGGCGGCGATCTCGGCGCCCTCGGCCAGAAGCCGCTTTCCGTGCGCGCGCGCGTTGCCCCCCGCGCCGATGAATCCGAACCTGGGGCCCGACATGAGCGCTCCTCCCCCGTGTCAAGGCCCGCCGGCGGGCGGGCCCGGAGGGGTTACTTCTTGCGGCTGCCGCCCACCCTTGACCCGGACTCGCCGCCCGGGGAGACCCTGACCGCCAGGCGCGAGAAGCGCGCCCCGGCCAGGGAGCAGGCGGCCTTGAAGCGGTCCACCTTGCGTGCCGTGTGCCGCGCGTCGGCGACCAGCAGCAGCTTGACGGCCACCACCTTCACGCCGGCGGCCTTCACGCGCGCGGAGAGGCGCTTGACCAGCTCGCGCTCGGTCCTGATGACGGCGCCGTCCAGCTTGTACCGCCAGCTGACCTCGTCGATGCCCTCCAGCACGACGGTGATGGTCTTCGTCGCTCCGGCGGGGGGCTCGCCGTAGAGGTGCGGCCAGGCCTCCGCTCCCGCGGCGCGCGCGGCGGCGAGGGCCCTGACCACCTGCGCGCCGGTGACGCCCTTGTCGGTGGCCAGCTCGAACTGCACCGACACCTTCCGGCCCCTGGCCTTCTCCCGGTCCACGATGGGTCGCAACGCGACGGCCAGCGCGGCGGTGCCTTCCAGGCGTTCGCCGCGGAGCGCGTATTTGAGGACCTCGCCGTCGCGGCCGTAGATGGAGACGGTTATGTGCTCCTCGGGCAGCAGGCGGGCGCTGCCCCCCCCGCGCCTGGCGCACGCGGACGCCAGCGCCAGGCCTCCCGCCAGGCACAGGGCCAGGCCCCTCGATCGACGGATTTTCACAGCGCACCTCCCGGCCGGTTCGGCCGGCGCAATTCTCGCCGCCGGCCGCCCGCCGTCAAGCCGCCCGGGGGCGCAAGGTGGATGTTTTGCTTTCCGGGCTCGGGCGGGTTAGGCTATTGAGCAGGGATGGTGCGGCCGCAGGGCCGCCGCGCGCGAGGACTCTTCCGTTGGACGCCGGGGAAAAGCAGTTCGTCAAGGCGCTGGTCGAGAGCGACCTGATATCCTTCGCACAGGCCGCCGAACTTGATCGCAGTGGCTTGCGCCGCCCGAAAAAAAGTTGGAGAGCAGTTGCCGGCCGCCGGCCTTCTGCTCCCTGCTCCCTGGTCCCTGGTCCCTGGTCCCTGGTTCCTTGGACGTATCTGAGTCCTTCCCGCTCAGTGCTTTGCGCCGGCTGAAAAAAAGTTTCTTTCTCACCACCAAGGCACCAAGAGGTGCTCAGATCGCGGCGGGGATCAAAGACAGGCCAAGCGCGTCCTTCCGCGGGCATAATCAGTCCCTTGGTGTCTTCGTGTCTTGGTGGTGAGACTGCGTTTCCGTGGCCGAGTTCCCCCCGTCTCTTGGACGTATCTGAGTCACTGAACGCCAGGGGTTTGCGCCGCCTGAAAAAAAGTATCCCCGCGCGCGAAGGGACTTTTCGCCACGGAGACACAGAGGCACGGAGGAACTCTCCTGGTCGCGGATAACGACGCCGGTATTGCTGGAGACTCCCGCCGCGGCATGGCTATCACTCTTCTCCGTGTCTCCGCGTCTCCGTGGCCGAGTTCTCCCTGGTCTGAACGCACCTGAGTCATTGAACGCCAGTGGTTTGCAACGCCTGAAAAAAAGTTGCATGCGTCAATCCGCAAATCCCGGTCCCGGCCCATCCGGGCCATCTACGGGCAGGTCCAGGCCCTCGTCGTACAGGGCGAAGCCGGTTGCGCCGCGGCAGGCGGCGAGCGTCCGGGCGGCCTCGTCGATCTGGGCGAAGGCCGCCGCGCGGTGCCGGGACTTCTGCTGCTTGCCGGCGAAGATCTCGTTCTTCTCGGCCAGGACGGCGTTCTTCTTGCGGCCGCGGTCGTCGGCCATGAGGGTCTGTGCCGCCCGCAGGGCCACGCGCTCGTCCTCGCTGCCCAAGAGCTTGGTCAACGTCGCCCGGGCCTTCGCCGCCGCCTCCATGGACGCCCTGTACTGGGCCTCCTCGA
>CAZONU010000443.1:0-960 GCA_964581145.1 uncultured Planctomycetia bacterium
GACGTGGCCCTTTCCTGCGCGCAGCCGGAGGCGGCGATGAAGCTCCTGCGCCGCGGGCAGGCGGTTTTGGGCAAGACGCTTCTTGCCGAGGTCTCGAGCGCCATGGCGGTCTGCGGGAGCGTCGTGGTCAGGGCCTACCTGACCGGGCAGGTCTGCCTGTCCTTCGGCTGCCCGGACTCGCGCACCTACGGGGCGATCGGCCGCGACCGGCTAGTTGTGGGATTGCCCTTGAGCCTCATCGAAGAGATCGCGTGGAAGGAGGCTTGACGCCATGCCCACCTACGAGTACGAGTGCCAGCGGACGGGCAAGCGCTTCGAGAAATTCCAGTCGATGACGGAGGAGCCCCTGAAGGAATGCCCCGAGTGCGGCGGCCCGGCGCGCCGCCTGATCGGAACAGGCGCGGGCGTGATCTTCAAGGGCAGCGGCTTCTACGCGACCGACTACGGCTCCGGCGGCGGCTCCCGGCGCGGGCCCTCCTGCGGGCGGGACCGGCCCTGCTGCGGACGCGACACGCGATGCGACCCGCCCCCGTGCAGGTAGGAGGTCGAATGGCATCTCACGTTTTCGGCCCGGTGCCCTCGCGCCGCCTGGGGCGCTCACTGGGGGTGGATCTCGTCCCCTTCAAGACCTGCAGCTACGACTGTATCTACTGCCAACTGGGTCGGACGACACACAAGACGCTCGATCGGAAGGAGTGGGTTCCGCTGAACGGGATCCTAGGCGAGGTGGAGGCGTCCCTGGGTTCAACGCCCGACTACATCACGCTCTCCGGCTCGGGCGAGCCCACGCTCTACTCCAGGCTCGGCGAGCTCGTGGCGGGCATAAAACGCATCACCGAGGTGCCGGTTGCGGTGCTGACCAACGGCTCCCTGCTCTGGGACCCCGAGGTGCGCGCAGGTCTCCTGGGGGCCGATCTGGTGGTCCCGTCCCTGGACGCCGGTGACGCCGGGACCTTCCGC
>CAZONU010000443.1:970-3936 GCA_964581145.1 uncultured Planctomycetia bacterium
GCCACGTGAACCGCCCTCACGAGGGGATCGACTTCGACGGGATGGTCGAGGGGCTCGTAGCCTTCGGCCGCGAGTACACTGGCCGCTGCTGGCTGGAGGTGTTCCTTCTCGGCGGCGTGACGGCGATTTCGGCCGAGGTCGAGAAGATCGCCGGCATCGTCCGGCGGATCGATCCCGAGCGAGTGCAGCTCAACACGGTCACGCGCCCGCCGGCCGAGAGCTTCGCCCTCCCGGTGCCACAGGACCAGATGGAGCGTCTCGCGGCGGCATTTGGCGGCCGCGCGGAGGTCATCGCGGATTACCAGGGCACGCACCAGCGGCCCGAGTTCGCGGCCCGGCGCGAGGACGTGCTCGACCTCTTGCGTCGGCGCCCCTGCACGGTCGGGGACATCGCGGCGGGCCTGGGGCTGCACCGGAACGAGGTGGTGAAGTACGTCGAGGAGCTCACGGGCCGGGGGATTCTCGTCACGGAAGATTCCGGCGGCGAGGTCTACTACAAGGCCAGGGCCGGCGAAGAGCGGTCGGGGTAGCGTGATGGCGGCGAAAAACTCCGAGAAGCGCTGGCTGCGCCGCCGCAGCGAAGGATTCCTCAGGGAAATGGGCGTCGGCCGCGGACAATCAGTCCTGGACTTCGGGTGCGGGGAAGGCAATTATGCGATCCCCGCGGCGAGGATCGTGGGCAGGCGTGGCCGCGTATATGCGGCAGACAAGGACAGGAAGAAGCTCTCCGGGCTGGTGCGCACCGCCAGGAAGGAGGGACTGGGCAACGTTGTTCCGGTACACGCAGTCGACGGACGGGGAATCGCGGTGCGGGGCGCGCGCATCGACCTGGTGCTGCTCTACGACGTATTGCACCGCGGTTACCTCCCCGAGCAATCTCAGAGGGCGACCGCGCTGCGGGGCATCTACAGAACTTTGAAGCCCGGCGGCGTCCTGTCCTGCTATCCAACGCACCTGAAGAAATACGGGATGACCTTCGAACGCGTGCTGAAGGAAGTGCGGCGCGCGGGCTTCCGCCTCAAGGGTGAACGCCGGAGGACGCTCGTTCACGATGGCAAGGTCACTCGCGGGCGCGTTTTCAGGTTCATGAAACCGAGGGGAAAACGCGCATGAAAATCATCGGCGTCTCGTGCAGCCCGCGGAAGGGCGAATCGACTGCGCAAGCGCTGGGCGTCTGCCTGGGGGCCGCAGAGTCTGCTGCGCCGGGCATGGAAACGCAACTCCTGGAGCTGGCGGGGCTGGAAGTCCGCGGGTGCGTGGCCTGCGGCCGGTGCGGCAAGGCGCTGGAGTGCAGCCAGGAGGATGACTTCAGCAGGGAGATCGCTCCCGCGCTCCACCAACCGGAGGTCGCCGGCATCATCGTCGGCACACCCGTTTACATGGGCTCGATGACCTCACAGTGCAAGGCCTTCCTGGACCGCACCGTCATGCTCAGGCGCAACGGCTTCCTTTGGCGGGGCAAGGTTGGCGCCGCCCTGGCAGTCGGTGGCGTGCGAAACGGGGGGCAGGAGCTGGCCATCCAGGCCGTGCAGGCGGCGATGTTATGCCACGACATGGTCGTCGTGAGCGACGGCCGGCCAACGGCGCACTTCGGGGCCGCGCTTTGGAGCGGCAGTCCGGGCGGCGTTGCGGGGGACGAGGCCGGCCTGGAAACCGCCAGGAACCTGGGGCGCCGTGTGGCCGAAGTCGCTCAACGCCTCGCCGGCGGAAAGGGAGGGCCGGAGTAGCCGTGCGCACGTACTTCGACTGCATCCCGTGCTTCCTGCGCCAGACGCTGGACGCGCTGAGGCGCGTCACCGGCGACGAGGCCGTGCAGGAGAAGGTCCTCCGCAGCGTCCTCAGGGCGGCGGGCGAGATGGACCTCGGCCAATCCCCGCCGGCGATGGGCCAGGTCATTCACCGGCTCATCCGCGAGGCGACCGGCAACCCGGACCCTTACCGCGAGGTCAAGGAGCGGCTTAACCGCTTCGCCCTGGAGCTCTACCCGGGGCTGCGCCGGCGCGTCGAGGAGGCCGACGACCCGTTCGCGGCGGCCGTGCGCCTGGCCGCGGCCGGGAACGTGATCGACCTGGGGGTGAAGAGCGGCATCGAGGAAGCCCAGATCGTGGACGTGATCGAGGATTCCTTGAACGCGCCGCTGGACGGCGCGGCCGTGGAGCGGTTCCGCCGGGCGACCCGGCTCGCCGAAAACATCCTCTACATCGGCGACAACACCGGGGAGATCGTTTTCGACCGGCTCCTCGTCGAGCAGCTCGGTGCCGGGAAGGTCACCTTCGCGGTCCGCGGTGCCCCGGTCATCAACGATGCGACCATGGCCGATGCCGAGGCCAGCGGCATGGCCGAGCTCGTGGAGGTCATCGACTCCGGGTCCGACGCGCCGGGCACGATCCTCGAGGATTGCTCGGACGCCTTCCGCAAGCGGTTCGCCGGGGCCGCCCTCGTGCTCGCCAAGGGCCAGGGCAACTACGAGACGCTCAGCGATGTGGACGAGCCCATCTTCTTCCTTCTCAAGGCCAAGTGCCCCGTAATCGCGGGACACCTGGGCCGCCCGGCGGGCAGCCTGGTGCTCCAGGGAGGACCGGAATAATGGACATCGCGATCGCCAGCGGCAAGGGGGGCACGGGCAAGACCACCGTGGCGGTGAACCTGGCCCTGGTCGCGGCCCGGGCGGGTTGGGACGTCTCCTGCCTCGACTGCGACGTGGAGGAGCCCAACGGGCATCTCTTCCTCCACCCGGCAATCGAAAGCTCAGACCCGGTCGGCATCCCCGTGCCCCAGGTGGACGCGGAAAAGTGCACCGGCTGCGGCACGTGCGCGGAGATATGTGCCTATAGCGCGATCGCCTGCATCAGAAAGAAGGTCCTCACGTTTCCGGAGCTCTGTCATGGCTGCGGCGGCTGCGCGCGGGCTTGCCCGGAGAAGGCGATCACCGAGGCGCCCCGCGACATCGGCGTGGTGGAGAAAGG
>CAZONU010000444.1:0-3935 GCA_964581145.1 uncultured Planctomycetia bacterium
CCGCTGATCCGGGCGGTCAAGCGGGAGCGGGCGGGTAACGGGGATCACGCCGTGAAATTCCTGGACGCCCCGCCGGGCACCTCCTGCCCGGTGATCGTGGCCGTTTCCGGCGCGGACCTGGTCCTGCTGGTCACCGAGCCCACGCCCTTCGGCCTCAACGACCTGGGCCTGGCGCTGGAGATGGTCCGCGAGCTGGGGCTGCCGCACGGAGTGGTCGTGAACCGGCACGAGGAGGGAAACGAAAGCGCCAGAGCCTTCTGCGCGGAGCGAGACGTGGCTATCTTCGGCGAGATCCCCGACGACCGCCGGGTGGCCGAGGCCTACTCACGCGGCGAGGTAGCGGTCGATGCGGTGCCGGGCTACGAAGCGCGATTCCTCGCACTGTGGGACGAGATTCGGGGGCGGGTCAGCCGATGAAAGAGCTCGTGGTCATCAGCGGCAAGGGCGGCACGGGCAAGACCAGCGTGGTCGCCTCGTTCGCGGCGCTGGCGGAAAGGCCCGTGCTCGCCGACTGCGACGTGGACGCCGCAGACCTGCACCTCGTTCTGAGTCCGACCGTCAAGCATGAGGAGGAGTTCAGCGGGGGCAAGCAGGCGCGAATATTGCCGGAGAAATGCACCGGCTGCGGCACCTGTCTCGAGCTGTGCCGCTTCGACGCGATCAGGGAGAGCCCCGCCGGTGACTACCAGGTGGACCCGGTCGCCTGCGAGGGATGCGGGGTCTGTGCATGGTTCTGTCCGGAGAAGGCGATTGAGTTTGGATCCGTGGTCAATGGCCGGTGGTTCGTCTCCGACACGCGCTTCGGCCCCATGGTCCACGCGCGCCTGGGCGTGGCCGAGGAGAACTCCGGCAAGCTGGTGACCCTGGTGAGGAATCAGGCCAGGAAGATCGCCGAAGAGGGGGATTACCCCTACCTCATTGGCGACGGCGCCCCCGGCATCGGCTGCCCGGTGATCGCCTCGATCGCCGGCGCGGACCTGGTGCTGATTGTGACCGAGCCGACCGTCGCCGGCGTTCACGACCTGGAGCGCGTCGCCGACCTGACCAAACATTTCGGGATCCGGACCGCGGTTTGCGTGAACAAGTTCGACCTGAACCCGGAGGTGACCGAAGAGATCATGGGCCGCGCCTCCTCGCGCGGGCTTGAACCGGCCGGGAGAATCCGCTATGACAGGGCGGTCACGGCCGCGCAGGTGGAGCGGAAGTCCGTCGTGGAGCACACCGACGGCCCGGTGGCCGGGGACATCAGAGACGTGTGGAAAAACATGGCGCGGGCATTAGGATAACAGGGGCGAGGGCCGGAGGAGCCGTGCGGGCGGGATTGGTCAAGGCCAGGCGAACCGCGGCGATTGCCGCGGCGATTACCCTGCTGCTGGCCCTCACCAAGGCGGCCATCGGTTACGCGGCGGGCTCGACGGCGCTCGTCGCCGACGCCCTCCACTCCGGCTCGGACCTTCTTGCGCTGGCGGCTTCGTGGTTCGGCCTGTCGCTGGCGGGAAGAAAGCCGACGCAGCGGTTCCCCTACGGATTCTATCGCGCCGAGACCCTCGCGGCGCTGCTGATTTCGGGGTTGGTCGTCTACCTGGGCGGCGCCCTTCTGTGGAAGGGCATGGCCGGGCTCCGGACCCCAATCGCCGTGGCCCATGCCCTGCCGGCCATGGCCGCTGCGGGGCTCTCCGTGGGAGTGGCGCTCCTGCTTTCCCGCTGGGAGACGCGCGTGAGCGCTTCCACGGGCTCGCAGAGCCTGGCCGTGACGGCGGCAGAGACCCGGATGGATGCGTATTCATCCGTGCTCGTCTTCGTCGCCGTGCTGATGTCTCGCCTTGGCTGGCCGGGCGTCGAAGGCATCGCCACGATTCTCATCTCGGGCGTGGTCATCTGGACGGGTCTGAAAAACGGCCGGGGAGCGCTTCTTGCCCTCATGGACGCCTCGGTCGATCCCGGGCTGGAGCGCGAGGTCGCGTCCGCCCTGTCCGAGATACCGGGCGTCCGCAAGGTCGAAAAGGTCAGCTCCAGAAAGGCGGGCCCCTATTTCTTCGTGGAGGCGCACGTGTGGGTTGCCGGCTCCATGGACGTGAACAGGAGCCACGCGCTTTCCCACGAGGCCCAGCAGCTCATCAAGGAGCGGCAGCCCAAGGTGGAGGGGGTGATCCTGCACCTCGAACCGTACCGGAGCCCCAGGCGGCGTGTCCTGGTGCCCGTCCAGTCCGCTGACGGCCTCTCGGCAGAGGTGGAGTCTCATTTCGGCAGGGCTCCCTGGTTCCTCATCGCGGCGGTTGACGGGAGCGGCGCCATCGAGATCGCCACCGAGAGAAATCCCTTCGCCGACAAGGCCGTCAGGGCCGGTCTGGCGGTGATCAACCGCTTCCTGAAGGAGCACGAGCTCGACGCGATACTGGTCCGGGAGATCGGGGAGATCGCCTTCCACGGGCTGCGCGACAACGGCGTGGAGGTGCTGCACTCCCGCGCGGGGACGGCCGAGGGGTCCCTTCGCGAGTACCGTGCCGGCGGGCTCGAGCACCTGAACGCTCCCACTCACAGCTCGGAGGAAAAGATGGAAGAGCGGCCCAGCGAGCGAGGCCTCAGGGGCGCCATTGAAGAGCACCTGGCCGAGGTCATCGACCCCGGGGCCGGGCTGGACGTGTTCAGAATGGGACTGGTGAGGGATCTGGAGGTATCCGAGGGCGGAGACGTTTCCCTGGTTTTCAGGCCCTCCTCCCCGGTCTGCCCGATGGCCTTCTCCCTGGTCCCGGCGATCAAGGAGGCCATCGAGTCCGTTCCCGGCGTGGGGAGCGTCTCGATGCGCATCAAGAACTTCAACCGCGCGGCAGAGCTTGAAGCGCTTCTGGCCGAGGAGGGGACCGGGTGAGCCGGATCGGCCGCAAGGGAAGCGGTGGCCGCCGCAGGCCGAAGAGCAGGAAGGCGTCGCCTTCCAGCTCGCACCCGGTGGCCGCGGAGGTCACCGATATCATCCTGGAGAGCATCTCCGACGGGGTCTTCACGGTGGACGGGGACTGGCGGATCACCTCCTTCAACCGTGCGGCCGAGAGGATCACCGGCATCCCCCGCAAGGACGCCCTGGGTCGGCCCTGCTCGGAGGTCTTCCGCTCCAGCCTGTGCGAAACCGGCTGCGCCCTCCGCCGGACCACGGAGACTGGCGAGGCGGTGGTGGGCCGCCCCGCCTCGGTCGTGGACGCGCAGGGCCGGCGGGTCCCGGTGAGCATTTCCACGGCCCTGTTGCGCGACGCGCGGGGCCGGGTCGTGGGGGGCGTGGAGACCTTCCGCGACCTGAGCCAGATCGAGGAGCTGCGGAAAGAGCTGGAGTCCTCTCACTCGCTGGGCGACATGGTCGGCCGGAGCCGCGCGATGCAGCGCCTCTTCGGCATCCTCCCGCAACTGGCCGCCAGCGAGAGCACCGTGCTCATCCAGGGCGCGACGGGCACGGGCAAGGAGCTGGTGGCCCGCGCCCTGCACGACCTGAGTCCACGCCGCGACGGGCCCTTCGTCGCGGTGAGCTGCGGGGCGCTGCCGGAGGCCCTGCTCGAGTCGGAACTCTTCGGCTACGAGGCCGGGGCCTTCACCGGCGCGGTGAAGGACAAGCCCGGCCGCTTCGCGCTGGCCGAGGGCGGGACGCTCCTCCTCGACGAGATCGGCGAGGTCAGCCCCGCGACCCAGGTCAAGCTCCTGCGCGTCCTCCAGGAGAAAACCTACGAGCCGCTGGGGAGCACGGAGGCGCGGAAAGCGGATGTGCGGGTGTTGGCGGCCACCAACCGGGACCTGGCCGCCTTGGTCAAAGAGGGTCGGTTCCGACAGGACCTCTTCTACCGCGTGCACGTCGTCCCGCTGGAGGTACCCCCGCTCCGCGAGAGGAAGGAGGACATTCCGCTTCTCGTGGAGCACTTCGTGGGCCGGCTGAACCGGCTGCAGGACAGGGC
>CAZONU010000445.1:0-3931 GCA_964581145.1 uncultured Planctomycetia bacterium
CGGCTTCGGCTTCATGCCCGAGTTCATCCGCGGGGTCAAGACCTACCTCGCCGGGCACGGCCACAAGTCGCTGCGCGAGGTGCGCGACGTGCTGGTGCCGGCCATCACCTCCGCGCCGGAGCTGACCATCTACGGCGGCACCGCGCGGCTCAAAGAGGTAATACCGTCGGCGCCGTGCACCTTCGCCTGCCCCAACTCGGTCCCCGCGCAGGGCTACGTGCGCGCGGTGGCCGGGGAGGAGTTCGAGGCCGCCTACCAGCTCATAACCGCAAAGAGCCCGCTGCAGTCGGTCTGCGGGCTGGTCTGCGACCACCCCTGCGAGACGGCCTGCACCCGCGGCGAGAAGGACGAGCCGATCATGATCCGGGCCATCAAGCGCTTTGTCTTGGAAAAAGGCAGGAAGGAAGGCTGGAAGCCCAAGATCCTGGACATGCGCGGGGCGAACAGGGAAAAGAAGGTCGCGGTGGTCGGCTCCGGGCCGGCGGGCCTGGCCTGCGCCTTCGACTGCGCGCGCGCGGGTTATGAAGTCACCGTCTTCGAAGCCGCGCCCAGGCTCGGAGGAATGCTGCGCTACGGGATCCCTGCTTACCGGCTCAACGACCAGCAGCTCGACGAGGATATTGCCATGGTCGCCTCGCTGGGCGTCGAGTTCGAGACCGGCCGCGCGCTGGGCCGGGACTTCTCCATCGACGACCTCAAGAAGGGAGGGTTCGACGCCGTCTTCGTCGGCGTCGGCGCCCAGGGCGGCACCAGGCTGGGGGTCAAGGGCGAGGACGCCGCGGGCAGCCTCGCGGCGGTGGAGTTCCTGCGCGAGGCCGCCGCGGGCCGGAAGCCCGAGATCGGCAGGCGCGTCGCGGTCATCGGCGGGGGCTTCACGGCCGTCGACGCGGCGCGCACCGCGCGGCGGCTGGGCGCCGGGCCGGTCTTCGTGCTCTACCGGCGCACCCGGGGCGAGATGCCCGCCACCGAGGAGGAGATCTGGGAGGCCGAGGAGGAAGGCGTCCGGGTGATGTACCTGGTCAGCCCGCGCGAGGTCGTCGTCAAGGGCGGCAAGGTCGTTGGCATCCGCCTGCTGAATTACGTTTTGGAGGAGAAGCAGGACGCCTCCGGCCGCCGCCGGCCCGTGGAGGTCGCCGGCACCGAGTTCACCCTGGACGTGGACACAGTGATCTCGGCGGTCGGCCAGGCGGTGGAACTGGGCGACGTCAGAATGACCGAGCGCGGCACGGTGGAAGTCGAAGAGGAAACCCTGGCGACCAGCATCGAGGGGGTCTTCGCCGGCGGCGACTGCGTGCTGGGTCCCAAGAACGTGATCTCTGCGGTCGCCCAGGGCAAGCGCGCCGCGGTGGGCATTGACAAGCATCTCTCCGGCAAGCAGGCCTTTCTCGATTACGACCCGCCGGAGGTGGAGGCCGACAAGGAGGCCGTGCTGGTGCGTCACGGCGCGGAGCCGCGGACCTGGCGGCAGGACTTCACCAAGCGCGCGCCGGCCGAGCGCGTGGGGGACTTCGAGGGCTACGACCCGGTGCTCACCGAAAAGCAGGCCGTGCGCGAGGCCGGGCGCTGCCTGGCCTGCGGCTGCGGGGCCGGCTGCCAGATCTGTTACGACATTTGTAAAATGTTCGCCTACTCGATGGACGCGGAGGGCCGGGTGCACCTCGACGAGGAAAAGTGCGTGGCCTGCGGGATGTGCGCGCAGCGCTGCCCGGGCGGCCGCATCGAGATGGTCCAGACCTCGGACAAACCCGTATAGCCGCCTCTTTCAGCGTGCAGACGGGGCCCGGCGGAGACGCCGGGCCCTCTGCTTCAGCGGCCTTCCAGCGCGCGGGTCACTTTGGCCATCAGCCAGGCCTGGCCCCGGGGCTTTATGTTCCCGGCGAACCTGATGGGCTTGTGCCCCTGACAGGTCAGGCGCAGGTGATAGACCACCCGGTTGTTCTGCTTGTAGCTCTCCTTGCTGACGATCTCGATCTCCTCGCCGAGGAGCTTCCGCCGGCGCGGGCCCAGGATGCTCAGCGCCCGCCAGGAAACCTCGCCGGGACGCACTTCGATATCCTCGACCAGCGTCAGGTGCTTGAGACCGGTGGCCAGCGTGGCCACCCCGATCAGCGCGAAAATGCCCAGGACTACGTAGACGAAGAGCAGCGGTCCGCCGCCCGGCCCCTCAATGAAGAAAATGGCGGCGCCTATTCCCCCGGTGAAGAGCAGCCAGACCGCCGAAAAGCCGATCATGCCCCGGCCCCCGCGGCCGGCCAGGTGCAGCGCCAGGAAGTCCCGGCGCTCCTGGGTGATGCTGATGCCCGTTCCCCGCGGCGGCGCGCGCAGGTCGGACTCGGCCACCTGGTCGGCGCGCGGGCCGGGGTCCAGGGCCTTCCCGGGGCTCAAGGCGCCGGGGACGGAAAGTTCCCGGGCCAGGCGGGCCACCAGCCAGGCCTGACCCTCGGGCTTCACGTTGCCGGCGAACTTGATGGGCTTCTCGCCCGGGCAGGTGATGCGCAGGTGATAGACCGGCTGCTCGTTCTGCCGGTAGCTCTCGTGGCGGCTGAGCCCCATCCCGCGTCCGCGCAGCGTCTTCTGCCTGGCGCCCAGGACGCTGCGCGCCTGCCAGGAGACCTCCCCGTCGCGGACCTCAATGCGCTCGACCAGGGTGCGCTGCCTCAGACCGGCGAGCAGCATGCCGATGCCCACCGCCCAGAAGGGCAGGAGGAACAGGGCGATCATCCATTTGGGGGCGACGTCGCCGCCGGAGTCCTTCATGTCCGCGAAGGCGGCCACCAGGGTGAAGAGAGTTATGAAGCCCAGCCAGACGGCCGCGAAGAAGAGAAAGAACCCGCCGCCCCGGGCCTTGAGCTGCAGCGCCAGGCGCCCCCGGCCTTCATCGACCACGGTGATGCCCGAGCCCTCCGGGGGCGGGCCGATTTCGACCTCTTCGGGGGGGCTTGCGACTTCCCCTCCCTCCGCAGCGGCCATCAGCCGGTCGCGCCGCCGGTCGGCCTCGAAGACCGCCATGAGGCCCTTGCCGCCCTCGCCCTGGGCCCCGCCGTGCGCGGCCAGGGCCGCGGTTCGCGCGGCCAGCCACTCCAGGGCCGGGCGCTCCAGGCCGATGCCCACCCGGTAGGTCCGCCGCCCGGCCTTCACCGACATGCAGTGGTCCCCGTGCCGGCGCCTCCCCCGCGAGGACTCCACGGTCACGGCGGTGACTTTGGAGAGCGGGATTCTCCTGCGCGACTCGGGCAGGGGGGGCAGGTGCAGGCAGAGGACCAGCTCGCGCTCGCTCACCTCCAGGGCGTGCCGGCCGAAGGCGATCTTCACGATGTGGACAATGGCGAGGAGCGGCCCGGCGGTCCAGAAGATCATGAAGACGACCCCGAACAGCGCGAAGGGCCAGGGGGCATCGCTGACAAATTCGCGGAGGAACCCCAGGCCCGCAGCTATGAAGCCGCACATGAAGGGGATGCCGATCAGGGCCACCACCCAGGCCCACTTCGGCCGGGGCAGCTCGAAGCGGAACCCGCCGGACGCGGTGCGCTCGACCTTGAGGCCCTCGGGCAGCTGCAGCCGGTCAGTCATAAGCCGTCACGCAGCAAGTCTTTTCCGAATTCCAAACCCCGGACCCCGAACCCCGAACCCCGGGGTGCTACTTCACGAACGGCGGCTCGCCCTGGACCTCCTCGACCATCTTGAGCGCGTCGCTCACCGAGCGCTTCTCGCCGTGGATCAGGAACCTGACGCAGCCCTCCGAGCCGGCCAGGCCCCCGGCGGCGATGGGGTAGGCCTCCACGTCAAAAAGCTCGCGGAAGGCCTCGATCTCGGTGAAGACGTCGGCGTAGACCGGCCACATCGCCGGGAAGTTCTTGCCGCGCTCCTCCTCGCTGGGGCCGGCCAGGGCGCCGGCGTCCACGATGCTGTAGGGCACCTGCTTCTCCAGGCC
>CAZONU010000446.1:0-428 GCA_964581145.1 uncultured Planctomycetia bacterium
AGCCGCGGGCTACTGCGCGGGGTATCCGGTGCCCGGGTTCATGAACCCCATCGCCGGGCGCGGGTTCGGGGGCTGGGGCCGCGGGGGCCGCGGGGGCCGCGGGGGCGGAGGCTGGGGCCGCCGCAACCAGTTCTACGCGACCGGGCTCACGGGCTGGCAGCGGGCCGGGTACGGCTACCCCGCTTGGGGCGGAGCGGTTCCTTCGTATGGAGCCGCCCCCTACGCGGCGCCGTTCGCCGGCGGAGCCGCCCCCTACGCGGCGCCCTACGGCGCACCGACCAGGGAGCAGGAGCTCCAGGCGCTCCAGAGCCAAGCCGAGTACCTCGATGACGCGCTCGGCGGGATCAGGAAACGCATCGGGGAGCTTGAGGTCGAGGGCGAGAAGAAGTAGAATGGCCCGCAGGGCCGGGAAGGCCTCGGCCCGACTC
>CAZONU010000446.1:438-3914 GCA_964581145.1 uncultured Planctomycetia bacterium
GCCGAGGCCGAGGGCGAGAAGAAGTAAGCTGCGCGGGGCCGGGAATGCCCCGGCCTGATTCATCTCGGCGACGGGTGCTGGGGATAGCGCCTCGGGCGTTTCCCCGGCATCCTGTTTTGTACCCCGGAGGAGGGCACGATGAAGATCGCCGCCACCGCCACGGGGCCGACCCTGGACGACCAGGTTGACGCCCGCTTTGGCCGCTGCGCCTACTTTCTGATCGTCGATTCGGACACCATGGCCTTCGAGGCGGTGGAGAACCCCAACCTGGCCATGGGGGGCGGGGCGGGGATCCAGTCCGCGCAGATGATGTCCGAGAAAGGCGTGGAGGCCGTCCTGACCGGCAACTGCGGCCCGAACGCGTTTCGGACCTTCGGGGCGGCCGACATCCAGGTGATCGTGGGCGCGAGCGGTCCCGTGCGAGGAGCGGTCGAAGCCTTCAAGGCCGGGGCCTTCTCGGCCGCCGAGGAGCCGAACGTAGCCAGCCATTTCGGGATGGGGGCCGGGGGCGCGCCCGGGGCAGGCCCGGGCGCGCAGGCGGAGTTCCCGCCAATGGGCGGCGGGATGGGGATGGGGGGAGGCATGGGGCAAGGGCGCGGTATGGGCGGCGGCGGCGGTGGCGGCGGCCGCGGCATGGGTGGCGGCGGTGGTCGCGGCATGGGCGGCGGCGGCGGCCGGGGCATGGGTGGCGGCGGCGGCCGGGGCATGGGCGGCGGCGGCGGCCGGGGCATGGGTGGCGGCGGCGGCGGCGGCGGCGGCCGGGGCATGGGCCGGGGAATGGGAATGGGCGGCGGCATGGGAGGCGGGATGGCCGGCATGCCGTCGATGCCTCCCCCCGCGGTCCCGCCGGAGATGGCCCCACCCCCCGGCGTTCAGGCGGCCCCGGCGCAGGAGATCGAGATGCTCAGGTCGCAGGCCCAGGCGCTTGAAGGCCAGCTCCAGGCCATCAACGCGCGGGTCGAGGAGCTTGGCCGCCAGCGGGCCGGGTCCGGCCTTCTGGCCGCCGTCGACCCGGAGAAGTGCGACGCGTGCGGAGTCTGTCAGGAGATCTGCCCGGACGGGGCGATCTCCGTGGGCGAGGCTGCCCAGGTCGACCGCGAGAGGTGCACCGGGTGCGGCCGGTGCGTGGCCGAGTGCCCCCAGGGCGCCCTCTCGCTGCGGAAGGCCTGAGACTCCCCCCTCATGGAGCCGGCTGGCGACTGCCACGATAAGGTCCGCTTCGCCCTGAGCGACAGGACGGGCACGCTCCGGTTCACCGATTTCGACATCGTGAACGCGCCGGAGTGCAGCCAAGTCGCGGAGACGCTGAAGGAGTACCTGCTGGGTCGGCCGCTGGCCGACCTGGACCTGGACTACATCCGGCGGCTGACCTGCCCCGGCAACGGCCAGTGCATCCGGGACATCGTGAGCGTGATCGGGGATTCTCTGTCCACATTGGTCCCGGACGGGGACGGGCGATGGCAAGGCTCCTGCTCACCTCCGCAGCAGTCCTCGTAATCGCCGTCCTGATGGCCATGACCGGCCGGGGCGGCGGGAATTTCCACGTCCTGGCCCTGGTGGCCGCCGGGGCGCCGATGCATCAGGCGGCGACGAGCGGGCAGTTCATCCTGATGGTGACGGCGGTGGCCGCGCTGCTGGTCTTTCAAAAGAACAAGATCGTGGACTGGAAGCTGGCCCTGGTGATCGACCCGCCGACGGATGTAATGGCGCTGGTCGGCGGATACTTCGCTCACCTGCTGCCCGGCGCCGTCCTGAAGTGGGTCTTTGCCGGCCTTCTCGTTCTGGCGGCCTTTTTCATGCTGCGGCCCGCAAGGGAGAGACCGGCTTCGGGGGAAAGGCGATTCGGATTCTGGCGCCGGAAGTTCGGGGAACACGAGTACGTGGTGAACCTCTGGCTGGCGATCCCGGTCACGGCGGCCACGGGGCTGGTGGCCGGGATGGTGGGCATCTCGGGCGGATCGTTCAAGATCCCGCTGATGGTCATCGCCTGCGGCGTTCCCATGCGGGTCGCCGTGGGGACCTCGAGCGCGATGGTCGCGGCGACGGCGCTGATGGGGTTCCTGGGACACACCGCGGGCGGAGACTTCAACCCGGGCTGGGCGATTCCCCTGGCCGGGGTCGCGCTGGCGGGCGGCCTGGTGGGCGGGTTTTTCTCGCTGAGGACGAGCCCCCGGAACCTCAAGAGGATTTTCGCTTACACGACGCTCGCCGGGGCGATCTTCATGGGCCTCAACGCGGCACTGAGCCACAGCGGATAGGAGACCGGGAGAGAGTGCGGCGCTTCATGCTGAAGTCGAAGATCCCCCGGGCCGCGCTGGCGGGCACGGGACTCGGTTGCGAGGGCAGCATCACCGTGGAATCGGGGATTCTTGAGCAGGCTCCCGCGGGCGCTGCCGGCAGGGCGGCGCGATGATCGACGTCATCCGGCACGCCTTCACGATCACCGGCTTCGTCTTCGTGATGATGCTGGTGGTCGAGTACGTGAACGTGCTCACGAGCGGCGCGTGGCAGACGCGGCTCGCCGGACATCGGTGGGGGCAGTACGTCCTGGCCGCAGCGCTGGGCGCGGTGCCCGGGTGCCTGGGTGCGTTCGCGGTCGTGGCCATGTACTCGCACCGGGTGCTCACCGTAGGGGCGGTGGTGGCAGCCATGATCGCGACCAGCGGCGACGAGGCCTTCGTGATGCTGGCGATGGTTCCGAAACAAGCCCTCTTTCTCACCGGAGGGCTGTTCGCGCTGGGTATTGCAGTTGGCGCGTTGACCGACAGCGTTCTCGGGAGGCGAACCACCCGGCAGCCGGCTTGCTGCGAGGGGTTCGAATTCCACGCGGAGGAGCGCTGCAACTGCTTCCCCCGAGGCCGGATCCTCCACCAGTGGAAGAGTTGCTCGGCGGCGCGGGGGATCCTGGCGGTGGTGCTGGCGATATTCGCTCTCGCGCTCTCGACGGGTCTGGTGGGCCCGCCTGAATGGACCTGGATGCGCGCGACTCTGCTGGCCGCGTCCGCGGTCGCGCTCTTCATCGTCAGCACGGTGCCGGATCACTTCCTGGAAGAGCACCTCTGGAAGCATGTCGCCCGGGCACACGCGCCCAAGATATTCCTGTGGACGCTCGGAGCGCTTATCGTCATGCATGTCCTCACTGAACACTTGCATCTCGGCGAGTCGATTCGAAGCGGCAAGTGGCTGGTCCTTGCTTTTGCCTGTTTGGTGGGCCTGATCCCCGAATCGGGCCCGCATCTGGTTTTCCTGACGCTTTACGCGCGCGGGGCCGTCCCCTTCAGCGTCCTCCTGGCCAGCTCCATCGTGCAGGACGGGCACGGGATGCTGCCCATGCTCGCCCACTCGCGACGCGCGTTTCTGGAGATCAAGGCGATCAACATCGCGGCCGGTGCGCTGTGCGGAGCGGCGGCCATGGCCCTGGGCTTCTGACGGAGGTGTCTTGTGGCGCAGGCGTTCAACGCGAACGAGATCGAGAT
>CAZONU010000447.1:0-3896 GCA_964581145.1 uncultured Planctomycetia bacterium
GCGACCTGGGTTCCGTGACCGGCAAGGTGACCGGGAAGGGCGGAACCCTGCGTTTCGCCGGCGGGATCAAACGGGCGGGCCTCGGACTGAAGGCGTCTTTCCGCGGCGGCAGGTTCATCGACGTCCGCGGCGAGGTTCGCGACCTGAGCGGCGTTGACCGCGCGTTGCGAGTCACTTTCACGCTGCCGGTCAAGCTGGCCGGCTGGAAGTGGGAAAACACCGCGGCGACGAGCCGGACCGTGAAGCGCGGCAAAATCTACCCCTCGGAGAAAAGTGATTTCCTGTACATGGGCAAGAAGGGCGATGGTTTCGCCGACATGGACAACGCGGTTTACGGCATAAAGATAAACAGGCTGCCCTTCTCCTGCGTCTCGAAGGGCCGGGCCGGGCTGGCCATCGGCTACCCGCTCCACGAGCCGCGGGTGTTCCTGATTTCGGCGTCAGAGAAGGGCTACTCGATAACCTTCTCGCTGGGCGTGACTCCTGTCACCACGAAGTTCCCCGGCCGGGCGAGCTTCCGGTTCATTATCTTTCCCGCAGACGCCGAGTGGGGCGTCCGCTCGGCCTGCGAGCGCTATCAGGGCTTCTTCCCGGAGCTCTTCCGGGGCCGGTGCAAGCGTCACGGCAACGAGGCCACCGTCTACAACCCCGCGAAGAGACCGCCCCACCCGCACATGGAGGACATGGGCTACGTGTGCGGCAACAACGACTTCCAGTGGAGCAAGGGGGAGATCCCGAAAGCCTCGATGCCCCTGCTCGGGAAGCTGGGCATCAGTCCCCGGGACATGTTCCACTGGCGGGGCCCCTGGTACTGGTTCCACGAGGCCCCCGGGGACATCACCCCCGACGCGCAGCTCGCCCTGCTCAAGGCCCAGGCCGAGGGCCGCGCCCGGGGCGCGCACGGGGCCAACAACCAGCTCTGCGGCTGCCCGGACCGCATCAGCGCCAAGGGCGCCTACAACAGCTACATCGAGAACAGCGCGGGCAAGCTCGAGCGCGTCGCCTTCTACTATCCGAAGGTGAGCTGCTGGCTGATGCCCATGAACATGGACCCCAATCTCCCGGAGCCCAACCGCTCGACGCTGGCCACCGACTGGCAGTTCCGCTACATCAAGCTCTGGAAGAGGAAGGGCTACCGGGGCCCCTTCGGCTTCGCCTACGACGCGCTGGACGATTTCTCGGGTTTCCGGCGGCTGAACTTCCGCCGCGCGCACTTGGCGGTGATGGACATTCCCTGCACCTTCGACCCCGAAAGCGGGCGGCTCTGCCAGGTCAAGGGCTTTCACGACTGGGCCTGGGCCAGGTACTTCACGGCCGTGGTGCGCAGGGCCGGCGGGAAGCAGCTGTCCAACGTGAACCTGGAGCACGCCATGATGTACTGCGGGCAGTTCATCGACGTGTTCGACCGCGAGCGCAAACCCGCCTGGTACGACGAGGAGCGCCTCTCGACGCACAGGATGCTGCTGGGCCGGAAGCCCATCATCTACTGCGGCGGCAAGTGGCTGCCCACGGGCCGCAAGGCCTGGCTGGCCGCAGCGCGCAAGATCATGGCCTTCGGCATGGCCCCGGGCTCCAAGTACGAGCGCTGGCGGGAGATGAAGAAGCACATGCCGCTGGTCACGCGCATCGGCGAGGCCGGCTGGCAGCCGGTTCCCCACGCGCGCGCCGCGGGTCTGTGGATAGAGCGCTTCGGGGCGCGGCCCGGCCGGCTTTACTTCACGGTCAGAAACTGCGGGGAGCGCGCCCGGAAGTCGCAGCTAAGCATTGATCTCAAGGGCCTGGGGCTTACCGGCCGGAAGCTGTCCGTGGAGCAGATCTCGCCGGAGCGCGAACTGAAGTTCTCGCGGAAAGGCGCGAAGCTCGCGGGAAGGCTCAGCGCCCCCGCCGGGGAAACCATAGTCCTGCGCGTGGTCCGGGCATAGGCCCCCCGCGCAGCCAGCTGCAAGCAGTGGCGCCTACATCCCCGGGATGTACTTCAACCCCGAGGCGCCCCCGTCCCCGCCCAGGCCGTAGGCGCTGAAGCCGCTGCCGTGTCCCTTGCCGCTGAGGCGGAAGAGCAGCAGGGCCATGTAGCAGGTGTTGCGGGTGGGCACGTAGTCGGTGGCCTTCCCGCCGAATACGCCGGCGTCGCCCTCCTCGTCCTCGCCGCAGAAGCCGCCGTCGGCGTTCTCGTCCCCGGTGCCCTCGACCTGGCGCGCGAAGCAGTTGGCCTCCAGGTTCTTCTCGATCCAGGCGGAGTAGTCCTTCCCGGCGGCCCGGCCGATGTCGAAGAGGTTGGCGGCCTGCTGGCCGAAGGCGCAGTAGGGCCGCTCGTGCGGCTCGTTCTCGACGGTCCAGGCGGCGTAGCGGACCATGGCCTCGAGGTATTTCTTCTCGCCGGTGGCCAAGTAGGCGGCCAGGACCACGACGGCGATGCCGTCGTCGTTGCGCAGGATGAACTTCTCGTCACCCTCGCCCATGCCCTGGTGGTGGTTGAGCTTGGGCTCGCCGGCCTTGGCTGGCTCCAGCTTGTAGTTGAAGCCGCCCTCCGGGCGCTGCGCCGCCAGGATCCGGTCGGCGGACTCGACCACCAGCGGCAGGTAGCGGCGCTCGCCGGTTGTCTTGTAGAGGTGCCAGAGGGGGATGGCCGTGGCCCAGGCCATGGTGTTGATAAGCCCCGGGTCCCCGCTGGGCGTGTACATGATCTTCTCGGGGTGGAAGGTCACCTGGACGGGGAAGCCCAGCTTCTGGTCCCAGTTGCGCATCAGGAAGTCGCAGAAGGCCCGGCCGCGGCGCAGGTACTCGGGATCCCCGGTCACTTGATAGAGCATGAGCAGTCCCGATGCGGCCTGCGCGCCGTCGAGCATGCCGCCCCAGTTGCAGGCCGGGGTCTGCTCGGCGATGGCCCCGAAGGTGGCGGACCTGGTGGGGTCCATGGGCTGCAGGGCCATGATGAAGCGCGCGCCGCGCTCGGCCGACTGCCGGTACTTCTCCTCTCCGGTGATCTTGTAGGCTTCCGCGAGCGCGAACAGGGCCCGCCCGTGGCTCCAGTTGATGCCCGGCACGTGCTTCTTCTCGGGCATGAAGTAGTAATAGAGGAAGCAGTCCTGGTCCCCGCTCCAGCTCTTCGGCGGGGTGATCTGCGAGTTGACGAACCAGTCAGCGGCTTTCAGGGCGCGCCCGAGACACTCATTCTGGGGAATCATCGCTCGTCTCCTGCTCTCCGAACCGGCGGCATTTTGCCTGACGGCCCCGCTCCGCGCAAGCCGAAGAAAAGCCCCGGGTGCGGGTGCCTGGGGCTTGCTTTCCTATGGCTTCCCGACTGGGACACTGGACGCGAGCGTACCCGGCAGGTGGTCTGGGCGTCAACCTCTTACTACAGGACCACTTGCGGGCGACGACCCGTCTTCGTGCCCGGCCGGAAACCGCCCCAACTGGCCCATCTGGCCTGAGGGATGTCCTGGCTCAGAACTCGGGAATGGTTCTCCATTACCAGTATGTCATCTTCGACGCGGACCGCCCCCGGGGCGCCCCGGCTAGGCGTCGGGATCTGGCCCGTTGTTCCCCGTCAGCGAAAGTGAAACAGCGGGGAGTCAAGCGGCGGAGTCGGCAGCGGGTGCCTGCCGAGGACAAGATCCGCATAGTGCTGGAAGGTCTTCGCGGCGAGGAGTCGGTGACCGACCTCTGTCGCCGTGAGGGCGTGACCAAGGCGGCCTACTACCGGTGGTTGAAGTCCTTCATGGAGGGCGGCAAGCGCCGGCTGATGGGCGGCCTGCGCAGTCGGGACAAGACCCACAAGGCCGCCACCAGCAGGTATGGGAAACCCCATGCGGCCGCATCTCCGGCTGAAGCGGGCGCGCTCGCCAGCGCGCAGCTTCCGCCGCCGCCGCCGCCGCCCTTCTTCTTGCCGCTCGATG
>CAZONU010000448.1:0-3851 GCA_964581145.1 uncultured Planctomycetia bacterium
TCCGGGCCGTTCTCCAGGCGGTCGAGGAAGGCGGCCAGTTCCGCCTTGCGCTCCGCGTCGACGGCCATCATCCGCCGGCAGGCGCCGACCAGCGAGCCGGCCCGCCCCGCGTAGGGCCGGGAGATCTCCCGGCCTATGGTGCCGTAGTCCATGGTCCGGCCGCGGACGGTCCACTGCTGGCCGTCGAGCAGGTAGGCGGAGAGGATCTTCACCTTGCTCTTCGGGAAGGCGAAGCCGGTGCCGCGGGCCAGCCAGGCGAAGCGCGCGCCGTCGGTCGAGAAGCCCCGGCCGTAGCCGCCGGAATAGAGGCAGCGGCCGTGCTGCCAGAAGGAGTAGTCGGCCTTGACGCCCTCCCGCGTGCCGGGGGCGATGCGGATCTCGCGGGAGATGCGCCCCAAGGCGGCCGCCACGGCCTTCTCGTCCCCGGCCAGGCAGCCCCAGACCACCTGGTTGCCGGCCAGCCAGACCAGGTTCTGCCCGGTCCTGCCGATCCTGCTGCGCTTCATGATCCTGACGCCCGCGGAGATCTGCTTGGCGGTCAGGTCCTTCTCCATGAGCACCAGCACCCTGCCGACGTTCATGGGCACGCCGATCTCGTTCCACCACCAGTTGGGGTTGCGGTAGTCTTTGGCCAGCCAGTGGTCCAGGCCTTTGATGGTCGCGGCCTTGAGCGCCCCGTCCCCGGCCAGCGCGCCCTCCGGCTGGCGGCAGGCCGCAGCCATGGCGATCAGGCGGCCGAGGTGCCGGGCGGCCGGCCAGCTCGAGGGAGTTCGGTTCCTGTAGTCGATGTCCTTCCAGGTGCCCTTGGGCCCCAGGGACTTCATGTAGCTCCGCGCCCGCGCGGCGGGGCGCTTATCGCCCCCGGCGGGCAGCAGCGACTCGTAGATGCGCTTCTTGACGGTCGCCAGGTCCTTCTTCGGCATCTCCGCTCCCGCGCACGCCCCGGCGGCCAGCAGCGCCGCCGCGGCCAGCCCCGGCGTCAGCAGTCGGTTCCGGACGCATTTATCCACGGCTCGGCTCCTCCCCCTGCCCCCGCCTCCCCCCAGCATAGCCCCGGCGCGGCGGGGCGCAAGCGGGCGCGGCCAGCGCTCTTTTTACTTTGCCAGGGTCTCGCCCACCAGCCGGATGAACCAGGCCCTCTTGCGGTAGGGGTCGAAGGCCACGTCGCGCTCGAAGAAGGCCCGGCTGCCGCTGGTCGAGTCCAGGGCCAGGGCCTGCTTCATGGCCGCCTCGGTCGCCTTCTCGTCGCCGGTCTGCGCCCGGAAGCAGGCCAGGCAGCCGTAGTAGAGGCGGCGGTCGCCGCGGCGGGCGGGCACCGCCACGCTCTTCACCCGGGCGCGGGCCTGGGCCCCCTGGCCCAGCTCCCACTCCCAGCAGGCCAGCACCATGTTGGCGTGCATGGCGTCGACGCCGGGCAGGGCCAGGGCCTTCCGGGCCTCGGCGGCGGCCTCCCGGTAGCGGCCCATCTTGCCGAGGGTCACCGAGAGGTTGGCGTGCAGGACCGGGGTGTCGGGCGCAAGCTCCAGGGACTTGCGGTGGTGCTCCTCGGCCGCCGCGTAGTTGCGCATCAGCCACTCGGCGTGGGCGGCGGTGCGGAGCCAGGTGAGCCGGGTGGCCCCGTCGGCGTCGGCGGCGGGTTCTTCGGCGTATACTTTCTCCAGCGCGGCGGCGTAGCGCGCGTCGCTGACCAGGCGCAGGCCCCCGCGGCCGGCGCGCTGCCTGAGCAGCGCCCAGCCCCCGGCGGCCAGGACCAGGGCCAGGACCCCCGCGGCCGGCGCCCAGACGATGAGCCGCGAGGCGGGCTTGTCGGGATTCGGCGGCGGCTCGGTCACTCGGGTTCCTCGTCGGGCCGGGCCGGCGCTTCCTCCGGGCGGAGCGGCCGGGTTTCCGGGAGGTCGCCGGCCTGACCGGGCGCTCTCTCTGAGGGCCAGGACCACGCGAAGGCCCCGACGAAGAGGGCCGTGCCGGCCAGCGCCGCGACCACCAGCCAGTTGTGCATCAGCAGGAGCGCCAGGACCAGCGCCAGGGGCCCGAGCCACAGCCACCAGAAGCGGGAGGGCTTTTTCGCTTCCGGCTGCCTCGCCCGGCGGCGCTCTTCGAATGAGGGCCGGTCGGCGGTCACTTCCCCCCCGGGCTTTTCTCCTCCTCCGGCGCAGCCTCGGCGGAGCCGGAGGCTTCGGCGGCTTCGGCTGCGGGCTTGGGGGCGGCCTCTCCCGGGGGCTTTTTCGCGGCTTCCTGGGCGGCCTCCCGAGCGGCGGCCCCTCGCCGCTTCAGTCGCGCGCAGCGCTGGGCCTCGTCCTTGCGCGAGAAGCGGCGGTAGGCCAGCCAGCCGACGGCCAGCGCCAGGACTCCCAGCACTGCGGTGATTGCCACTGCCATATGCGCACCTCCTTCGCCGCTATTCTACTTGTGGGGTTCCTGCTTTTCCAGCTTCTTCCGGTCGCGAATCCTCTTCAGCGCCTCGGCGGCGGCTTGGCGGACGTACTCATCCTCGTCTTTCAGAACGGCCTCAAGAGGTCCGACAGCTCGGCGGTCTCGAAGTAGCCCCAAAGCAGACACTACCACTAGGCGAGCTCGGGCGCTCTTGGCTTCCCCAAGGGCTTCAATGAGTTCTCCGACTCCGGGCTTGCCTATCTTCACCAATGCTTCTCGCGCTTGAATTGCAACGGCAAGCGATTCGTCGTCATTGACTCGCGCAACCAGGGGTTTCACTGCGTCTGCGTCGCCAATCTCACCGAGGGCCTGTACAACCATTAGAAGCCAGTCGGAATTCTTGTCCTGGAGCGCGGCAATCAGAGGCTTCAAGGCTCGTGGATCACCCATGTAGCCCAGAACTATCGCAGCTGATAGACGAATCTCGGAGTCTTCGTCCTTGAGACACTCGGTGAGGTAGGGAACAACCCATTCGACATCTCGACCGAAAGACCCCAAGAACAGGAGGGCCACATGGGGCTTTGGCGCCACACTGCGCGGCATGCGCAGATAGAGGCGTATCTTACCGGCCGCATCTGCCGGGCCGCCGAGCTTCCTTATCTGTTGAGGCTCCCAGCTTACTCGGTTCTGCGCAATTGCATCTTCAACACCGGTTACAATACCGCGCACCTGCATCACCGGCACCACCACCAGCCACGAGAAGAGCCCGGCGGCAATGAGCAAAGTGAGCGCCACGCCCCAGTAGACATAGATACGCTTGGAGCGGGGGGTGGGAATGTGTTCCCCGGGCTGCTCAGTCATTCCACCCCTCTCCCGTACTTGGCAATGATAAGGCTCCCCTGCCCGATTCGAACGGTCGGTGGTCGCTGAGACCAACCCGAACGTGTAACCACGTTCGCCCCCGGACCATGAGCCCGGTCGGCCTTTCCACAGGCCTCCAGGGGAGCCCTCTCACATTCTAGCCTCCGGAAGCCAGCTAGGCAATAGGCCGCCAGCTTTCAAGGCGCAGTAGGCAGAACGCACCGCGCTCGGCAAGTTTCACCGCGGGCCTGTCCACAGCCCCGTCCTCCTGTGGCGATCTGTCACCAGGTGGGCACGCTGGGGAAGGGGCGGGGGCGGGCATTCGCTACCACTCCCTCTGCTCTGCCGTCTTGATTCTCTTCAGAGCTTCGGCGGCGGCTTGGCGGGCAGTCTCATCTGGAGCTGAAAGCATGCTCTTGAGCGTTGGCGTTGCGGGGGCACCGCAATGCTCGAGGATATGGATTGAGAACAGTGTGTCATGGGCTGACTTGCGGGGCACCAGACGCAAGTAGAGCGACAGCTTCCGGACGGCCTGTTCTCTGCCGCCGAGTTGCTTGATTGCCCTAGTGTTCCATCATTTTTGTTTCAGCGGGTGAGGACTTTGGTCGATATCTCTC
>CAZONU010000449.1:0-3849 GCA_964581145.1 uncultured Planctomycetia bacterium
CTCCACTGCTGCGCGGACTCGGCCACCAGGCCGTCCTTCCCGGTCAGGCGCAGGCGGTAGCGCAGGCTCTTCATCACCTTGAGGCGGCCCCCGGCTTCCCTGCCGGACAGGCGCATCGGCCGGCGCTGGCCCGAGCCGGACGGGCTCACCGCGGCGACCGCCTCCGGGCCGGTGAGCCGGGCGCTGATCTCTACCACCGACCCGGCCAGCAGCCCGGCGTCGCCGCCGTCGACGTTCTTGACCCGGTCGCCCACGTAGGCCGGCGGGGTGATGCGCAGGCTGACCTCGCCGACGCGCGGGGGATCGACCACGCTCACCCTGTAGAGCCGGCTCTCCGCCTCCCCGCACCTCACCCGGTAGGTGAACCCCTGCATCAGCTCCGGGACGCGCAGCCCGAAGGCGCCCGCGGCCTCCAGCGGCTTCATGGCCAGCTCTTCGCAGAGGCCGTCCTCCCACTCGACGAGGAGGGCCGCGCCGGCCCCGGCGGGCCGGCTGCGCACGCTGAGCTCCAGGGACTTCCCGGCGGCCAGCCGCGCGTCGCCGGGCTCAACGGTCAGGCTGGCGCCCAGGGGCCTGGCCAGGTTGATGCCCGGCAGCAGGGCGCGCAGCATCAGGCTCCGCGCCACCGGCAGGGCCAGCGCCAGGCAGACCAGGGCCGCGGGAATCGCCGCGCGCTTCCAGGCGCGCCGCGCCGGAGTCCTGTTCACCGCCGTGGCCGGGTCCAGCCGGGCGACCTCGGCCACCGCCAGCGAGACCGTGCGGTTTATCATCCAGGAGCTGACCCCGGCGGGGCGCAGCCCGGCCAGCTCGACCGCGGAGCTGACCCGTTCCTCCATGCGGCCGCCGGTGCTCTCCTCCAGCGCCAGGGCCACGTCCACCAGCCGCCTGCGGCGCAGGGCCGGCCACAGGCCCCGCCAGGCCAGGACCAGCAGAGCCGCGGCCCAGACCAGCCAGGCGCCGGTCACCTGCACGCCGCGCGCGGGCCGCAGGACCCCGTCGAGGAGCGCCACCAGCAGCTCCCCGCCCAGCAGCAGCACGGCCGCCTCGGCGGCCCCGCGCAGGAGCCGCCAGCGCCGGCGGCAGGCCGCGTAGCGGTTCAGCTTCCGACTCAGGATGGCAGGCAGCTCAGCCATTCGGCCGTCCCTCCGGATCTCTTCTCCCCCCCTCCGCCGGCATGGCCTGCCCCTCCCGGAGCTCAGGGCAGGCCCTGCCGCTTGCGCCACAGCCACTCGGTGAGCAGCAGCCCGACGGCGGCGATCAGGATCAGGTAGTTGTCCCACAGGCTGTGGGTGCTCACCTCGCGCACCGGGCGGGCCTTGAGCCCGCTGAGCAGCGACTCCACCACCGCCCGGGCCTCGCCGAAGTCGCCGGCGCGGTGGCCGCCGATCTCCGCGAGCCGCCGCATGGTCGCGGGGCTGGCGCCCAGCTCGATGCCCTCGCGCCCGGGCTGGCGCTGGACCAGCAGCTCGCGGACCTCGCTGAGGCCCTCCAGAGCGCCGCCCTCGGCCGCGGTGCGCAGCCGCCAGCGGCCCTCGCCCAGCCCGGCCAGGCGCAGCTGGTGGATGCCGGCGCCGTCGGGGACGGGGGTCATCTCCAGGTGGCGGGCGCTCTCGGGGACCACCTGGTTCTTCTCGTCGAGCCGGCCCAGGCGGACGACCAGCCGCACCGCCAGGGGCTTCCCGTCGGGGCCCACCGCCCGGGCGCGCAGCTCGGTCTCCTCCTCGGGGGTAATCATGCTGCGGGCCAGGGCGACCTGTAACCGGCTGTCCTTGCCGCGCAGGCGCAGTCCCAGCCCCCAGCGCACGGCCTGCAGCCAGAAGGTCTGGTGAATGCGGTCGCCGAGCCGGTCGCGCCAGCGCCAGGACTCGTCGGTGCCCAGGTACAGCACGCGCCCGGCGCCGAAGCGCGACATGGCCGCCACCGGCGTGCGCTGGGGGTCGTCGGTCTCCAGCAGCACCTCGGCGCCGGCCTTGGCGGTCAGGTTGCGCGCGACCCAGGTCAGCCCCGGCAGGGCCGGCCACAGCTTGCGGTTGAGCGCGGGGTCGTCCAGCACGGCCATCAGCGCGTGCTTCTGGCCCCGCCCGGTGAGCTTCAGCCTGACCCGCCCGGAGCCCCCGGCGGGCGCCGGGTCGTCCGGCCGTCCCGGCTTGCCCCCGGTCCCGGCCGCGGCCTTGACCGGCAGCAGGTCGGCCATCCCCCCCAGGCTGTAGCGGCCGGGCAGGCCCCGCGGGCCGGCCAGCAGCACCAGGAACCCGCCGCGCCGGGCCACGAAGTCGGCCAGGCGCTTCTGGTCGCCGCTCCTGAGCTCCTTGGGCATGAGGTCGCCGAAGACCACCATCGCGTAACGGTCCAGCTCCTCCTGCTTCTCGGGCAGGAGCTCCAGCTCCCCGCGGGGCACGCGCACGGCGCGGTAGCGGCGCACCAGCTTGACCCGCCGGTCGCGCTCGAGCATGGTCATCAGGTAGCGGCTTTCCCAGCGGGGGTAGGCGTCGACCAGCAGGACGCGCAGCGGGTCGCGGTTGACCGAGACCATCAGGTCGGCCTGGTTGTTGTCCGCGCTGGCTTCGCGCAGCAGCGCCCCGGGATCGCCGGTGCGCCTGGCGCCCGGCAGGTCGGGCATGAGCCGCGCGCCGGGGATGGCCTTCTGGACCTTGCCGTCCGGGCGCTTCCAGCCGACGGACAGGTGCGCCTGCCCCCCGGCCTGCTTGTGGAGGACCTCCAGGTAGTAGCGCTCCCCGGCGCGGAGCACCACGGGCCGGGAGGTCTGTCCCGCCTGGCGGTCCCAGGTCCCGGCCGGCACCGGCCCCTTGACGCTGGCCAGCAGGGTCTTCCTGGCCGGGTCGCGCCCGGTGCTCAGCCACAGCTCGGCGCTGTCGTCCGCGCTGATCATGAAGGTGTAGGCGCCGCTCTGGGGCGGCAGCAGGTAGCCGCGGACGCGCGCGCCGCAGCGGGCCTCGGCGCCGGGGGCCACCTCCAGCGCCTCGATGCGCTCCTGGCGGTCGGCCTCGCGGGCGTAGCGGTCGCTGCCGGTGAGGTGGGCGACGGTCTCGCCGGCCACGTTGCGCCAGACCTCGCGCAGCAGGTAGCCGGTCTCCTCCCGGCCCGCGGCGGAGAGGTCCATCATCCACTTGACCTCGACGTGGTTCAGCGCGCGGTTGTGCAGGCGCATCTCGTCGAGCCCCGCGGAGAAGAGCTGCCCCCCGTAGGCCCCGTTGCCGATGGCGTAGAGGTCGCCGGTGGACTTGACGTCGCAGGAGCCCACGCGCAGGCCGTCGACGTAGAACGTGGTGCTCCCGCCCTGGCCCACCGCGGCCAGGTGGTGCCAGCCGCGCTTGAGGCTCTTGAGATTGAAGCCGCAGGAGCGGAAGCCGCCCTTGCCCGACACCCGGGTGCCCAGCCTGCCGTCCTTGTCGGCCGTTACCTGGAAGTCCCGGCTCCGGCCCCGGAGCAGCACGCTCCCCCTGGTCCCCGCCGGGAGGGGCGCCAGGAACCAGCCGGTGAAGGACCAGGCTTCGCCCAGCCTGGGCTGCGCGGGGATTACCACGTACTCGTTGGATCGCAGCCGCAGGGCCTTGCCGACCTTGCCCTCCCGCCAGGCTCCGGCCGGGTCGGCGCTCTGCAGCCGGCCGCCGGTCTTGCCGTCGACGCCGTCGCGCAGCTCGAGGCCCCGGCCCTCGTCGCAGGACCAGTGCGCGATAGCGCCGGCCAGCGCGGCGACCGCCGCCCGGCGGTCCATCTCCAGCCGCGCCTGGAACTGCAGCAGCCCGGGCTCGCCGGCGGGCACCTCGAAGCGCTGGCTCTGCCACCGGCCGCTGCCCTTGACCCTGCGGCGCTCGAGCACCTCGCCCC
>CAZONU010000450.1:0-3835 GCA_964581145.1 uncultured Planctomycetia bacterium
GCGGCGCGGCGGGCGCTACTACCTGGTCGACCGCCGCGGCTGCCGGCTGCCGATGAAGCCCGTCCGGCGCCCGGAACGGGGCCGTCCGGTCATCAGGGGAATCCGCGCGCCGCTCTCCCGGCCCGGGGAGCCCTGGGAAGGGCGGCCGCTGGCCGATTCGCTCCGCCTGGCCGGGGCGCTGGCCGCCGTGCTCGAAGGCCGCGGCGCCGGGCTGCGACTCAGTTCGGTGGAGGTCATTGAGGAGAAGGGCTCCTTCGACAGCCTGCCGCAGATGGTGGCCCGGACCGCCTCGGGGCTGGTCATCGACTGGGGCAGCTACAACCAGTCGCGGACCTATCTCTACCCCTCGGCCGAGGAGAAGTGCCGGGAGATCGAGAAGGTCCTGGACCGCGTGGGCGATCCCGCGGCCATCGAGGCCATCATGGTCCGCTACAAGGGCCACAGCCTGCGCATGCGCGCGGACTGGTCGGCCGCCAACGGCGCCGGAGCGCGCGGGTAGCGCCCCCGGAAAGATGAACGCCGGCGAGAAGCCCGTCGCGGTCGCCCCTCCCGGTCCCAGTGCCGCGCCGGGACCGGGGCTGCTGGCCGCCTCGGTGGGGGCGCTCTTCCTGCCGATGCTGCTGGCCGCGCTCTTCCCGCACATGCCGGACCCGGCGCGCGAGTACCTCCTGAAGCTCTCTCTGCCCCTGCTGGTCGTGGAGTGCGCGCTGCTCTTCGCGCTGCTGGGGCTGCCGCTCTTTCCGGCGCCCGCGCCCGGGCGCGTCAATCCGGGACTGGTCGGCCTGGTGCGCGGGGCGCTCCTGGGGCTGGTGGCCGTGCCCTTCGTGCTGGTCGGGCGGGTGGTCTCGCCGGCGCCGCTGGGCGCGGCCCTGGTGGGGTGTCTGCTGGTCGGGGTTACCGGAGCCGGGGCCGGGGCGGCGGCCGCCGCCTTCCGGGCCCGGGGCCTGACCGCGGCGGCGGTCCTGGCGGGCCTGCCCGGGCTGCTGGGGTTCCTGGCGCTGGACGTCTTCCCGCCGCTCGCGCGGATGATCGGGCTCTCGCCCTTCTACGCCGCGCACCTGGCGCTGGCGGGGGCCGGCGGCTGGTGGGCGGGTTTCCTGCCCGGCGCGGCGCTCCTGGCGGTGGGCTTCGCGGTCCGGGGTCGGAGCCGGAGCGCCTGAAGGTGCCCTCGCGCGCCGAGCGCATTTCTCTCCTGGCCGGGATTCTGATCGCCGCCGCCGCTCTGGGCATCGCCCCCAGCGACCGCGCCGACTGGGCCGCGGAGCTCATCGCTCCGGCGCTGATGGTGCTGGCCTGCGTGGTCGGTCACCGCTGGCTGGTCTTCAGCCGCCTGGCCTACTGGATGATCTTCCTGCACGTCCTGGTCCAGCTCTGGGGCGGGCACTTCACTTACGGCAAAGAGCCCTTCTTCGGGTGGCTGGAGGCGAGGTTCGACGGGCTGGACCGCAACCACTACGACCGGCTGGCCCACTTCGCGCTGGGCTTCCTGCTCTACGTGCCGGTGCGGGAAATTGTCGTCAGAGTCGCCAGGGTGAGCCGCGGGTGGGCCTGCTTCTTCGCGGTGGCGGTGATCGGCGCGGTCGCCGGGCTCTGGGAGGTCTTCGAGTGGGCGGTGGTGGCCGTTAACCCCCATCTGGACGCCGCTTACCTGGGCCACCAGGACGACAAGTGGGACGCGCAGAAAGACATCGTATTGGCCTTCGTCGGGGCGCTGGCGGCCTGGCCGCTTTTCACCCTTTGGCACAACGCCCGGCTCAAGTCGTTGGCAACCGAGCCTGCCGGCGAGTCGGCCGAATAAGGCTCCGCGCACCGCGCCCGTTTGACGGCGGGCGGGCCACCGTTAAGCTCCTGCTTTGAGACGAGAGGAAAGCACCATGCGCGCGATCATCCTGGCCGCTGGCAGCGCCAAACGGCTGCGCCCGCTTACGGACGACCGTCCCAAGTGCATGCTGGAGGTCGGGGGGCGGCCGATATTCGAGTATCAGCTGGAGGCCCTCCAAGCCTGCGGGGTCGACTCGGTGGTCGCGGTTGTCGGCTGGCACCGCGAGAAGTTCGAGCCTTACTCGGGCCGGGTGGACCTGATCTTCAACGAAGACTACGCGATGACCAACAGCCTGTACTCCTTCTGGCTCTGCCGCGAGCGGCTGGACTCGGATGCTCTGCTCCTCAACGGGGACGTGCTGTTTTCCGAGGCTCTGCTGCGCACGCTGGTCGATCATCCGGCGCCCGACGCGCTGCTTCTGGATGCCGGCGCCGAGCTCGACGAGGAGGCCATGAAGGTTGAGGTCTCCGGCGGGCGCGTGGCAGCCATGAGCAAAGAAATGCCTCCCGGGCGGGCCGCCGGTGAGAACCTGGGAATCATCAAGCTGAGCCGGCCCGGAGCCCGCGCGCTGTGGGACTCGGCCGACCAGGTCATTAGCTCGGGAGAGCTACGTGCCTGGCTGCCCCACGGGATACACCTGATCTGCGGGCAGCATCCCTTCGAAGCGCTGGAGTGCGGCGAACACCCCTGGGTGGAAGTAGACACTGCGGAGGACCTCAAGCGCGCCGAAGAGGACATCCTTCCCCGGATTCGCTCCTGAGCGCCACTACGGAGCTTCCATCTCCAGCATCTCGTATATGGCCGCGACCGCCCCGGTCGGTGGCCGTGCCCGGTCGGTAATAGAGCTGCGCGGCCTTCCAGCGGCGGATTTCGCCGCGGGAGCCCGGGTCAGCCAGGCCGCGCTCGATCGCCGGGCACACTTGGCCGGCTTGGGCTACCACTTCGCCGTGGTCCTGCTTCCAGACCGCTTGGTCCTTTTCCGGGTAAGGGTCCATGGCTCCGGGCACCTCGAAAATCACGATGGGTCGGTCCAGAACGCAGTATTCGTAGGAGATGGAGCTGACGTCGGTGATCATCAGGTCAGCGGCGAAGAGATAGGGCGCCGGGTCGCAGCCGGCGGCCAGGTGCACCCCGGGCAGACCCAGCGCGGCCAGGCGCTGGCCCCAGTCGCAGCCGCAGAACGCCGGATCGCGGCTGCGGTCGTGCAGCTTGACCAGGACGTTGAGGTCCATTTCCGCCAGGGCGCGGGCAATCGCCTCGCCCCCTGCGGCCAGGGAGCCGCGTTCCTTGCACCCTGGAGCGTAGAGCACCGTCCGGCGCGCGGGATCCAACCCGCACTCGGACAGGATTCCATCCCGGTCCAATGACCCGTCGACCAGAGCGTCGAGCTTGGGCCAGCCAATGACCATCATCCGCGGGTCACCCTCAGCCAGCGCGCCGGTTTCCACCAGGCGACGCTTCATGTGCGGTCCGTAGAGGAACAGCCGATCGTACTTCATGATGCGATGCGGCTTCTTCAGGAAGGAGTTGACCGGGCTGAGGCCGTGGTAGGTCTGGATTTTCCAGCGCGCCCGCCAGGGCAGGGTGCGGAAGTTGCAGGCGATGAACATGTCATAGCGGGCCAGGCGCATTCGGGAGGTGTGGACCACCCGGCCGCCCTCCAGACCCGCGGACCTGTACATCTCCTCCGGGCGGCGGGAGCGGCCGTCGCGGCCGGCGAACTCGAACTCCAGGCGCGGATCACCGGCCAGCCGGCGGTGCACCGGCCGAAAGAGGGCATAGTTCATGGGGTGGATTGCGTAGTAAGCGATCCGGCGCTTTTGTCCCACGAGCCGGCTTCCCCGGGCCTCAGAACGGCTTGAAGTTGGGCCTGGCCGGCAGGCGCAGGACGAACTCGGCCAGCAGCCGGGCCACGTCCCCGAGGTCCTTGAGCGAGATCACCTCCGCGGGGCTGTGCACGTAGCGGCAGGGGATGGAGACCACCGCGGTGGCCACCCCGGGTCCGACCGAGGC
>CAZONU010000451.1:0-3828 GCA_964581145.1 uncultured Planctomycetia bacterium
GCTGAACCGCCTGCTGGAAGGGTACCTGATGACCGGCGAGGAGAAGTCCCTGACCCGCGCCCGCTGGCAGGTGAAGTCCTGCGCGTTCGACGGCAAGCCGGCCAAGCACAAGGCCACCAGCCTGTGGTCGTCATCTTTTTACATGATGGCCCTGGCCCGCTACGTGGAGATGTTCCCCGCCGACAAGGAGGCCCGCGCGTATCTCCTGGCCCACCTGGAGACGCTCCGCAAGGGCGTCCACCCCGAGAACGGCATGTACTACACGATAACCCCGCGGCCCGACGGGAGCGTGGCCGGCAAGGGCACCGTCTCGCATTACAACATAATGGGCGCCGACGCCCTGGCTCACGCGTATCTTCTGACCGGGGACACCAAGTACATGGACACCGCCCGGAAGTGCTTTTCTTATGGCGTTAAAAACGCCTGCTGGAAGAACGGCCCGCCGACCTACCAGCAGGTGCACTCCGCCAACGGCGCCATGCACGGCAACGTCTTCATGAGCGCCGACGCCGCGCTGCGCGCGGAGGGGAAGTAGCCGGGCGTCGCTTCCACCACAGGTAGGGGATGTCGCAGGCGCTCGCGAAGCTGCGCATCACCCGGCCGTCCGCGGTCGATACGCAATAGTATCCGCTCCTGCCCCTGTCGGCCCAACCGACCACCTTGAGAAGGGCTTGCTGATTGTCGGGGGAGCAGGCGATGGCGACAGCATGGACGCTGCCGAACTCGCCCGCGGGGTCAAAGGCCTCGAAAGCCCCGGCGGAGACGTCGACCAGCTTGCCCTCCGGCCTGAAGGCGTGACACGTCGTCTGGTTGCTGACGCGGTAGTGATTGATTATGAGCTTGGGGCTTTTCTCGGACGGCCCCCAGAAGAAGCCGATGGTTCGGATTGTTTCAATTACCTTTGCGCCTTCCTTCCCGCCCGCTTTATGGACGTAAACAGTGCCGCGCTTGGCGTAGGCCGCCCATTTCTTGTCCGGGGAAAGGCTTGGCGGCACTTCCCCGTCCCATGCACCAGTGATGATCTCCGGGGAGGTCATCAGATCGGCGATGCGAGCATTGAAGTGGCCATCGAGATCGTCCCGCGGCGCAGCGCCTCGGGGCGGGGCGTCCGGTCTGCTGCAGCCCAGGAAAGCAAGGAACGAGCACGCAGCCAGCAGCTTCCTGATCATTAATGCTCTCCATCCCGCGGGGCCGCCTGCCAATAACTCTATGTCCCCAATGGCCGCCGGTCTTTCGAAATAAAGAAGCGCAGCCCGTTCGCCGCCGCGGGCCGCGCCCCTTCCCTCTGCCTGGAGTTCCCTCTCTGTATCCTCTGTGCCTCTGTGGCAGTCTTCCTAAGCCGGGTCGCAGAAATTCTCGAGGAGTCCGCATGTCCCCAGGGGCCAGTGTGGGGTGCAGGGGGCCTCCCTCCCTCTCTAGTTGTGGGCGGCCCCCTGCTGTTTCTCTTCGGCGCTGCCGCGCCCTCGTGCGGCGGCCGGCTCGCTCGCGCGCCAACTCCGTCCCCACGCCGGTTTGCATGGCCGCCGGAGGCCCACGTGTTCTCCAAGGAAAGCACCGGCCCCCTTCACAAGAAAGTGAGGGGGCCGGTGCGGGGGCTCTCCGCCCCCAGGCCGGGGGCGCGGCTTCGGCCTCGGAGCTTCTGAGGGCCGACTTAGCGCCCGTCCTCCTCGGCGATGGCCATGAGATAGAGCTCGATCATCCGCCGGTAGCGGTCGGGCAGGTCGGCGCTCCTTACCTGTATGATTCTGCGCCGGACCTTGGCGGGAAGTTTTCCCCACCTGCCGCCGACGGCGGAGAGCTCCGCCCTGGTCTTGTGCATGCCGGCCGGAGGCTTGGAGCCGGAGGTCAGGAACTCCTCCTCCAGCGGCCTGCTGGGGTTCTGCCCGCTGCCGGGCCGGGGCTCGCCTTCGTTATTGGGGGCGGCGGAGGGCCGCTTGGGTCCCCGCCGGGGCTGGGGTTTCCTCTTGGGGTCCGCCTTGCCGTCGTGCGGGGGCGCCTGCTGCTTCTCGACTTCCTTGATGATCTCGTCCAGGCGCTCGAGTATCTCCTGCTGGGTTAAGAGCACCCTGGCGCCGTGGTGCTCGGCTTCGAGCCTGTCCTTGACCTTGTGCATTTCCGTGGAGATGCCCTGGAGCGCCCGGACGGGATTCACCCTGGGCTCTCCGCAAATCGGCGCGCCGCCCTCGCCGGCGGAGGCCAGGGCTCCCGCCAGGACCACCCCCCACAGTGCCAGTGTGATGCGCTTCATGGTCGGGTCCTTCCTTTCTAGCCGCGGGGCCTGGCGAGCATGTCGGCCAGGTCCCTGGTGACCTTGGCCACGTCGCCCTGCTTCTGGCTGGGGCGCTCCAGTGCTCCGTCGGTACGACCCCGGCAGGCCCGGAAAGGTTCGCGGGATTCTCATGACAAAAAAGCGGCGCCGGACAGATCCGACGCCGCGCTGCGGGGATTATGAGGAAACCGGCTTATTTAACGCCCACGGTCTCCGCGGCGGCCCAGGTCTTGTCGGCGCGGACCACGCGGTGGTTGAGGCAGTCGCCTACGTAAATGTACTTGTCGCTGGTCCCGGCGGTGATCGGCCAGCCCAGGGGGATTTCCGGCTTGGGCTCGGTGCTCTTGGGCCCCTGGCAATCGAAGTTCCCGTAGCCGCCGAATTCCACTATTTCGTTGCCGGAGTTGTCGCGGACCGAGACCTTGAAGGTCATGGCGTTGGGGATGTACAGCCGCCCGAAGCCGTCGATGTCGAAGCGCGGCTTGGTGCAGGCGCAGGAGCCCGCGCAGCGCCAGGCGCTGATCGCCCCGCAGTCCGGGTACATCTTGAGGGTGCCCTCGAACTCCAGGGGGTTGCCGCCGCGCCCGCCGGTATTGACAGGTACTTTGCGCTTGGCGCCGGTGGGCCCGAACTTGAGGATGGTGCCGGTGGCCACGCGATAAGCGACGTCCTTCTCGAAGCCGGGCGGCGGCTTGAAGCCCTTGGGCACGCCGGATTGTAACAGGTAGATGTTGCCGGCCAGGTCCACCCGGATGCTCCCGCCGTAGCCGGAGACGTAGTCCACGGCCACGGGGATGGTCGTGGAACCCTTCCTGCCCTTGATGGTGAGCTTGCGGGGGAAATCCACCAGCTTGCCGTCCGGGCCGTAGGCGCGCACGTGGCAGCGGTTGGTGCCCCAGGTGGCGAAGACCCGGCCGAGCTTGTCGACGTCCATGCCGCAGACGCTGGAGCCCCGGCCGGCGCGGCCGTAGAGATTCCCGTAGGTGTGCTTGCCGACCCCGGGGAGCGGCGCGGGCTTGAGGTCGCGCGTGTAGCGGGCCACCGGGCCGTGGTATCCGCCGGAGACGCCCCAGGTGTAGACGTGCCCGCCGGGACCGATTGCCAGGTCCACCGCCTTGATCTTGAGCGGGCCGCCCTTGCCGGTCTCGCCGTTGAAGCGCCAGACGGTCCCGCCGCTCCTGGTCACGTAGACCAGCTCGGCCTCGGGGTCCACGTCCGCGTAGCCCACGAAGGCTATGGCGTCGCGGTCGCGGTTGAGGAAGTCCTGCCCGGTGATGGTCAGCGCAGCGCCGCGGTCCTCGATGCGGATGAGCTGGTCGCCGCCCTTCTTGGCCGCGCCGGAGACGGTCCCGGCCAGCCAGATGACCGGCGTCTTGCCGCTTTCGTCCAGGGTCTGGGCCGCGCCCATCAGGCCCTTGAGCTGCAGCTCGGCGGCGATCCTGGCGCCCTGGCCGCGCCCGGTGATCTTGTAGAGCCTGGCCGGGGGCAGGCCGCCGCGGGAGACCTTGCGGCTGATGACGTACATGGCACCGGTCTTGCGGCTGACCATGACTTTATCC
>CAZONU010000452.1:0-3810 GCA_964581145.1 uncultured Planctomycetia bacterium
CGAGGCCGCGCGCGACGCGGACTTCGAGGCGGTCCGCGGCACCTTCGAGGGCAACAAGTTCGTCGAGGGCATGAAGCAGGAGCTCGCCGAGCTGGAGAAGCGCTGCGCGGCCTTCAAAAAAAAGGCCGCCGCGTTGGCTTCCTCCCCATGAGCGCGCGTTCTGTTCACGCTGAACTGATCTACACCGGCGAATCCGTCGTCCGCGACTCCTTTCTGGTCTTCAATGGGAAGAAGCTGGGCGGCATCTCGGAGCGCAAACAGGGCGAGCTCGCCGGCGAATGCGCGGTGCTGACCCCCGCGTTCCTGGACCCCCACTGCCACATCGGCATCTGGCGCGCCGCCGAGCCGCTGGCCGAGTGCGAGATCAGCTCCCGGCTGGCCCCGGTGGTCTCCCTGGCCTGGGCGCTGGACTCCGTGCAGATGGACGATGCTGCCTTCGCGGCCTCGATCCGCGCGGGAGTGCTCTACTCATGGGTCTTGCCCGGCAGCGCCAACGTGCTCGGCGGCCGGGGGGCGATAATCCGCAACTACGCCGCGAGCACCAGCGAGGCGCTGATCGCCCGCCGGGGGGTCAAGGGCGCCTTCGGCTACAACCCCATCAGCAGGCCCGACTGGGCCGGGGCGCGCCCGCAGACGCGCATGGGCGCGCTGAGCATCCTGCGCTCGACGCTCTCCGCGGTCCGGCGGAAGCTCGACCGCCTCAAGAAGCTGCGCGGGCGCAGGCGCGAGGAGGTGGAGTTCAGCGCGGAGGAGGAGGTGCTGCGCAGGCTCCTGGAGCGCCGCGAGACCTTCATCGCCCACGCCCACAAGCCCGACGACATCGCCGCGCTGCTGCGCCTGGCCGACGAGTTCGGCCTGCGCCTCAGCCTCCAGCACGCCATCGCCGTGGACGACCCGCGCGTGTATGAAGAACTCAAGCGCCGCGGCGTGCCGGTGGTCCACGGGCCCATCGACTTCCACCCCTACAAGGTGGAGTTGAAAAGCATGGACCCGCGCAACGTGCGCCTGCTGGTGGAGTCCGGCGTCGACTACGGCCTGATGACCGACCACCCCATAACCCTGCAGGACACCATGCTCCTGGCCCTGCGCTGGTTCCTGCGCGCGGGGCTGGGCAAGCAGGAGTGCGTGGAGCTGGTCACCCGGCGCAACGCGCGCATCATGGGCCTGGAGCGGCAGCTCGGGACGCTCGGCCGCGGCAAGTGGGCTTCCTTTACGTGTTGGAACGGCGACCCGTTTGATCTCGCCAGCCGGCCGGTTGCAGTTTACGGCGAGGGCCAGCTGCTTTACTCCGAGAGCGAGGGAGCATGAACGTCAGCGAGCTGGAGACCCCCTGCCTGCTGGTCGAGCGCGCGGCCATGGAGCGGAACATCCGGCGCATGGCCGGCTTCTTCGAGGGCCGCGCGGCCAACGTCCGGCCGCACTTCAAGACCCACAAATGCACCCGCGTCGCCAGGCTGCAGCTGGAGGCCGGCAACTGCGCGGGGATCACCTGCGCCATCGTCTCGGAGGCGGAAGTTCTGGTGGCGGCGGGCATAGAGGACGTGCTGGTCGCCAACCAGGTGCTCGGCGCGGAGAAGCTCCGGCGGCTGGCCGGGCTCAACCGGAAGGCCGAGGTCAAGTGCTGCGTCGACGAGGCCGGCCAGGTCGAGGCCCTGGCCGCGGCGGCGCGGGCGGCCGGGGTAGAGGTCGGCGTCCTGGTGGAGCTCGACGTGGGCATGGCCCGCTGCGGGGTGGACGGCGCCGCGGAGGTGATCGGGCTGGCCCGGCTGATCGCCTCGACCGCGGGGGTCCGCTTCGCCGGCATTCAGGCCTACGAGGGCCACGCCTGCTTCATCACCGACGAGAAGGAGCGCGCGCGGGTCGCCGGGCAGGCCCTCGAAAAGGTGACCGGCGCGCGCCGCGAGGTCGAGGCCGCCGGGATTGAGGTCGGGACCGTCAGCGCCGGGGGCACCGGGACCTTCGACGTGACCGGCGTCGCCGAGGGGATAGACGAGCTCCAGGTGGGCTCCTACGCGCTGATGGACGCGCGCTACCGCACCGTGCGGCGGGACTTCGACAACGCTCTGTTTGTCCTCTCCACGGTGCTCTCGGCGCAGGGGGACCGCGCGGTCTTCGACGTGGGCTATAAATCATGTGGAATGGAGTTGGCCCCTCCGGAAATCGTGGGCCTCGACGAGCAGCCCGCGGAGTTTAAGCTCAATGAAGAGCACTTGCGAGTCAGTGGCGCCGGCGGCAGGTTCCAAGTCGGCGAGAAGGTGCGCATGATCCCCTGGCACGGCTGCACCACCTGCAACCTGTACTCCGAGCTGCATCTCGTCGAGGGCGAGCGGGTCATCGAGACCTGGCCCATCGAGGCCTCCGGCCTCCGGCAGTAGAGGGCTTTCGCCGATCGGTCGGCAGGCGCGGCCGCTCTCTCTGCCCCACTTGACAGAGGTCGGCCCTCCGCTAGGATTCCCGACCGGAAGCCCATAAAGCAGCAGGAGGAAACCCGATGTCCGAAACCGCCGACCGCACCCGCAAGGTGATTGCCGATCTGCTCAAAGTGCCGCCCGAGAAGGTCACCGACGAGGCCCACTTCGTCCGCGACCTGGGCATGGAGTCCATCCAGTCGGTCGAGCTCATCGCCGCCCTGGAGGAGGAGTTCGACCTGGAAATCGACGAGGACCGCGCCGGGGCCAACGACACGGTCGGCAAGGCGGTGACCTACATGGAGGAGCTGGCCGCCGGCTAGCCCCTCGACACATCCAGGCAGGAGGCCCTGGAGCCCCGGTGCGCCGCCTCCCTGGCGCGCCGGGGTTTTCGTCTGAGGCAGGCCCGGCGGGGCGCCGATCTCCGAAGGCGCTGGAAAAAATCGCTCCGCGCGGATAAAAGGGCGGGCGGCTGGCCGGCCGCAAGGCCCGCCCGCCGTTCGGCTTCCACCCGATGCGCGAAGGAGGGCTTTCTTGGCCGACATCAGCGTCCAGTTCCTGGGCCGCAAGCTCAGAAGCCCCATCCTGCTGGCCTCCTCGGGCATCGGCGAGCGCGTCGAGCGCATGCGCCTGGCCGACGCCTACGGCGCCGGCGGCGTGGTCATGAAGAGCATTTTCGAGGACGTCCCCCCGCGGACCAGCCCCACGCCGCGCTTCAAGGTCTTCAGCCACGGCCCCGCCGGCCGCTCCGCGCCGACTTTCTACTCTTACGAGCAGAGCTCCGAGTGGGACATCGACCGCTACGCCGAGGAGGTGGCCCGCGCCAAGGAAGCCTTCCCGGACATGCTGGTCGTCGGCTCGGTCAACTGCCTGACCGACGAGGGCTGGGCGGAGTACTCCCGCAAGATTGCCGCCGCCGGGGCCGACGCGGTGGAGATGAACCTTTCCTGCCCGCACGGGTCGATCACCTTCCGCGGCGGGCCGGGCGTCGAGGAGAAGATGATGGGCGCCGCGCGCATCGTGCGCGGCGAGGTCAAGATCCCGGTCATCGGCAAGATCAGCCCAATGGTCACCAGCCCCCTGGAGATCGCCCGGGAGGCCCAGGAGATCGGCCTGGACGCGGTGACCATCTTCAACCGCGCCACCGGCCTGGAGGTGGACGTAGAGAGCGAGAAGCCGGTGATGCACGGGGGCTACGCCGGCCACGGCGGCCCCTGGGCCATCCAGTACCCGCTGCGCTGGATCAGCGAGTCCTTCCCGCACTTGGAGATTCCCATCGCCGGCAGCGGCGGGTTGTGGGAGCCCGAGGACCTGGTCAAGTACTTCCTGTGCGGCGCGCCCGTGGCCCAGTTCTGCCCCGCGGTCTACTTCGAGGGCTACTCGCTAATCCGCCAGCTGAACC
>CAZONU010000453.1:0-3781 GCA_964581145.1 uncultured Planctomycetia bacterium
GAGGTGCTGAAGGGACGCCAGCGGCGGGTCAACGAGCGCTACGCGGCCCTGGCCGAGATGCGCGCCACCGACCCCGCCGTCGAGACCGCCCCGGCGGACTTCAACGCCCCCTTCGCCGACTGCCGGGACCTCTTCTTCACCGGCGTGGGCGGCTCGCGGGTCTACGCCAAGCTGCTGGCGCCCAAGGGCGCTTCCAAGCCCGGCCCGGCGCTGCTCCGCTTCCACGGCTACACCGGCGCGAGCCCCAACTGGGTGGACCTGGCGCCCTACGCCGCGGCGGGCATCACCGTCGCGGCCATGGACTGCCGCGGGCAGGGCGGCCGCAGCCAGGATCTGGGCCTCGTCTCCGGCAACACCCACAAGGGGCACATCATCCGCGGCCTGGGCGACTCACCCCGGAAGCTCTACTACCGGCAGGTGTACCTGGACACCGCCATGCTCGCCCGCGTAGTGGCCGGCCTGCCCGGCGTCGACCCGGAGCGCCTGGGCGCGGCGGGCATCTCGCAGGGCGGGGGGCTGGCCCTGGCCTGCGCGGCGCTGGCGCCCGGGGTCAAGCGCGCCGCGGCGGGCTGCCCCTTCCTCTCCGACTACCGGCGCGTCTGGGAGATGGACCTGGGCGGCCGGGCCTACGAGGAGTTGGCCGAGTACTTCAAGAAGTTCGACCCCCGCCACGAACACGAGGAGGAAACCTTCACCCGCCTGGGCTACATCGACGTCCAGCACCTGGCCCCGCGCATCACCGCCGAGGCCAGGATGTACACCGGGCTCTTGGACGACATTTGCCCGCCCTCGACGCAGTTCGCGGCCTTCAACAAGATAACCGCGCCCAAGGAGGTGCGCATCTACCCCGACTTCTCCCACGGCGAGTACCCCGGCCAGGCGGACGAGGTATTCCAGTTCATGCTCGGGCTCTAGCGGCCCTCAGCCGGGTCCGTCGCGGGACCGGGGCAAGAACCTTTTCACCGCAGAGGGCGCAGAGAGGCGCAGAGGAGTATTGAGACTGTCCGCGGCGAGAGACCCGGCTGAATCGAGCGGCTCAACCCGCGTAGCAAGTCCCGTTCTCTGCGGTCTTTGCGGTCTCTGCGGTTGATAAGAGCGCTCCCGCGCCCAGTGCATATGCCTTCGGTGGACGAGCAGGGTTCTTCCCGCGCGGGCGGCGAGTGCCGCGTCCGGCCCGGCAGTGAGGTCCAGCAGCCTGTTAACCGCCAGCGCGGCGCCGAACTGCGACGCGGCCAGACGCGCTTGCGGAAAGACCCGGTCCCAGCTTTTCGCGTAAACGAACGCCCAGCGGGCGATCTCGTCGGCGTCCTGACCGACCTCGCGGGCGATCTGCGCGTAGGGCTCGCCGTGGGCGACGCGGTTGGCGGCGTAGGTGATGGGGCGCACCAGCTCCTCCGGCGGGTCTTGTTCGCCACGGAGGCACAGAGGCACAGAGAATTCTTCCATCTCGCGGAGAAGCTCGCCGGTATTGCTGGAGCCCCCCGCCGCGTTCAAGAGTTCTTCTTTCTCCGTGTCTCCGCGTCTCCGTGGCCGGTATCTCCGTCTTTCGATGTGGCGGCGGTGGAGCAGCAGTTCGCGGCCGGCCTTCTCGGCTGCCTGTTCGTCGTCGCCTTTGAGCAGCGCAGTCAGGTGCGCGAGCCCTTCGCCCTCGGCCTCCTGCAAGCGCAATTTCTCAGCGCGGGCATAGAGCGGTCCCCAGATTTCGGGGCGGTCGATGCTGAACGTGAGCAGCTCGCTCTCGGAGCAGGCCGTCTTTTCGGCAATAAGCGCCCACGACACGCCCCGCGCGTGCTGACGAGCGGCGTCGATCAGAAGATCGCGCGGGAAGGGCGCTGTACATTTCGCCGACACCTCGAAAAACATGTACCCCTCCACTAGTAATAGGGGTTGTTAGCCATGGAACGGAAGTTCCTGCCGCTCGGAAGACGCTAAGTGACGCGATTTCAACGGGAAGATTTTCCGGATTTTCCGGCGGGTGACTAAGAAGATTTCTTCTCACACGGAGCCACGATCCCCGGACCCCGAATCCCGAGCCCCGAGCCCCGAATCTCAACTTTTTCGGCCGATGGCTAAGAAGCTCAGTCTTGAGACTGGAGTCCTGAGACTTGCCCGCCGTGGCGGGCCGGAGGGAGGTGGATTGTCTCCTACAGACTCCAGACTGCGGACTCCGGACTGACTCCTTGACCCCGGCCGCAATCCGCGCTATTCTATAATTAGAGGAGCATCCCGTGACTGACGAGAAGCCGAACCCGGCCGAACAGCAACCCCCCGGCACCAAGCGCTGCCCCCACTGCGGCGGGGAGATCAAGAGCGTGGCGGTGAAGTGCCCGCACTGCCAGGAGCCACTGACCAAGAGTTCGGTGTGGGAAAAGCTGAGTGTCGTCGGTCTGGTGCTGGGGCTCGTGTCCATCGTGACATGCGGGTACTCGGCACTGCCCGGACTGGTGCTTTGCGTGATTGCCCTGTGCCGGAAGAAGCGTATTGTCCTGTCCGCAGCAGGCACCGCCGTATGTCTGGCTGCGCTCGCTCTTGTCTTTCCCCTTACCCCGTGGCATCCCAGCTTCATAGGCCGGGCGCGGGTTAACGCGAAGACGGCGGCGCTCGGTTTCCCCTCGGTCCCTTCGTCGGCGCACAACATTCGCATGTACTCCTGGAGCTTTTTGGCCTCGCGCTACATGCTTCTGCGCTTCGATGCGCCGCGGGAGGAGGTGGACGAGTTCTTCCGCCAGTTGAAGGCCTCGCCGGTGAAAAGGATTGGGACCGGGAAGGATGAAGTGGTCCTCGTGACTTACGAGGAGTTGGACCGCATTCGCGAGGAACAAAGACGGGCTATTATGGAGGGCAAGACTGACGACTTCGATATGGACCGTTACGAACACGTCTCCCGGAACCCCTCGATACAGGCCTGGTATTGCCCCTATACGATCAAGAAGGGCAAGTTTTACACGGGGCCAATGCCGAAGGGCGAATACGGCCTCGGCTTCCACGTATGGCACGACGAAGAGAATGGGACTGTGTTCTTCCAGTGGATCGGGAGCTGAAGTGGGCGTGAGCGAGCCGCCGGCCGAGAAGCCCAAGCGCTCCAAGCGCGTCTATATCTACTGGGCCGTGGCGCTGGCGCTGCTGCTGGCCGCCGGCCTCTTCTGCTGGCTGGTGGTGGTGCCATGCAGGGAGGATCCAGCGCCTCCACCGCCTATCACAGCGGGCTCCGTCATAATTGAGAAATACGAAATCAAAGCAGGTCAGGCGGCACCACAAGCTGTCCGGCAAGGCTTGCAGTCCATGGCCGATCATCTGGCGACATTGGTGCGGACAGCACGGAAGAAGTCACCCCAGCTTTACGGTACGTTTTCCGGGACTCTTCATATTGAACCGGATGGCACGATCCGAATGTTCGCTGAGGAGGCCTCCGATATCAGGAATGAGTCCAACGGCCAGATTGTCGGTTCATTTGTCGGGGCCATCTTCGGCAAGAAGGTCAAGTTCCCGAGAGTCGGGGACAACTTGCTTCTTTACGTATTTGTGAGGATAAGGGCGAAGCAGGAAGGGGCGCAGCAGTGACCGAGGGCCAGGCTGTGGAGAAGCCCCGCTCCAAGCGCCTGTACGTGTATTGGGGAGTGGCGCTCTTGCTCTTGCTCACCTTGGGAATCTTCTGCTGGACGGTGGTGGTGCCGGTGTGGCAGACAAGGACAGTGCTGCGGGGAGGAGCTGGTTGGTCCTGGAATCACACTAGTGTTCCGTCACGTTTGAATCTGCGGGTAGAGTCGTTTGAGTTTGATAC
>CAZONU010000454.1:0-3762 GCA_964581145.1 uncultured Planctomycetia bacterium
TCGTACTGCTTCATGATCAGCTCGCCCTGGAGGTTCTGGGGCGTGGAGATGAAGATGGCCCCGTTCTTCATGGCGTAGTCCAGCTTGGCCATGCGCAGGATCCACTTGAGGGCCAGGCCCAGCTTGGTCTTCGAGAGGCGCAGGGTGATGGGCGTCTTGGGGTCCACGCCCCCGCCCGCGAAGGCCTTGGTGTCGGTGATGATGTTGGCCTCGGTCAGCCCGCGCAGGTAGTTGATGCACTCCTCCAGGGGCTGCTCGGTGAATTCCAGGGTGACCTCCTTCTCCAGGGCGGCGCGCAGACGGCGCTGCCACTCGGGCTCCTGCAGGCGCCTCTCCTCCGGCGACTCGCGCCGGCTGATCTCGTCCCAGTTCTTGGGGTAGACCAGCAGCCGGCTGTGCGGGATGGTGGCCCGCTTGGAGAGCTCCACCCAGTCCTTGATGGCCTCGGCCTTGATGTCCTTGGTGCGCGCGGCGCGCTTGTGGATGGACTTGATCCGGCAGGCGGTGCGCAGCTCGATGGCGCCGGTGTTGGTGGGGTCGATGTCCAGCACCCGCCGGGCCAGGCGGCGGGCCCCTTCGTAGTCCTCGCGATCGAAGAGCATCCTGGCCTTGTCCATCAGCATCCGGATGCGGCGGCGCTGGAAGGCCAGCTGCCGGGCGCGGGCCCGCAGGGCCTCGGCGGCGGCGCGCTCCTTGCCCAGGGCCTTGAGCTTGGCGTCGCGGGCCTTGCGCTCCCGGTAGACCCGTTCGAGCAGGGTCTCAATGATCTCCTCGAAGTCCTTGACCGGGACGTAGGCGGGCATCCACTTGGCGATCTCCCGGGCGCGCACCAGCTGGCGGTCGGCCTCGTCCAGCTGCCTCTGCTCGGCGGCCAGCTGCTCGACGTCGTCGCCGACCCGCCGGCCCGCGGTGGCGCGGGCCAGGAGCACGCGGGCGCGGTCCACATGGTTCTGCAGCTTCATGAGCTGCTCCTGGCGCTTGATCTGCTCGCGGCGCTCCAGGTGCTGGGTCGCGGTGCGGATCCGCTCGCGGCGCACGGCCATGACCGACTTGGCCAGGCGCAGGAGCTCCTTGGCCTTCCGGTTGCTGGGGTCATAGCTCACGGCCAGCTCCGCCTCTTTGAGGGCCTGGGCGTACATCAGGTCGTCGTACAGCCGCTTGGCGGTCTGGTAGCGGCGCTGGGAGCGCAGCTTGCGGTCGGTGACCTTCATGACCTCGGGCGCCAGCGCCCCACCCTCCTTTTCCATCTGGTCGAGGATCGCCTTGCCGCCGCCCTTGCCCTTGGGCTCGGCGGCCTCCAGGGCCAGGGGGAAGGCCAGGATCAGCACTATGGAGAGGTACGCTCTCATCGGAAGTCCTCCTCGCCGCCTAGAACTGCTTGCGCTCTTCCTCTTCGAAGAGCAGCGTGCGGGCCGTCACAAGTATCGCCATGTTGGAGCGCTCGTTGTCCTTGCGGTTCCAGCGGAAGAGGCGCCCCAGGAAGGGGATGTCCTTCAGGAAGGGCACGCCCGCCTCGGTCTCGAACTGCACGTCGCGCATCCGGCCGCCGGTGAGAATGATGCCGCCGTCCGGAATGGTCACCGAGGTCCGCACCCGGGTGACCTGCACGTCGGGCAGCTCCGTCCTGGTGGTCAGGACGCCGGTGTCGTCGGCGTCATCGTCGTCGTCGTCGACCGGCTGCGTGGAAATGCTGGTCCCCAGGTTGACGAGGTCGGTGAAGGTGGGGCGCAGCTCCAGGGTGATGTAGCGGCGGTTGGCGCTCACGATGGGCCTGACGTCGAAGACCACCCCGGTCAGGAGCTGGCTGACCGTCGGGGTGGCGTCGGTGCCGGACGCCGCCCAGCCGCTGACGTAGGCCCGCTGGGTGCCTATCCACATGTAGGCCCGCTGGCCGTTGTGGACCAGCAGCTTGGGGGCCTGCAGCACCGCGCCGTTCTCCTTGATGCGCAGGGCGTGGAGCACGGCGTTGAGCTCCAGGTTGGACAGGTAGTTGAACTCCGCGCTCAGGCCGCCGATGGGGACGCCGCCGCTGAGCTGCGGATGGGCGCCGCGCAGCGTGGTGCGGTCCGGGGAGAACTGGAGATTGTTACTGATGATTGATCCTATGGTGGCCAGCGCCCCGGTCTGGTCGGTCACGCCGCGGTTGTCCCGCGAGGTCCAGGGCGGCTGGGTGCCCCAGTTCACGCCGATGTCCTCGAAGAGCCCCTCGCGGATGGTCAGCAGCCGCCCCTCGACCACCACCAGCACCTTCTGGGTGCTGCGCAGGTCGGAGAGCAGGCTGGAGATCATGCGGTGCACCTCGGGCCGCTGGACCACCACCAGCCTGCCGCTGCGCTCCTCGATGCTGGTGCCGGCGGCGGGGGTCCAGGTCTCCGGGCGGATGCGCCGCTTGATCATGTCCACGATGGTGGCCGGGGTGGTCTGGGCCGGCGGCGGCGGCTGGGCGAACGCCGGGATCGCGCCGGCCTGATTGGCCATCAGGTCCATCTCCGGGCCGGGGAAGTCGGGGATCTGGAGAATGAGGTCCTGGATGTCGTAGATGAGCATCGTGGTTTCGGGCTTGAGGTTGTTGGGCGTGGAGATGAACACCGCGTTGTCGCGCAGCTCGTAGTCGAGCCCCGCGAGCTTGAGGATCCAGTCCAGGGCCAGCTTGAGGCTGGCCTGGGTCATCTTCAGGGTGATGGGCTTCTCGCCCCCGGCCTTGGCGACCGGGTCGATGATCATGTTGACGTCACTTACCTGTTGCAGGAACTTGATGGCCTCGCTGAGCGGGGCCTGCACGAACTCGAAGTTGACCCTCTTCTCCAGCTTCCGGCGGATGTCGTTCATCCAGTCCGGCTCGGCGTCGGAGCTCATGCCCAGCGACTCGGTGCGCAGCATCACCTTCTGCCAGTTGTCGGGGTAGACCAGCACCCTGGAGTGCGGCACGGTGGCGTCCTCGACCAGCTGCATGGCGCTGTCGAACTCGATCCGGTAGTCCTCGTAGGTGTCCCGCTCGCGGGTGCGGTGCTTCTTCTCGCGGCTCTTGGCCCGCCAGGCCACGGCGTCGCCGTTCTTGGGGTCCAGGCGCAGGACCTGGTCGCAGATGGCCTCGGCCTCCTCGAACTTGCCGCGCCGGTAGTCGAAGCGGGCGCGGTCCAGCATGGCCTTGATCTTGCGGTAGAAGAAGAGCTCCTCGCGGGCCCGGCCGGCCAAGCGGGCCTTCTCGGCTTGCTCGCGCCGGTAGTCGGCCAGGTGGTCGTCGATGGCCCTGATGATTTCCCGGGTCTCGCTCTTGGCGGCCTTGACCCGGCGGCGCAGCGAGCTGAGGTCCACCTGGTAGGGCAGCCAGCGGATGATCTCCAGGGCCCGGTCGTAGGACTTCATGGCCTCCTCGGCGGCCTTGCGCTTGCGGCTGAGCACCTGGTCGGCGGGTTTGTGCCCGTCGCCGGGGTGGCTGCGGGTGGCCTCCGCGCGGGAGCGGTTGCCGGCGTCGACCACGCCCTGGATCTTGGCCAGCGCCTCCTGAACGCGCACGCGCTCTTCCTTCTCCAGCTGCTGGAGGGCCTTCCTCATGGTGTCCAGGCCGATGTTGAGGATGGCCCGGCACTTGGCCGCGTACTGGGCGGCGGCGCGGTGCCGCGGGAAGATCCGCAGGGCCTCGTTGAAGCGCTGCAGAGCTGCATTGTAGTAGAGGTCGTCGTAGAGCTTCTTGCCGGCGGCGACCTGCCACCTGCCGGGCGGGGTGAGGTAGCGGTGGATATCGGCGTGCCTGACGTACTT
>CAZONU010000455.1:0-3761 GCA_964581145.1 uncultured Planctomycetia bacterium
GGGTTTTGAGCGCGTAGTCGGGGTCATCGCGGTAGCCGTCGAAGAAGTGCTCGGCGTCGTAGATGACCTCGTCGACGTGGTACTTGAGGTAGTGCACCGAGTCGCGGATCATGCGCAGGTTCTCGGCCAGCGAGGTCCTCAGCGCGTCGGTGACGTGCAGCTTCCAGCTCTTGCCGAAGACGGTAACGGCCGGGGCGCCCGCGCCGATCAGCGCGCGGATGTTGGGGTCGGCGGCCACCCGCGAGCCGGCCTTGCGCGTCGAGCCGAAGGCGGTCACCCGGGCGCGGCCGAGCCCCAGCGAGCCGGCCGCCTTGAAGAAGGCCATGTCCTTGGGGTTCGAGCCCGGCCAGCCGCCCTCGATGTAGGCGACCCCCAGGTCGTCGAGCTGCCGGGCGATGTCCAGCTTGTCCTCCAGCGAAAAGGAGATGCCCTCGGCCTGCGAGCCGTCGCGCAGGGTGGTGTCGTAGACCAGCACCCGCTCCTTCCCGGGAGAGCGTTTCGGTTTCGGGCGGGCCTTCGCGGCCCGCCGGCTTCTCTTCTTCTCAGCCATTATCTCTTCTTCCTCCTGCCGGTTGTTCTCTTCTTCGCGGTCGCCTTGTTCCTGCCGGCAGGCTTAATCTTCCGGGCGGGCTTAGGGCCTCTGGCTTTCCGGCGCTTCCCGCCCTTTTTCCCCTTTTCCAGGTCGAAGGCCCGGTGCAGCGCGCGCACCGCCCGGGGGCCGTCGGCCTCGTCGACCACCACCGATATCTTGATCTCGCTGGTGGAGATCATCTGGATGTTGATGCGCTCCCCGGCCAGGGTCTTGAACATCCTGGCGGCCACCCCCGCGTGGGTGCGCATGCCCAGGCCCACGGCGCTGAGCTTGGCGATCTTCTCGTCGGCGCGGACCCCCTTGGCTATGCCCCGGGCGACCAGCGCGCGGGCCGCGTCCTTGGCGGCCTCGAGATCCGCCTTGCCCACCGTGAAGGTCACGTCGGTGCAGCCCGCCTGGCCGGAGACGTTCTGCACGATCATGTCCACGTTGATGTGCCGGTCGGCCAGAAACTCGAAGATCCGCGAGGCCATCCCCGGCCTGTCGGTGACCGCCTCGACGGTGACCTTGGCCTCGTCGGCGTTGAGCACCAGGCCGCTGACCGCCACCTTTTCCATCTCGGGCTCCTCCTCGACTACCAGCGTGCCCGGCCCCTGGACGAAGCTCGAGCCGATCAGCAGCTTCACGTTGTTCTTCTTGGCGAGCTCCACCGTGCGGGTCTGCATGACCCGCGCGCCCATGCTGGCCAGCTCCATTATCTCCTCGTGGCTGATGCGCGCCAGGCGCCGGGCGCCGGACACCAGCCGGGGGTCGGCGGTGTAGACCCCGTCCACGTCGGTGAGGATCTCGCAGCGCTCGGCGCCCAGCACCGCGGCCAGGGCCACCGCGGTGACGTTGCTGGCCCCCCGGCCCAAAGTAGTGATGTCCAGGTCTTCAGTGACACCTTGAAAGCCGGCCACCACGCAGGTCTGGCCCGCGCCCAGCTCGCGGCGCACCCGCGAGGCGTCCACCCCGGTGATGCGCGCGCGGGTGAAGATGCCGTCGGTGCGGATGCCCACCTGGTGCGCGGTGAAGCCGGCGGCCGGCACTCCCAGGCCCTCCAGGGCCATGGTGAACAGCGCCGTGGAGGCCTGCTCCCCGGTGGCCAGCAGCATGTCCATCTCCCGCTCGGGCGGCCGGGGATTGACCTGCCCGGCCAGGGCGATGAGCTCGTCGGTGGCGCCGCCCATGGCGCTGACCACCACCACCGCGCGGTGCCCCGAGCTGACCAGCTTGGCGGTGCGCCGGGCGCAGTGCAGGATGCGCTCGGCGGTGGCCACCGAGGTGCCCCCGAACTTCTGGACGACCAGCGGCTCGGTGGCCACGGCTCAGTCCCTCGCTTCCCGGCCGAGCAGGCGGGCCATCAGCCGGTGCCCGCGCTTCTCGCGCAGGCCGGTGGCCCTGGCGGCGGCCTCGCTGAACTCCGTCGCGCCGTTGGGCTCGACCTCCGGGCCCCAGAGCAGCCAGGGCACCGGCTCGGCGGTGTGGGTGCGGACCTCGACGGGGGTGGCGTGGTCCGCGGCGACCATGATTCTCACGTCTCCGCGCCGGCGGGCCAGCTCGGCCAGGGGGGCGACGATCTCCGCGTCGATGCGCTCCAGGCTCTTCAGCTTGGCCAGGGCGTTGCCCCCGTGGCCGGCCTCGTCGGGGGCCTCCACGTGGACCACCACCAGGTCGTGGCTCTCCAGGGCCTCGGCGGCGGCGGCGCCCTTGGCGGCGTAGTCGGTGTCCAGGTAGCCGGTGGCCCCCGGGACCTTGAGTATCTCGAAGCCGGCGAGCATGCCGATGCTTCTGAGGAGGTCCACCGCGGTGATCATCGCCCCGCCGGCGCCCCAGCGCTCGGCGAAGCTCTGCAGCGCCGGGCGGGTGCCCCCGCCCCACAGCCAGATCATGCTGGCGGGGTTCTCGCCCAGCGAAACCCGCACCTCGTTGACCTCGTGGCCGGCGAGCGCCGCGGTGGACTTCTCCATGACGCGGCGCAGGAAGTCGGCACCCTTGCCCCGGGGCCAGCGGCCCTCCAGCGGCTTGCCGGTGAAGTCGTGCGGCGGGGTGGTCCGCGCCTCCAGGGCCTCCATCCGGTCGGTGACTAACAGGTTCCGATAGCTCACTCCCGAGTAGAGCTTGAGCGGCTCATCGGCCAGGGCCCCGCGCAGCACCTCCACCAGCACCGCGGCCTCGCTGCTCTTGATGTGCCCCGCGGAGTAGTCGACCATCACGCCGTCGGCCACGGTGACCAGATTCGCGCGGAAGGCGGCTTCGTTCTCGCCGAGCTCCACCCCCAGGCCCATCGCCTCCAGCGGCGCGCGCCCGGTGTGGTCCTTCCTGGGGTCGTAGCCCATCAGGCTCATGCAGGCCACGTCCGAGCCTGGGTCCATGCCCCGGGGGATGTTGGCGGACAGGCCGGCCTGGCCCTCGCGGGCCAGCACGTCCATCTGCGGGGTGAGCGCGGCCTGGACCGGGGTGCGGCCCTTGAGGACGCCCAGCGGCCGGTCGGCGAACCCGTCGGGAATTACCAGCAGGTGCTTCATGGCCGGCGCTCTAGTCGAGGCTCGAACGGATGAAGGCGGCCGGCTCCAGCGAGAACTCCTGCGCGTCGATGGCCGCGAGGGCCCCGCGGAAGTCGGCCTCCCGCGCCGGGTGGGTGAGCATCACCACCGGGACCACCCCGTCGGGGCGCTTCTCCTTCTGGGAGACCAGCTGGATGGAGACCCGCTGGCGGCCCAGTTCGGTGGCGATGGTGCCCAGCACCCCGAACTCGTCGGCCACGTTGAAGCGGACGAAGTAGCGCGAGCGGGTCTCGGCCATGGGCCGCACCCTGCCGGGCTCCAGCTCCGCCGCGCGGTGCGTGCGCGAGCCCTCCGGCAGCGCCCGCCAGCGGGCGGCGTCGACGAGGTCGGCGACCACCGCGCTGGCGGTGGGGTTCCGGCCGGCGCCGCGCCCGTAGAACATCAGCCGGCCGGCGGTGTCGGCCTCGACCATGACGGCGTTGAAGACCCCCCCCACGGCGGCCAGGGGGTGGTGACACTCCAGCAAGGCGGGATGCACGCGCAACTCCACGCCATCCCCGGTCCGCCGGCCGATGGCCAGGAGCTTGACGGCGAAGCCCATCTCCGCCGCGTAGCGGATGTCCGCGGGGGTGATCTTCTCAATGCCCTCCCCGTGGACGTCCTTGAGTTCGAAGAGCTGGCCG
>CAZONU010000456.1:0-3760 GCA_964581145.1 uncultured Planctomycetia bacterium
CTCCTGGTGAGCGGGTTCCTGGCGTTATTGAAGAGCTCCCTGCCGTCGACCAGCACCTTGAAGGCGGTCTTGCCCCCGACCGCCACCGAGTCGCAGACGCCGGCCCGGGCCTTGAAGCGCTTGAACTTGCCGCCCAGCTGGTAGGTCAGCCTGGTGAAGGCGGCCACTCCCAGGCCGCGGCGGAACTTCTGCCCGCCGAGGGCCAGGGGCTTGCCGAAGACGTCGGCGTCCCGCCGCCACTTCCAGAGGAAGGGCAGCCCCTCGATGAAGGGCTTCTGCTCGGCCTTCGCGGGCCTGAGGTCCGAAAGGAAGGTCACCTTGCCGTTGCGGACCCGCAGGGCGCTGACCGCCGCGAGGGTCAGCTTCAGCTGCATGCCCCCCAGCGTCCGCCAGCGGAGCTTCCCGCCCTCCAGCTCCAGCGGCGCGCCCAGGACCTGCCCGCCGCCGGCCAGCTCGGCGACGTAGTAGGTGCTCTCCGGCAGCGCGAAGGGCTTGAGCTCGGTGAAGGCCAGGGCCAGCACCTCGGCCAGCTTGTACTCCTCCAAGCCCAGCACCGAGTTGAACTTGAGACCGTCCCTGGTCAGGCCCTCGAAGCTGCCCTCCAGCTCGTCGCGGTCCAGGACGAGCTTGTCCTTGCGCCGCCCGCGCCGGAGCATCTCCCGCGCGACCTTCCTGTTCCTGACTCCCGCGGGCATGAGGATGCCGGCCAGGTCCTTGGTGCTGACCTCGAACCTGGCGGTCCAGGGCCCGGAGGCCACCAGCTTGCCGCCGGGATCGAGGGCCACCTTGGCGGGGATCACGTCGCCGGCGGCGGTGTAGATGCGCGCGCAGCCGGTGCCGTCGGGGGGCTTGACGCCCTGTGCCTCCACGTCCATCAGGTCGGCGAGCCGGAACCCCCGCGGTCCGTCCTCGGCGTGGACGCGCAGCGTCTTCCCGTCCAGGCCGGTCAGCCGCCCCTTGACCGCGGGCCCCTCGGCGGGCCGGACCACCACCTGCACGGCCCGGGCCGGCGCGGCCAGGCCCAGGGCCAGCGCGGCGGCGGTCAGAAGGCCGGCGCCGATTCTCACTTCGCGCCTCCCGCTTTCAGGTGCGTATCGATAATGGCCTTGAGCTCCGCCTCCGGCTTGTAGCCCACGAGGGTCTCGGCCTTCTGCCCGTCCCTGAAGATTATCGTGGTGGGCAGGCCGCGGACCCCGAACTTCCTCATGACCGCTCTGTTCTTCTGGGTGTCCACGCTCACGAAGGCGATCCTGCCCTTGTACTCGGCGTAGAGCTTGTTGAGGATGGGGGTCAGCCGGTGGCACCACCCGCACCGGTCGGCGTGGAAGTCGACCAGCACCAGCCCCTTGGCCCCGGTGACCTTCTTCTTGAAGTCCTCGTCGCTGGTGGCTTCGGGGAACTTCTTCTTGGGCTTTCCGGGCTCCTTCTGTTCCTCCACCTTGCGCGTGCCGGCCAGGTGCTCGTCAATGATCTTCTTGAGCGCGTCCCCGGCCTTGAAGCCGGCCAGCACCTCGACCCTCTTGCCGTCCTTGAAGACCACGGTGCTCGGCGCCCGGCGGAGCTTCAGCGCCCGGATGGTCTTCATGTTGGCCCGGGCCTCGGCCGCGAGCATGGCCACCTTGCCCTTGTACTCCTTGGCCAGCTTGTCGAAGACCGGGGCCTGGCGCGCGCAGTCCTTGCCCCGCAGGGTGTAGAAGACCACCAGCGCCCAGCCCTTGGCGCCCTCGACCTTCTTCTTGAAGTCGGCCTCGCCCTTCAGCGTGGTGGCGTTGGCCCACTTGTAGGGCTCGGGCTTCTTGGGCCCGAGGACGGGCTTGAAGGTCTTGCCCGCTTTCTTCCACCACTCCTGCCACTTGGCTTGGTCGGCGCCGAACTCCTTCCTGGTGAGCCGCTCCAGGGCGCTGCGCGCGCGCTTGCGGACGCGGTAGTCATCGTCGCCCAGCGCGGCGATCAGCCCGGGGACCGCCTCCTTGCGGCGCGAGCGGTCCAGCTGGATGATCGCCGCCCGCCGGACGCGGGCGTCCTTGTCGTTCATGGCCGCGGTCAACTCGGGGACGTACTTGCCCTTCCCGTACTTGCCCAGGGCCCGGACCGCCCGGGAGCGGTCCTCGGCCTTTTCGCTCTTCAGCCGGGCCTTGAAGTGCGCGAAGGCTTCCTTTCCGCCCAGGCTGGCCAGCGCGTAGGCCGCGTGGTAGCGGACCTCCGGGTCCTTGTCCTCCTTGATCGCCCTGGCCAGGAGGTTCTTGGCGCCGGCGTCGCCGACCTCGCCCAGGGCCCGGGCCGCGTTCCAGCGGACCGCGGCGTCCTTGTCGGCCAGCGCCGCGCGCAGGGCCGGGGCGCCCAGCTTGTCGCGCAGGAGGCCGATGGCCACGATGGCGAAGCGGCGCTGCTCGGGCTTGCCGCTCTTGACCACCTGGATCAGCGCGGGGGTGGCCAGGTCGCCCATGTCCTTGAGCCCCTGCCAGGCCTCCTCGCGCTCCTCGGCGACCGCGCTGTTCCAGCGGCGCAGCAGGCGCTTGACCTTGACCACCGACTCCTTGCTGGCCTTCACGACCTCCGGGGTCTCGGGCTTGGGGTCCTTCGCCGGCGCCGGGTCCTTCTTCGGTCCGGGATCCTTCCCGGGTGCCGGGTCCTTCTCGGGCCCGGCGGCGGTCTTGGGCTCAGCGGTCGCCCTCGGCCCGGGGTCGGTCTTGCCCGGCCCGCAGCCGGCCAGCAGAGCCAGGGCGCAGAGCAGCGCGGTCGCGCGGCGAATCGATCTCATCGAGACTCCTCCGGTTTGTCCGGGGACAGCCACCGCTTCCCTCGCTGCGCTCGGGACTTCCGGTGTCTGTCCCCGTGAACGCGGATTCTATGCCTTTCTCGGGGGCTTATCAAGGAGAAGGAAAAACGAAGCATGAGGGGATTAAACACCTGAGCGCGCGGGAGGTACAGCTTTTTTTCGGGCCGATTGGAGCCGCTTGGGGACCTCCCGGCGCTCCCCGCCGGACGGGCCGGAAAACCGGCTTGCGATGGCTGCGCCGATGGGGACAATCCCTCCCCGACGGAGAATGGAATGAGCGAGTCGCAGCCGCCCGCGGAAACCGGGGAAGCCCCCCAGGCCCCCCAGAGGAGGCGGACCGCCCTAATCGTCGGCCGCGGGCTCCACTTCCTGGGGCTGCTCAGCCTGCCGCTGACCCTCGGCGCGGTGCTGGGCTTCTACGCCGCCGATCGCGGCACGCGCTGGCTGCCGGACATGCTGGGGGTCATCCTGGCCGTGCTGGTCTTCGGGCTGGTGGCCCTGCCCTTCGGCCGGCTGCTGGAGGGCCGCGCCTTCAAGGAGGCCCCCGGAACCAAGAAGCTCCGCCGGCGGGTCATCGTCTGCCTGGTGCTGGCCGCGGTGGGGATTGCCGGGCGGATGGTCATGTTCTGGGTGGAGCGGCCCAGCCCGCTGACCGACCTCTCCATCGTCCAGTTCAACCGCGCCTTCGAGATAGACTCCCGGAGGTACGTGGAATACGACCGCGGCCTGGAGCGGGCCCTCGTCTTCCTGGAAAAGCACGAGGAGCTTTTCGACGAGGAGAAGCAGAGCGTCCCCACCCCCGACCAGGAGCGCGAGCTGCTCGACAGCTGGGCGACGGTCTACGACTACGCCTTCTCGCTGGACCATATCCGCATCTTCTACGAGGACTGGTACCGCTTCGACCCCTCCCGCGCCGGGCGCAGCCGGCACCTGCGCAGCTTCCTGCTGACCTTCGCGGCCGAACTGGCCCTCTATGAGAAG
>CAZONU010000457.1:0-3747 GCA_964581145.1 uncultured Planctomycetia bacterium
TGTAGCCCTCATGAAATGTTTGCCTTGTTTTTTCGGGTAATGCGCGGAGTAATTCGCCGCCTCCTGATTCTGAGAATGCCGAGCGCGACGAGCGCCCGACTGATTGCGAGTCTGTTAACCGCGTTGTAGTGCATTCGGTCAGCTTTTTCCATGCCGGGGAGGAGCCGGACTTCGAGCTCCTCTGCGGCGATGGGTTTGAGTGCGTTGACGGTCTGGGCGAGCTGGCGGCGGGCGAGTTCGGTGACCGGTTCCCGGGCCTGCCAGGCCGCCTGGGGAGTGGGCTGGTCGAAGCCGCGCGGCTTATGGGTCTGGTTGGCTCTGAGGCGCGCGCCTTCCACATCGTCACAGGTCCATTCCCCCACGCGGTCGTTGCGGGCGGCCTCCCAGTGGGCCTCGGTCTTGAGGCTGCCGATGCCCGCCTCGCAGGCGCCATTATACGCGGGCAGGCCCGGCGGGCTCAAGAGGTGCCAGACCGAATGGTCATCGAGCACGGTGCGTATCTCCTTGGCGTCGAACTCGTTGTCGCTCTTCACGACCAGCGGTGGACCGTGCTTTTCGAAGAGCACCCGCAGGAGGTCGGCGGCCACCGCCGCTTCTTTGGTCACCGACGGCAGCGCGGCCAGTTGTACGCCGGTGGCCAAGTCGCGGACCACCAGGATGTATTTGTAGATGCCGTCCAGGGGCCTGGGCGGCTCGGTCCAGTCCAGTGCCCAGACCGTGCCCGGGAACATCCAGCGCAGGGCGTGGATCAGCAGACGGTTCTTCTTCCGGTAGGCAGTGCGGTAGCACCTGAGCATCTCCTCCAGCTCCGCTCGGCTGGCCTCCGGAAAGATGAAACGCATGGTGCCGAGGCCCACCCCGGGGCCCATCAATTGAAAGATCACCGCGATGGCTAGGCGCGTGACCAGGTCCACCGCCTGGGCCGGCCGGCCCAGCAGCTTGATCTTCGCGCGGTTCGCCTTCCACTTGCACAGCCAGTCGCCCAGCGTCGAGGCGCTCATTCCCATGCGCCCGGCGGAGGCTGCCGCTCCCAGCCCTTTCCTGCGCGCCCAGCACCAGCAGGCCAGGATCCCCTTGCGCAGCTCCCGCTCCATCTGCCGCAGACCCCTCTGGCCGGCCTCGCCGCGAGGACGCTTCTTGGCCTCCCTGGCCTGGCGGGCGCTCCAGGCGGTCTTGAGCCGCCGGGCATGCCTCCGCTCGGCACGCAGCGGCGGACTGGTCAGCGGCGCTTGCGCGCACCTCGCGCCTCCTTCCGCTCGCGCTTCTTCTGCCTCTCCTCGAACTTTTTTTTGGCTTCCGCGGCCAGCCGCGGGTCGAAAACCCCTGGCAGCCCCACGGCCAGCTCCTCGCGGGCGTGGGAGAAACGCAGCTCGGTCTTCAGCTCGTCGAGCTGGGCTTTGAGACTCTCTACCTCCGCCTGCTCGGCGGGCACCTGCTTCGGCTTGCGCCCCGCCTTCTTCGGCTCCAGACCGGACAGCGCGGCCGAAAGCGCTTCCTCGCGCAACTCGTGAAACCGACTCTCGCCTATCCCCAGCCGCGCGCAGGCCTCCGGCACCGACAGCTCGCCGGTCACCGTCCGGAGGATCACCTTGAGCCGCTGGCGGGCCTCGCCGGAAGCCTCCAGCGAGTCCACCAGATCCGCCCCCTTCGGCGGTCTCCCCCTTCTGGCCATAATCCCCCCCCGGTCAGATCCGCGGAGGAGGCTCCCCCACCTGTCCGGTGAAGGGAGCCCCCTCCGCTCATTCACCCTCAGTCGCCGGCCGAAGCGGCCGAGGCCGCCTCACCCTCCGGCGCGGATTGTAACCGCTTCGAGGCCACCATTGCACGTACCGCCGGCTTCCGCTTCCGCCGGCCCCTCTTGCCAGGCTCGTCCTTCTTCGCCTTGGGCGCAGTGAAGCCCGCGGCCCGCTGCGCCACCCGCGCCAAAGCCTGGCTCCTGGCCAGCTCGCGCCTGGCGCGCTCGTGCTCCTTCCTGAGCTCGGCCAGCTCGGCCTCGGGCCCCCGGGTCCGCCCCTTGGCCCGCGGCTCGCACCCGGAAACCAAACCCTCCAGCGCCCGCGCCTCCAGCACGTAGTAGCGCGGCGGACTGATCCCCAGCGCCGAGGCCGCCTCGGAAGGCGTCAGACCCCCGGCCAGCACCTCCAGGATCGCCGCGGCCAGGCGCCTCGCCTCCCGGCCCCCGCCCTTCACGTTCGGACCTCGCAGCCTACTCACCGCCGGAACCCTCCCCCGCAAACTCCCCGCCCAGACGAGCCAATCCCTCGTCCAGCGGACTCTCTCCAGGACCGGCCACCTCCTCGTTGCCCGCCTCGGGCAGGATCACCGTGGGCTCCCCCCCTTCGGGGGTGGCCAGCTCCACCTCCTTGCGCTGGCCTTTCTCCCCGGTCATGATGATCCGCTCGCCCTCGGCATGCAGACTGAAGTTCTTGCCACCTACACGACCCGTGACATAGAACGGATCGGTGGGCAAACCGTTCCGCGCCAGCTCGTCCCCGTTGGCCGCGGCCCGCTCCCTCAGCGTCTTCAGCACCTCCGGCGCCGCCTCGAAAAACCGGTCCGCAGGCGTCGCCCCCTCGATCCCCTGGTGCGGGCGATGAAAATTATAGTGGTCGATGAACAGCCTGATCCGCTCCCGGGCCTCGTCCAGGTCCCGGAAGACTGCCGTCTGAACACACCCCCTCCACAGCGTCCCCCAGAACCGCTCGATCTTCCCCAGCGTCTGCGGGTGACGTGGCCGCGCCAGCACGTGCCTTAGCCCCCGCTTCTCCAGCTCCTTCACAAACGCGCTCTTGCCCCGCCAGGTCACGTACTGCGGGCCGTTGTCCGTCAGCACCTCCTCCGGAGCGTTGAAGTTGCCAATCCCCGCGCCCAGCACCTCGATCACCAGCTGCGCCGTCGCCGAGGCGTAAAGACCGTGACTCACGATGAAACGGCTGCGGTCGTCCATGAATCCGATCAGATGCACCCGCCGGTTCTGGCGCTTCAGCGTAAACGTGAAGATGTCCGTCTGCCACATCTGGTTCGGCCGCGAGCGCTCGAATCGCGTCACCTTCGGCCGGTGAGGCTTTGTTAGGACCTCCTCGACCTCGTAACCCGCCTCCTTCAGTACCTTGCCCACCGCCCCGGGGCTCGCCGGGTGCCCCGGACCACGCAGAAGCATGGCGCTTATCGCCTCGCAGCCCAACTCAGCGCTCTGCTCCTTCAGCATCAGGATCGACCGCTTGGTCACCTCATCCACTCGACTGCCCTGCCGCCCGCCCTTCCGGCGATCCACCAGGCCCTCCGGCCCCAACTCGTCGAACTTCCGCTTCCAGCCGTAAAGCGTGTGACTCGATACCCCCACCAGCGGCGCGAAGTCCGTCGCCGCCAGACCGCTGCGCATCCAGGTGTCCAGGATCAGTAACCGATCCTCGGGCTTCACCGGTGGCGAATACCTCCGCCTACCACCCCCCTTTACCATACGCCGGCCCCGACGCCGAACCTGACGAGTCGGTCCTGTCAGGTTCGGAACCCGTACCGGCTCGGAGATGTTTTCCTCTTCGCCCTCGACCCCAGGCGCGCCGGAGTTTGATGCTCCACTACACTCCGGGCTTCGCCCTACGCTCCGTTCCGCATCAAACTCCGTTCCATTAACTGCTTCTTCCAACATCCTTCACTCCTCCTGGTGGACACCCCACCGCTGCGGAGGAGCGAATTACTCCAGACATTTATCCCTCTAAACTGGCAAACATTTCGGGAAGGAGGACA
>CAZONU010000458.1:0-3744 GCA_964581145.1 uncultured Planctomycetia bacterium
GGCCGGTGCGGGGGCGCGGCTTCGGCATCAGAACTTTTGCGGACCGACTTAGCACGGGCCAGAACCCATTCCAGGTCTTTGGTGGTACGGATATCGGACCACTGGCGGGTCGCGCCCGAGGCGCAGGAACTCCTGAGCCAAGGCCTTATCTGAACCCGACGCGAGGCCCGGGCATCTGACCCGGCAGCCTCCTTGCCACGCCGCTTGGCCGGCGTATCATGTATGTTCGGGCTGACTTCCGGGGGACCTGACGCATGAAGAGCCGGGACACCGACAAGGCGCTTCGCGACCTGTTTATCGTGGCCATCATCGCCACTCTCGCCTTCCCGCTGGCCAAGATACTCAACGTATACGAGGTGCTCTACGGGGTCACCCAGGAGTACGAGGCCTGGGACCTCGGCCGGGTCATCGTCGTGTTCGTCATCCTGCCCCTGCCCATCACGGTCTTCGCCCTGCGCAGGTGGAGGGAACTCCGGGCAGCGATAGCCGAGCGCGACCGGGCCGAGGAAGCCCTGCGGGAGTCCGAGGAGAAGTACCGCCTGATCTTCGAGAACGCCTGGGAAGGCATCAGCGTCCACGAAACACTCCCGGACGGCACCAGGAAGCTGGTGGACTGCAACCCCCAGTACGTGGAGATGTCCGGCCGCTCGCGCGAGGAGCTCCTGCGCATGGGCGACACCCGGAAACTCCAGGAAAGCCGCATCTCGCCCAGAGAGGAGGCCCGGGTCCAGGAGCGGGCCGCGCAGCTGCGGCCCCACCGCGGCGCCTACTCCTGGCTGCGCCCGGACGAGAGCGGCAACTACGTGGAGTACACCTCCGCCTACTACCAGGTGCGCGGCAAGACGTTCGCCATCGGGATCGACCACGACGTCACCGAGCGCAAGCACGCCGAGGCGGCGCTCATCCACGCCGAGCGCATCGCCGCGGTCGGCACCCTGGCCAGCGGCGTGGCCCACGAGTTCAACAACATCCACGGCGTGGTACTGGGCTACCTGGACCTCATCCTCACCGGGAAGGACCTGCCCGCCGAGATCAGGGAAGACCTCGAACTCGTGCGCCAGTCGGCCGCCCGGGGGACGGCGGTTACCAGGAACCTGCTCAGCTTCGCGCACGGGGGCAAAGCCCTCAGGGCCCGGACGTCCCTCAAGCCCCTGGTGGAAAGCACCCTCAAGATCATCGGGCACCAGTTCCAGACCGAGGGCATCGAGGTCACCGCGCGCGGCGGCGAGGACGTCGCCGTCACCGCCGACGCCGGGCAGATCGGCCAGGTGATCATGAATCTGTTCATCAACGCGCGGCACTCGCTGATGGGCTGCCCGGTCAGGAAGCTGGAGGTCGAGGTCGGACGCCGGGGAGACCGGGCATTCGTCCGCGTCGCCGACACCGGCTGCGGCATCCCCGCCGACCGGCTCGGCAAGATATTCCTGCCCTTCTTCTCCACCAAGGGCGAGCACGCCGAGGCCGGCTCACCCCAGTCGGAGGTGAAGGGAACCGGCCTGGGCCTGAGCGTCTGCGACACCATCATCAAGGAGCACGGCGGCCAGATCGCCGTGGAGAGCCGGCCCGGCGAGGGCGCCACCTTCACCGTCTGGCTGCCTGCGGCCGCGGGCCGGCCGGCCGACGCCGGTCCCCAGGGGCCGGTCAGGTCCGTGCCCGGGGCGCGGGTCCTGGTCCTCGACGACGAGGCCGAGATGCGCGAGCTGCTGGCCCGCATGCTGGAGACCATGGAATACGAGGTGGTCGCCTCCGACGACGGCGCCGAAGCCCTAGGCCTGCTGGCCGGGAAGCCCTTCGACCTGGTCATGGTCGACCTGCAAATGCCCAAGATGAGCGGGGCGGAGTTCCTGCGCAGAATGAACCGGACGCCCCCGGAGCGCCGCCCGGCCAGCCTGGTCATCACCGGCCGGTACAGCGACGCGGCCGCCGAGGGTTACGCCGACCTGGGGGTCTTCGACACGATCCAGAAGCCCTTCACTTCCGGGCGGCTCTACGAGCGGGTCTACGCGGCGTTAAGCGCCAAGCAGGGCCGGTAGCGGCAGATATCGCTCAGCGCAGGCGGCTGCGGCGGCGGCGGCGGCCGCCCAGGATGCGCTTGCGGCGCGCCGGGGGAGGCTGGCCGCCCTCGGCCGCCTCGGCCTCCTGCGCGGGACGGACGGAGACGAAGGCCCGGTAGGGGTGGTCGTTTACGACCGTGAGCTTCATGCGGATCAATCGTTCGATCTTGCCGAGCACGGCGATCTCCTCGAAGTCGCAGAAGGACAGCGCCGTCCCCGCCGCCCCGGCCCGCGCGGTGCGCCCGATGCGGTGCACGTAACCCTCGGCCTCGCCGGGCATGTCGTAATTTATCACGTGCGAGACGCTCTCGATGTCGATGCCCCGCGAGGCGATATCGGTGGCCACCAGCACCCGCGCATTGCCGCTCTTGAAGCGCTCCAGGGCCCGCTCGCGGTTGGCCTGGGTCTTGTTGCCGTGAATGGACTGGGCCTCGACCCCGGCCTTGCGCAGGTGCGTGGTCACCCGGTCGGCGCCGTGCTTGGTGCGCGTGAAGATCAGCGTGCGGGAGATATCCGGGTTCTCTTTCAGGAGGTAGAGCAGGAGGTCGCGTTTTCTGGCCTTCTCCACGAAGTAGAGCCGCTGGTCGACCGACTCAACAGTAGTCGCCGCCGGGGCCACCTCCACCCGCACCGGATCGCGGACCATCGACCCGGCCAGGCGCTGGATGTTGGCCGGCAGGGTCGCCGAGAAGAAGAGCGTCTGGCGCTCGGCCGGCAGCGCCCGGACGATTCTGCGCACGTCGGGGATGAAGCCCATGTCCAGCATGCGGTCGGCCTCGTCGAGGACGAAGACCTCCAGCCCCCGGAAGTGCACGAGCCCCTGGCCCATGAGGTCCAGCAGCCGGCCGGGCGTGGCCACCAGCACGTCCACGCCGCGGTGCAGGGCCCGGGTCTGCGGCCCCTGCTTGACCCCGCCGAAGACCACCGTGTGGCGCACGTCGGTGTGGCGGCCGTAGGCCGCGAAGCTGTCGCCGATCTGGGAGGCCAGCTCGCGCGTGGGGGTGAGCACCAGCACGCGGACCACGTGGTGGCCGTGCTTGTGAGCCGGCGCGGCGCACAGGCGCTGGAGGATGGGCAGGGCGAAGGCCGCGGTCTTGCCGGTGCCGGTCTGGGCGCAGCCCATCAGGTCGCGGCCGGCCAGCACGTGGGGGATGGCCTGGACCTGGACGGGCATGGGCTCCAGGTAGCCCTCGTCCCGGATGGCCCTCAGGAGCGGCTCAATGAGGTTAAGATATTCGAAGCCCACGGCCGCTCATTTTATCCGACACTCCCCGGATGACTCCTCCGGGCCGCCCATGCGGCCCTCACGGACTCCAATCTTCTCCATCTTGCCCCTCCAGTCAAGCGATTCCGGCACCGCAAGTCCGGCGCCGCCGCTTGACTCCCTGCCCCGGCGCGGCTAGGCTGGGGGTACCATTCCCGATACAAGGGCCTAATAGAATGGCGCAGAGATACAAGTATGCTCTTTCACCACTACTATGGAAACCCAGAAACCACTAAGATCCACACTCGTCCTGTCTGTCCTTCCAACACCCCCAAGGCAACGACAATACCGGACATGAAGGGCTTGAAGTTCTTGATCTCGGAATACACAGCGGAGACGCTGGACGCCGAGCTGGAAAGCGGCATCATACAGCTGTACCTACTACAGGTCCACAACTGCTACAGGAACCGTTTCTATCTACAACTG
>CAZONU010000459.1:0-3725 GCA_964581145.1 uncultured Planctomycetia bacterium
CGCGGATCAGGCCCTCCCCGCCGCGGGGAATGACCAGGTCAATCAGGTCGCTGAGCTTGAGGAGCTCGCCGAGCGCCTCACGGTCAACCGTCGGAACCACCTGGACGGCTCCGGCGGGCAGGGAAGCGCTCTCCAAGGCCTCCTTCCACAGCGCGGCCACGGCCAGATTGGTGTTGAGCGCCTCCCGGCCGCCGCGGAGTATGGCCGCGTCCCCGGCCTTGAGGCACAGCGCGGCCGAATCGACGGTCACGTTGGGCCGCGACTCGTAAATCATGAGGATTACGCCGATGGGCACGCGCACCCGCGAGAGGCGCATCCCGTTGGGCCGCGTCACTTCGGACAGCACCGCCCCCACCGGGTCGGGCAGCGCGATCACCTCGCGCACGCCGGCGGCGGTCTTTTCGATGCGCGCCCCGTCAAAACGCAGGCGATCGAGCATGGCGCCGGCCAGGCCCGCGGCCTCGCCGGCCTTCAGGTCTTTTTCGTTGGCGGCCTGGACATCGGCGCTGCGCTCGACGAGCAGCGCGGCGGCCCGCTCCAGCGCGGTGTTCCTGGCCTCCGCCTCGGCGACCGCCAGCCGGCGCGCCGCCGCGCGCGCGGCGGCGGCGAGATCGCGCATTTCCTTTCTGAAACCCATCGGCGCCTCCGAGACTCTTCGCTCCGCCGCGAAATTATAGCTGCTCCGCGACTTAGCCGCCAGTCCCGCCGGCTTCCCGGAACGAAATTTCCGGCTTCGGGACCCCGCGCGGCGCGGCGGGCGTATACGGGCTCGGAAATCCCCGCGAATTCGTCGCCGCTCGGGCGCAGTCCCGGCAATATCCGGGGTTCGCAGCGCGGGACACGCGCGAAACCGGCGATACGCCGCGCTCCGTGTGGACAAAGCGCCCCCCCACGGCGCTTCCCGTCGGCGGGCGCGCCCGCCTGGAACCGCATTTCCGAAAACGTCAAGCGAAAAATCCCCGAAGACTTTTTCTGACACCAAAGTATGGTGCCAGGAAAATTCCACGCGATTTGACAGTCGCGCGCGCGCTGCTATAGTTCCCTCCGTTGCGTCGGTGGTAGTCAGCCCACTACGTGACGGGTCGCGCTTCGGTGCGACGCTGCAGTGAAGAGCCGGACGACCGAGCTCTGGGGGGAGCGGCCGGAAGGGCGATCATCCATCGTCATCCCTTCCGGGTCGAAAGCTTGGGGGCGTAGTGCCCAACCTAACTGCTGAGCAGTGGCAGTCAGTCCTCGCCGAAATCGCACGCGAGATATCACCGGGAAGCTTCCAGACCTGGTTCCGCAACATCGAGCTGGTGGGCATCGAGGCGGGCCGGGCCCGCTTGGGCGTGCCCAACCTGTTCATGAAGGAATGGATCCGCGAGCACTACATGCCGGCCATCATCCGCGCGCTGGAGACGGTCACCGGAGCGCGGCCGGAGGTGGCCATCAGCATATCGCCGCGGCTCTTCCAGGCCACCCGCCAGGAGCAGACCCAGGCGCTGCCCCCCGCCCCGCCGGGCCCGGCGCCCGCAGCGGCTTCCAAGCCGGCGCGCGGCGCCCCGGAGCGCACCTGGGGCCTGCGGCTCAACCGCGATTTCACCCTGGACAGCTTCGTGGTCGGGCCCTCCAACCGCCTGGCCTTCGACGCCGCCCGGGCGGTTTCCGAGTCGGCCTCGGCCAGCTACAACCCGCTCTTCCTCCACGGCGGCCCCGGGCTGGGCAAGACCCACCTGCTCCAGGGCATCTGCCACCGGCTCAAGCAGGATCGCCCCGGCGCGGCGGTGCTGTACCTCTCCTGCGAGGAGTTCACCAACGCCTACATCGCCGCGCTGCAGGGCGGGCGCCTGGACGGGTTCCGCTCGCGCTGCCGCGGGGCGGAGTACCTGATAATCGACGACGTCCACTTCCTGGCCGCCAAGGAGCACACCCAGGAGGAGTTCTTCCACACCTTCGACGCGCTGCACAACCTCGGCCGCCAGGTGGTGCTCTCCTCCGACGCGCATCCCAAGGAGATCCGCGAGCTCTCCGAGAAGCTCAAGACCCGCTTCGTGGGCGGGCTGGTTGCCGAGCTGGACTCCCCCAACTTCGAGACCCGCCTGGCCATCGTGCGCGCCAAGGCCGCCAAGCGCCGCCTGGAGGTCCCCGACGACGTGGTCACTTTGGTCGCCAAGCGCATCGAGGGCAACGTCCGCGAGCTGGAGGGCGCGGTGGCCACCCTGAGCGCCGCGGCCCGGCTGAGCGGCAGGCCGCTGGACATCACCCAGGCGCGCTCGGTGCTCCGTCGCCTGGTGGCCCTGCGCGAGGGCCCGCTGGGCATGGAGGACATCGTCAAGAGCGTCGAGAAGCGCTTCGGCGTGCCCGCCGCCGAGCTGCGCAGCGGCTCGCGCGCGCGGCGGGTGCTGGTGCCCCGGCAGGTGGCTATGTTCCTGGCCCGGCGGCTCACCGCGCTGAGCCTGTCCGAGATCGGGCGCTTCTTCGGCGGGCGCGACCACGCCACGGTGCTCTACGCCGAGCGCAAGATCCGGGAGCGCGCGGGCAGTGACGCCGAGCTGGCCGCCGCGGTCGAGGAGCTGACCGGCGAGCTCAAGGGCTAGGCCGCCCCGCCCCGCCTCGCCCTTTCCGTTTTTCTGCCTTCGTGATGCGCGCCGCTCCGCGCTATAATCCGCGGGGCACGCAGGGCCGGAAGTCGGGAGAAAACCTATGAGCAAGTCCGCGAGACACACGCTGACCGACGTCGAGAAGGGCATCTGGCTGGAGAGCTTCGAGCTGCCCGACGCCCCGCCGGGCTGCTCGGTCACCAAGCGCACGCTGCGCGGGGGCCTGTCCGACGGCGTCGACGTTGTGGAGATCGATAACGGCGCGCTCTCCTTCTCGGTCGTGCCCACTCGGGGCATGGGCATCTGGCGGGGGGCGTACAAGGGGCTCTTCCTGGGCTGGAAATCCCCGTCGCGCGGCCCGGTGCACCCCAAATTCGTGAACCTGGCCGACCGCGGCGGCCTCGGCTGGCTGGCCGGCTTCGACGAACTCATAGTCCGCTGCGGGCTGGACTCCAACGGCGCGCCCGCCACTGACACAATCATGGACAACAACGGCAACCCCGTGGAAACCCGCCTGCCGCTCCACGGCCGGATCGCCAACCTGCCGGCCTGCCGGGTGGAGGTGGAGGCCTCCGGCGACGAGCTGGCGGTCTGCGGCGTGGTCGAGGAGTCCGCGCTGTTCACCCCCAGCCTGCGCCTGGAGACGCGCGTCACCACGCGCGCGGGCGCCAACGCCCTGACCATCGTGGACGAGGTCACCAACCTGCGCGGCGTCGACGGCGAGCTCCAGTTGCTCTATCACTGCAACTTCGGCGCGCCCTTCCTGGAGGCCGGCGCGCAGCTGGTGGCCCCCTCCCGCGAGGTGGCCCCCCGCGACCCGCGCGCGGCCGAGGACATCAGCACCTACCGGATCTACCGGGACCCCACTCCGGGATACGTGGAGCAGGTCTACTGGCACGAGCTGGCCGCCGACGCGGCCGGGCACACCCTCGCCGCCCTGCGCAACCGCGCCGGCGACAAGGCGGTGGTCCTGCGCTTCAACAGGCACGACCTGCCCTACTTCGCCCAGTGGAAGAACACCGCGGCGATGGGCGACGGCTACGTCACCGGACTGGAGCCGGCCACCGGCTTCCCCAACCCCAAGCCCTTCGAGCGCCAGGAGGACCGCGTGATCAAGCTGGGAGCGGGCAACATCTACCGCGC
>CAZONU010000460.1:0-3703 GCA_964581145.1 uncultured Planctomycetia bacterium
CCAGCGCGGTCATAACCGGGATCAGGTTGAAGGTCTGGAAGATGTAGCCGATCTTGCGGCAGCGCAGCCAGGCCAGCTCGTAGGCGTCCAGCTGGGCCACGTCGACCTCGTCGATGTAGACCTTCCCGCCGGTGGGCTTGTCCAGCCCGCCGACCATGTTGAAGAAGGTGCTCTTGCCCGATCCCGAGGGCCCCATGATCGAGAGGTACTCCCCGGCGCGGATCTCGAGGTTGATGCCCCGCAGCGCGTGGACCTCCACGTTGCCCATCCGGTAGACCCGCTTGACGTCCTTGGTGCGGACGATGGTCTGGTCAAGCATCCGCCGACTCCTCTCCCCCGCGCCCGGTCTAGTTCTCCTGGCGCATGGCCGCCACCGGCTCCATGCGCGCGGCCACGATCGCCGGATAGATGGCCCCCAGCACGCTCAGCAGCGTGCCGGCCACCATGGCCAGCACCACCCCCTCCAGCACGTCGTTCCAGGGCAGCGCGGTGAAGAGCAGCGAGCGCAGCGCCCAATAGCTCAGCGTGCTGAAGAACGCGGTGAGCAGCAATCCGATGACCACGCCGATCAGCGTGCCGATGATTCCCACGAAGGTGCTCTCCAGCAGGAACAGCTTGATCACGAAGCTGTCCAGCGCGCCGAGGCACTTCATGGTGCCGATCTCCCGGAAGCGCTCGGTGACGGACATGAGCATGGAATTGACGATGCCCACCACCGCGACGGACAGCGAGAGAATCACCAGCCAGACGTCCTTCCTGCCGCGCCCGGCGGCCGCCGGTTCCGGGACGGCGGCCGCGGGGCGGCGGTCCGGCACCGCCGGGGCGGGGCCTTTCTCGGCAGGCCCCGCGGTCTCGTCGGGGTCCTGCAGCCCCTTGCGGCGCAGGACCTCGGCGACAGTGTTGTAGATGGCCCGCTCGCGGACCACTTCGATCTCCTGCTTGGTGCCGTCCGGCTGATCCAGAACCAGGATGCTGGGGTCGCGCTTGACGTCCACGAGGACCCGCTCGGACTTCTGGGTCCAGAGCCCCTTGAGGACGCTGCTGCCCGCCCAGACGGAAACCAGGAAGGCGATGGCCAGGATGATGCCGCTCATGGTGATCAGCGAGCGCCAGAAACGGACCTTGAGGCCCCGCAGGCTGATCTCCACCGCCTTGGAGAGCGGCAGGACGATCTGCTTGCCGATCTTGATCTTGTTGCCTTCGAGGAGTTGGCTGTCGCTACTCATCTTTCCGCCCGTTGCCGACCCCGCGGTTCTCCTCCCAGCCCACGCTCGCCCACCGGGAAATCCGCCGGACGGCGACGACCAGCAGGGCGACCACCACGAGGCCCAGGACGAGGTCCACCCACCAGCCCTGGAAAGGCTCGTATCCCTTGGCCCGCAGGAACCACAGCCAGAGCGCCGGCAGGGCGGCCGCGATCAGGACGTTCTCGACGATGACCGCGGCGCGCCTGCGCCGCCGCCCCGGGAGCCCGGCTCCGTTCTCCGGTTTCATCCGCCGCTGATTATAGGTTCGCTCTGCGCAGGCGTCAAGACTGCTCCGCGGCCTGGTCGCCGGCCGGCGTCTGGTTTCCGCTCCCGGCCCGCTCGGCAGTTTCGGGCCCTCCTAAACGCCTCTCCGCCAAGCGCGTAGCCCGGCCGGTGCGGCCCCGCAGGTAGTAGAGCTTGGCCCGCCGCCTGCGCCCCTTGCGCTTGACCTCCACTTTCTCCACCGAGGGACAGTGCAGCGGGAAGACCCGTTCGACGCCCTCCCCCTGGAAGATGTGGCGCACCGTGAAGGCGGCGTTGACCCCCCGGCCCTTGCGGGCGATGACCGTGCCGTTGAATATCTGGGTGCGCTCGCGGTCGCCCTCCTTGATGCGCACGTGCACGTCCACGGTGTCCCCGATCTCGAACTCGGGAATCTCCGCCTTCTTGTAGGCGTCTCCCACTGCCTCAACTACGCGGTTCATCTCGGTTTCCCTCCAGAAGATCGGGCCGGAGCCGGGCGGTGCGCTCGCGCGCCTGCCGGCGCCGGTACTCGGCCACCCGGGCGTGGTCCCCGCTGCGCAGCACCTCGGGAACCCGGCGCCCCTCGAAGTCCACCGGCCGGGTGTACTGCGGGGCCTCCAGCAGCCCGCCCTCGAAACTGTCGTCGGCGGCCCCGTTCTCGGCGCCCAGCACCCCGGGCACCAGCCGGACCACCGCGTCGGCCAGGACCATGGCGGGCAGCTCCCCGCCGGTCAGCACGTAGTCCCCCACCGAGACCTCGTCCGGTTCGAGGACCTCCCTGACCCGCTCGTCGACGCCCTCGTAGTGCCCGGCGACTATCACCAAGCGCTTCTCCCCCGAGAGCTCCCCGGCGCCACGCTGGTCGAAGCGCCGGCCCGCCGGCGAGGTGAGGATCAGCCGCCCCTCCGGCGCGGCCTGGGCCCGAACCGCCCTCACCGCCTTGACGATGGGCTCGACCCTCATCACCATGCCCGGTCCCCCGCCGTAGGGCCGGTCGTCGACCCTGCGGTGCGCTTCGTCGCTGTAGTCCCGCAGGTCGTGGACCGCGAACTGGACCAGCCCCTTCTCCTGGGCCCGGCGCATCATGCTCTCGTCCAGCACGGGGGCGAACATCCCCGGGAAGATGGTGATGATGTCGATGCGCACGAGACCGGACCCGGCTCCGCGGTCGCGGAGCTCCCGGGCCTCTACTTCTTGGCCTTCTTCTTCCCGCGCTTCCTGGTCTGGGGCTCGATCAGCCCCCGGGCCCTGAGCAGCGCGGCGACCTTCTCGCTGGGCCGGGCGCCGACCGACAGCCAGTGCTTGATGCGCTCGCCCTTGAGCACCAGCTTCTCCTCCTCGCGGACCGCGCCGGGCTCGTAGTGACCGAGGATCTCCAGGCAGGACCCGTCCCGCCTGGTCCGGGCGTCGAAGGCCCCCACGCGGAAACAGGCGCGGTCCTTGCGCCCCGTGCGGGTCATGCGGATGCGTACTGCCACGCTACCTCCTCTTTTTCTTTTTCTTCTTCTTCCGCGCGCCCCTGCCGTGCTTGCTCTTGCGCGAGAACAGATCGGACGGCAGGAAACCGCCCAAGCCGCCCGCCGCTCCCGGCTCGCCGCCGGCCGCGGCCTCGGGAGCGGGCATCTGGCCCATGAGCTTCTCCAGGCCGCCGAAGCGACCCATGCGGCCGAACATCTTCTTCATCTGGCGGAACTGTTTCAAGAGCAAGTTCACTTCCTGGGGCGGACGGCCGGCCCCCCGGGCCACCCGCCGCTTGCGCGAGCCCTGCACTATTTCGGGGTGGCCGCGCTCGTCGGGGGTCATCGAGGAGATCAGCGCCTCCATGTGCGTGAACTGGCCCTCGTCGATCTCCGCGGCCTGGGGGGCGCCGGCCAGGCCCGGGATCATCCCCACCAGGTCCTTCACCGAGCCCATCTTCTTGACCTGGCGCAGCTGCTTGAGGAAGTCCTCCAGGGTGAAGCCCCCGCCCATCAGCTTGCCGGCCAGCTTCTGGGCCTCGATGAACATCTCGTCCAGCGCAATGGGGATCGTCGGCTGGATCGGCTTGCCGAACATGGCTCGCAGCGTTTTGGCATCGTACTTAATCGTCGCCATTATCCACCTCCCGCAAACTGACAGCTCCGATACAATCGCCGCATGTCTTCATAAGCAAGCCGAAGGTATCATGCTCATCCACTTTGATGGTGGGAGAGACAATCTTGAGATACCACCCT
>CAZONU010000461.1:0-3683 GCA_964581145.1 uncultured Planctomycetia bacterium
GTATAGGCTATCGTCCGGGCCCTGTCCGGGGCTTGAGCCAAATCTTTGCGTTGAGCATAAGCTGCGTACTCGCGTGGCTTACATAAGAGAAGGCTCTACAAACTGTGCTTTTCCACGGTGCGAAACACAATATGCTGGGGCGGTTGGTCGACCCCTGCTGGGCCCTTCCAAAGGCCGCCTGACCCCCAACATATGGGGGTTCGGGGCCCTGCGGCGGTTATGTATCAAAAGCATGTGTCGGCCGCCGGCCGGCTGCCGACAGGAGGGGCGTTACTCCCCGGCCGCGTCCTTGGCCCGCCTGGCGGCGAAGGCCTCGGCCAGCACCGCGGCGTTGGCTGCGGCGGCGTCCAGGAACATCTCGGTGGCCCGCCGGCTGCGCTTGTAGAGCGCGTAGCACAGCCACGGCGGCCAGAGCAGGTGCCCGACGTGAACCGCCTGCACGACCTGAAAGCGCACCGCCGGGTTCTCGGAGGACGCCGCGAAGAAGTGCAGCACCAGCGGCAGGGCCACCAGGACGACCAACCCCGCGGCGAGAAGCACCCTGGCGGCCAGGAGCGCGCGGCGGCGGGCCTCGTTGAAGTCCATCCGGGAGATCACCTCGGTCTGGCTCTCGCCCACCGGGCGCAGCTCGACCGCGCAGCGCGAGAAGCAGGGCATCGAGCGCAGCCGCGCCCCGCCGGAGGGCATCGCCACCAGGAGGTCCTCGCCCTCGCGCTTGACCAGGAGCGGCGCCGACCCCCAGTTGGGCGAGGCCAGCGCGCGGGTCAGCCCGTCGGCAACGTCGGCGAGGCTCCCGGGGACCACCTTGACCCAGATGGACTCCCCGCCGGCGCCGCCCAGTGCGGCGGCCCGGAAGTAACCGCGCAGCGCCCAGAGCCAGGCCAGAGCGCCGGCGCCGGCGATGCTCCAGAGGACGACCTGGGCAGCGCCGGAGGAGATGCCGCCCTGCTTCCGGGCGACGGCCAGCAGAGCAAGCGGCGCGGCGCCGGAGAACACCGTCAGATATCCTCGCGGGTCAGCACCGTGTGCCGCCGCCAGGCGGCCTCGTCGGTCGCGGGGAAATCCAGGCGCTGGTGGGCGCCGCGGCTCTCGGTGCGGGCCAGCGCCGAGCGGACCATCAGCGCGGCCACCGCCAGCATGTTCTGGAGCTCCAGGGCCGCCGGCGAGTGACGCTCCGCGCGGTAGGCGTACTGCCGCCAGAAGGCCAGGTGCCGCTCGGCGATCTCCAAATCGTCGCCCTGCCGGAAGATGCCCGCCGAGCGCCACATCAGGCTCTTCAGGCTGCGGGCCAGGTCGCCCACGTCGATGGGCACGTGGCGCAGCTCGCCGGCGCGGGGCAGGCGCCGGTGGGGGAACTTGCGTCCCCCGCCCGCGGCAGCCTCCTCCCGGGCGGCCAGGCCCGCGCTGCGGCCGAAGACCAAGCCCTCCAGCAGGGAGTTACTGGCCAGCCGGTTGGCTCCGTGCACGCCGGTCGAGGCGCACTCCCCGGCGGTCAGCAGGCGGCGCACCCCGGTGCGGCCGTCGAGGCCGGTCCGCACCCCGCCCATCGCGTAGTGCGCGCTGGGCCGGACGGGAATGGGCTGGCGGCGAATGTCCAGGCCGAAGTCCGAGCATATCTCCGAGATGCTCGGGAAGCGCCGGCCGATCTTCTCGGGGGCGATGCCGGTGAGGTCGAGATACGCGCAGTTGCCGCCGGTATTCTGCATCTGTCGGACCATCGCCTGGCTGACCACGTCGCGGGGGGCCAACTCGGCGCGCTCGTCGTAATCGGGCATGAAGCGCCGGCCGCCGCCGTCGAGCAGCACCGCGCCCTCGCCGCGGACCGCCTCGCTGATCAGGAAGCGCGGCGCGCCGGCCAGATACAGCGTAGTGGGATGGAACTGCACGAACTCCATGTCGGCCAACTCGGCCCCGGCGCGCAGGGCCATGGCCGCGCCGTCGCCGGTGGCCACCTCGGGGTTGGTGGTCTCGCGGTAGACCCGCCCCAGGCCGCCGGTGGCCAGGACCACCGAGCCCGCGGTGATGCGCAGAAAGGAGCCGGTCCTGGCGTTCATGGCCAGCGCGCCGAAGACCTCGCCGCCCCCGTGAAGCAGGTCAACGGCGAAGTGGTCGTGAAGCAGCGAGACCGCCTCCAGCGAGGCGAGCCGGTCCAGGAGCACCCGCTGGACCTCCTTGCCGGTGGCGTCGCCGGCGGCGTGGATAATGCGCCGCACCGAGTGGGCGCCCTCGGCGGTGCGAGCCAGATCCCCGTCCTCGCGGTCGAACTCGGCGCCCCAGGAGATCAACTCGCGGATCCGCTCGGGGCCTTCGGTGACCAGCTTGCGCACCGCCGGCTCCTCGCAGAGGCCCGCGCCGGCGGCCAGGGTGTCGGCCAGGTGCTTCTGGGGGCTGTCGTCCCCGCCGAGCGCCACGGCCACCCCGCCCTGGGCGTGACGGGTGTTGGTCTCCTCGGGGGTCAGCTTGGCCAGGACCAGCACGGTGCCGGCGCCAGCGCCCGCGGCGGCGGTGGCCGCCGAGCATCCGGCCACCCCCGAGCCGACCACCAGCACCTCGACCTCCAGTGCGGGGATGTGGCCCAGGTCGGCTTCGATCAGGTAGTCGACGCGCATGGAAGCTGCGGCTACAGCCGCCTGCTAATTCCCGAGGACTTGAGCTGGTTCCAGGCCACGCGGGCGGCGCCGATCAGCCCGGCGTCGTCGCCCAGCGCGGCGGGCACGATCTTGCAGCCGGCCAGCGCCGCGGGCAGCGCGCGGCCGGCGGCCAGCTCCCTCTCGGCGCGCGGGCCCAGGAGGTCCCAGGCGAGGCTGAGCCCCCCGCCGATAACTATGCGGTCCGGGTTGTAGGCGTTGATCACGCTGGCCAGCGTGGCGGCCAGGGGCTTGGCGAACTCGTCGAGGAGCTTCCCGGAGAAGGCGTCGCCGGCGCGGGCCGCCTCGCAGATCATCTTGGCGGTCAGGTTGCGGACGTCGCCGCGGGAGAGCTCGATGAGCTTCTCGATGCCGGTCCCGTCGGAGGAAGCCACCGCGCTCTGGGCCCCCCGGGCCAGGGCGGCGGCCGAGGCGTAGAGCTCGGCGCAACCGGTCCCCCCGCAGGGGCACTTCCCGCCGCGGTAGTCGATGCTCAGGTGCCCGAACTCCCCGGAGCAGTAGCCGGCCCCGTGGTAGATGCGGCCGCCCATCACCACCCCGCCGCCGATGCCGGTGCCCAGGGTAAGCATCACGCAGATCTTGGCGCCCTTGGCCGCGCCGATCCAGTTCTCGGCCAGGGCCGCGGCGTTGCCGTCGTTCTCGGCGAAGGCCGGCAGGCCCAGGGCCTCGGCCAGGCGCCCGGCCAGGGGGACCTTCTCCATGCCCGGGATGTTGCAGGCCGCGCCGACGAAAACGCCGCGCCCGGCATCGATCATGCCGGGGGAAACCACCCCGACGGCGGCGCTCTCCTCGTCGCGGAGCGCAGCGGCCAGCGCGGCCAGCGCGGCGGTCACCGCCTCGGCGCCCTCGTCGGCCGGGGTGGGGCGGCTCTGGCGGGCCAGGACGCGCCCGTCCCCGTCGACCCGCGCGGCGAAGATGTTGGTCCCGCCGAGGTCTATGCCGATGACGTTGCTCAATTAGTCCTCCTCGCCCTGGGAGAGGTCGAAGGTGCTCCGAATGCTGCTGTACTGCTCCGCGGCCCTGGCCAGCGACTCC
>CAZONU010000462.1:0-2581 GCA_964581145.1 uncultured Planctomycetia bacterium
TCGGTACGCCGTTCTCGAAGAAGGTCACGATCCGCTCGCGCGACGAGACGCCGGAACAGGAGATCGAGTACGTCCACGTCGAGGGCGACTACGACTACGACTACGAGCTCTCGTGGCGGCTGCGCGGCAACAAGAAGGTCGAGACCGGCCCGCTCGCCGGCGACGACACGATCATCTACTGCGACGAGTTGCCCGAGAAGCCGACCAACTAGGCGTCAGGCGAGGCAGTCCACATGTCTCTGCAACAACAGGGCGGGGCATGGCCCGATCGCCATGTCCCGCCCGTTCAGTCCTTTCAGCCACTGCAGGCGGCAAGCAGGCAGCCGAGGAAGCCCCGGTTCTGGCTTTTCCTCATCATTGGGGCGGCTGTGGCGGTCGTGGGCAGTCTGCACAAAGGATGCAAAGACACCTGGGAAGAGCATCATAAGACGGCCCAGAGGCTGTATGAGGCGGGCCGCTACGAGAAAGCCGGGGACGAGGCCGAGAAGCGCCTGGCCATCGACCGGCTGGGCGGAGCCCTGGCGGCGCGGAGCTCCGCGCCGGGGGAGGCCGACCTGGTGCTGGTCTCCGCGCTGGTGGCCCTGACCGCGGCGCTGACCTCCGAGGGCTCCGCGCGGATCCGCGGGCACGTGCTCTCCTCGCTGGCCGGGGCGGCCGGCGTGCTGGCCGCCTTCCCCGAGAGGCTCGGCGAGGTGCTCCGCCACCTGGTCGAGCTGCTGGTCGGCGACTACCGGGCCACCGTCGCGGGCGCCGGCCGGCTGCTGGAGGCCCTGCGCTCGGCGGCCGGCGCGGAGCTGGCCGAGGTGCTCCGCGCCGAGCTGGAGAAGACCCGCGCGCCGCGGGTCCGGACGCTGCTCCTGACCCACCTGGCGGCCATGGCCCGGGAGTCGGCCGGGGAGAGCGAAGTCTCGAAGACCTGCTCGATGCTCGCCGGCGAGTTCGCGGCCGGCGACCAGAACGCCGCCGACCGGCAGACCCTGGGCGCGGAGCTCTTCCAGATGCCCGCCGAGGGGGCGGCGCGGGCCATACTGGAGCACTTCTCCGCCGCCAAGCCGGGCGCCCAGCGCTACTTCCTGCGGCTGCTCGCCGACCTCTGCCGCTACCGCCGGGTCTCCGACGGGGCGGTGGGGGCGGCCGGCGAGGTCTTCCTGCGCTGCCTGCAGGGGGCCAGCAAGGAGCTGCGCCTGGGCGTCTTCGAGACCCTGCTGCCCGCCGACCCGCGGCTCTCGGCGGAGCTGCGCGCCAAGCTGGCCGCCGCCTACATGGACAACTTCTCGGACCTGGTGTTCAAGGCGGACGTGGAGCTGGCCGAGTCCACCCTGGCGCGGCTGGGCCAGCCCGCCCTGGCGCCGCTGCTCGAGCGGCTGGAGCCCGGCTGGCCGGCCTCCGACCGGGTCCGGGCCTGCCGGGCCATCGGAGAGATGGGCCGGCTGGCCGCCGCCGGGGAAATCGCCGACCCCGGCGTGCGCGACCAGCTGCGCGAGGCGGCCCGCCGGCTGCTGGCCATCCCGGGTGCCAGGTTCCCCGACGCGGGCGTCCTGGCGGTGGCCGCCGGCAAGCTGACCGCCGCCCTGGAGGACGAGCCCGAGGCCCTGGAGACCGCCTGGAACCGCATCGCGGGCATGAAGCTGAGCCCCGCCGCGCGCCTGGAGGCGCTCTCCTGGGTGGCCTCCGGCCGGGCCGCCAAGCGCGAGATGGCCGAGGCCGCCGCCGGGGGCCTGCTCAAGGAGCTGACCGCTCCCGAGCCGGAGAGCCTCGGCGAGGTGACCGAGCTGCGCGCCGGCACCGAGCGGACCCTGGAGCTCTCCGGCGCGGCCTCCGACTTCGTGGCCGCCATGCCCGCGGTGGTGCGCAGCCTGGCCCGGGTGGCGCTGTCCCCCGCGGCGGACGCGAGGCTGCGCTCCCGGGTGCTGACCGCGCTGATCAACCGCTGGCGCGACCTGGTCAGCGGCCGGCGCATCTGGGGGCCGGCGGCGGCCACCACCATGATAGAGGGCCTGCGCGAGCTGGCCTGCCACGCCTCGGCGCGCCCCGCGGAGAAGCTGGAGGTCATCCGCGCGCTGGGCCTGCGGCTGGTCGACCCCCCGGCCATGAGGGCCATTTCCGAGGTACTGGCCGCCGACTCGGGGGGCCGCGAGCTGGCCGCCCCGGCGGCGTCGGCGGCGCTGGCCCTGCTGGGCCTGCGCGACTCCCGGGGCCGCATTCCCGAGGAGGACCGCGAGCACATCCTCCGGGCCCTGGCCCGCATCCTGGGCCGCAGGGAAATCGAGACCTCCACGCCGCGCACCGCCAAGCTCCGCGAGCGCATCCTCGGCGAGCTCTTCGAGGGCCTGAGCGACGACGTGCCCGGCCTCTACGAGGCGCTCACCGACCTGGCCGCCTCCGGGAACCTGGCCGAGGAGCTGCGCGCGGAGATCTCCGAGCGCCTGGCGGCGCGCCGCTCGCTGGTCCGGCAGTCGGAGAAGTCGCAGCCTTGAACTCCCTGGAGCGGGTCGGGCTGTGCTTCGCGCACCGCGAGCCTGACCGGGTGCCGGTCGATTTCGGGGGCTGGCTGAGCGGCATCAATAAGAGCGCCTACGGG
>CAZONU010000462.1:2591-3659 GCA_964581145.1 uncultured Planctomycetia bacterium
CACAGCGACGCGATGGCGTTCTTGATGATGGCTTCGGCGCCGACTTCCGGCGGGTGACCCCGACCAGGCCGGAGCGCGCCCGGGCGCGGACCAACCCGGACGGCTCGACGACCGACGAGTGGGGCATCACCCGGGTCATCGAGAACGAGGACGACCAGATCGTCGGCTTCCCGCTCAAGGACGCGGACGTCGCCGCGCTGGAGAGCTACAACTGGCCGGACGCCGGCCCGGAGGGCCGTTACGAAGAGGTCCGTGCCGCCGCCGAGGAGATCCACGCGCGGGGATTCGCGGTCAGCGCCCAGCCGGACATCAACGGGGTCTTCGAGCTGTCCTGCTGGCTGTGCGGCTTCGACCGGGTGCTGATGGACCTGGCCATGAACCCCGAGTTCGTCACCGCGCTCTTCGAGAAGATCACTTCGCTCCAGGAGAGGTACGCGGCCAACTACTACTCGGCGCTGGGGAACAACGCGGAGATGGTCCAGCTCGGCGACGACTTCGGCACCCAGAACGGGCCGTTCTTCTCCCCGGACATGTACCGCGAGATGATCGTCCCCTGCCAGAAGCGCTATCACGCGGCCATCCGGGCGCACACCGACGCGAAGATATTCCACCACTCCTGCGGCTCGGTCTACCGCCTGCTGGAGGACATGATCGATACCGGCATCGAAATCCTCAACCCGGTGCAGACTTCAGCGGCGGAGATGGACCTGGCGACGCTCAAGAGTCGCCGCCTGATGGAGCGGCCCAAGGGCTACACGGGCAACCTTGCCGACTTCACTGCCGACGGCAAGTACGTGGTCACGGGGTTCTCGCAGGATCTCTCCGACCGCTTCCAGGTGGACCTGCTCAACGGCTACATCGGCTTCAATGAGATCCATGCGGCCAGGCCGCACTCGATGATCTGGAGAATTCCTCTGGGCGGCGGGGCGCCGCAGCGGGTGTACGAGGAGAACTACTGGCTCGGGCATTTCAACGCCTCGCCGAAGCTGCCGAACATCATGACCTTCTGCCACGAGGGCCCTTGGCACAAGGTGGACAACCGCATCTGGGGGCTGGATCTCGCCACCG
>CAZONU010000463.1:0-3622 GCA_964581145.1 uncultured Planctomycetia bacterium
TTGATAGTAGCAGATGTAACAGGTATTATATTTGCATTTTTTATGACATATAAATTACCGGCGTCAGCGTTTGTTATAGAAAAAAACAACAGTGTAATCAATATTAATTTTTTCATTGTACACCTCCCAGTCCTAAATCAATGGATTTTGATTCTTTCAGAATTTTTTCAGTTGTTTTTGCATTGTCAATATCGAAATATATCTCTCCTTCAATTATCGTCTTTTCACATTTTGTATATACCGAAAACGGATGTGCGCTAAAGATTGTTATATCAGCGTCTTTTCCGACTTCGATAGACCCGGTTCTGTCTTCTATTCCGAGAATTTCGGCAGAATAAATAGTTATCATTTTGCGAGCATCTTCTTCCGGAACGCCGTCAACGTGGGCCTGCCCATCCTGGAATGCAAGGGGGCCGCCGAGGTCGCCAGCGGCGCGGAGGGGGAGCTGGACCTCGCCGCCGGCCGCTTCCGGGCCGGGGGCCTGGAGCTCGCCGGCGCGCCCTGCCCGCAGGCCATGCGCAGGCTCATCGACGCCGGGGGGCTGATGCCCTACGTCGCCGCCAAGCTCGCCGCGTCCGGGAAGCAGGACTAGGGGGAGGCGAGGGCGCCGGTGGCCGCGCGGAAGCTTCCGCCCAAGAGCGAGATCCTCAGCACCCAGACCGACGAGGCCCTGATGGCCCGCGTGGCCCGCGGCCACGCCGACGCCTTCGAGGTCCTGCTCGACCGCCACTTCCACTCGGTGACCACCTTCACCTACACCTTCTGCCGCGACCGCGAGCAGGCCCAGGACCTCGCCCAGGAGATTTTCCTGCGGGTGTTCCGCAACGCCGCGAGCTACAGGCCGGTGGCCAAGTTCACCACCTGGCTCTACCGGGTGGCCTCCAACCTGTGCATCAACGAGGCCAAGAAGGCCAAGCTGCGCAAGACCGTGTCGCTGGACGGCCCGGTGGGCAACGACCCCGACGCCAGCCGCATAGTCGAGAAGATGGCCGCCGGCGACCCGGGACCGCTGACCACCGCGGAGCGCCGCGAGGCCGGCAAGCTCATCGAGGAGGCCATCGCCGCCCTGCCCGACGACCAGCGCACCACGCTGGTCCTGGTCGAGCGCCAGAACCTGCCCTACAAGGAGATCGCCGAGATACTGGGCGTGACGGTCAGCGCGGTGAAGATGCGCGTGAAGCGCGCCCGCGAGAATCTTCGCGAGGCCCTCAAGTTCCTGGACGCCTCGAAGTGACGGAGGACTAGGGAATTGGACTGTGCAGAGGTCAGGGAACTGCTCTCCCCCTATCTCGACCGGGAGCTTACCGTCGAGGAGATGACCGCCATCGCCGAGCATCTGGAGGACTGCAAGGACTGCGCGGAGCAGAGCACGATCTTCGGGCAGCTCTCCAGGGTCATCAAGCACTGGGAAGGCATCCGCGCCTCGGAGGAAACCCGGCGGGAGCTGGTGGAGAAGGTGCGCAGGGTCAGCACCCGCGCTCGGGCCAAGAGAACCCTCCCCCTGGCCCTGCTGGCCCTGCTGGCCGGGGCGCTGCTCCTGGGCGGGACCGCGGCGCTGGTCGTCTGGCTCCTGGGGCAGCGCGAGCCTTCCGGCGACGACCGGCCGGCCGCCGCCGAGTGCGTCGAGACCGCGGGGCGCGTCGAGGTGGTCCACGGCGGGGCCCCGGTCTACGTCCGCGGGCGGCGCAAGCTCTACGCCGGGCAGGAACTGCGCTGCAACCGCGGCTCGGCCGCGCAGGTGGAAATCCCGGCAGCAAAGGACCCCCGGCTGCGTCTGGTACTGAGGGGGCCGGGCCGCCTGCGCTTTGCCGAGGGGCCGCCAACGCTGCTCGAGGGCAAGCTGGTCTTTCACCTGAAAGCCACCATGGGCGACGGACCGGGCTATCCCATGAAAGCAGGTCGCTGGACAGTGCTGCTGCCCATGGATCACAACCCCGCAGTGGGGATGATCGAGCTGACCCCTGAGGGCGGCATTCGCGTCGCAATGCTGGAAGGCAGCGTCCAGCTGGGAGCCAAGGGGCCCCGGGTCAAGGCCGGCACCGAGGTGACCATGGACTCCGGCGGGAAGCTCAGCCCGCCCAAGAGGATCGCCGACCCCAAGGCCTTCGACCTGCTGGCCAAGTAGCGCGGGAGGAGAGCCATGAAACTGCTCGACCGGCGGCCGCTCTCCTGGTCCCTGCCGCTGGTCGCGGCGGCGGCCTGGACGCTGTCGGCCGCGGTCGCGCGCGCCGGCGAGCCCGCCGAAGCAGGAAAGAAGAAGCCCGCCGAGGAAATCGAGGACTCCTTCGACGTCTACCTGGACGAGGAGGAGGACGCCGACCGCCTGCTGCGCCTGGCCGCCCGCTACGCCGCCAACCGCAAGTGGAAGCTGTGCCTGGAGAAGTACCTGAAGTGCATGCGCCTCTACGGCGGCCGGCTCACCCGGGCCGGCGGCCGCGACCGCGAGCTCTACCTCTCGGTGGCCGCCGTGGTCCGGCGCGAGATGGCGGGAGTCCCCAAGGAGGGCCGCGAGCTCTGGCGGCTGCTCAAGGGCGGCCCGTTCAAGCGCCGACTCCGGGCGGCCTGCGCGCGCGGCGCCGACCCGCAGGAGCTGGCCGGGATAGCCCGCGACTTCGCCGGGTGCGAGTTCTCCGCGCGGGCGCTGCTCTACCTGGGCGAGGCCCGCTACGCGCGCGGCGACGCCGCCGGGGCCGTCGAGGCCTGGCGACGGCTGCTGCGCGAGTACCCCCAGGGAGACTACCCCCGCATCAAGGTGCTGGGCCGCGCCGGGCTGGCGGCCGCCGAAGCCGGCCTGGCCGCCGAGGCCCGCGCGATCCTGGCCAAGCTCCGGAGGGAATCGGCCCTGGCCGAGATCAGCGCGGGCGGCAAGCCGCTGCGCCTGGTCGACGAGATCGAGAAGCGCCTGGCGGCCGGAGGGCGGGGTGCGGGGCAACTCGTGGCTGGAGAAGGGCCGGCGGCCCGGAGCCTGATGGGCGGAGACGCGACCCACAACCGGCCGGCGCCGCCCCTCACCCGGCCCACCGTGCTGCGCTGGCGGCGCCAGCTGCCGGTGCCCGCCGGCTGGGGCGGCAACCGCCAGCTGCACTACCTCCGGCGCTACGGGATGCAGGTCAAGAAGAGCGACGCCTGGCCCTTCCCGGCCTATCACCCGGCCGCGGCGGGCGAGCACCTCTACCGGGCCTGGGGCGACTCGTCCATCCCCGAGGAGACGCGCCGGCAGGTGCGAAGCTTCCTCAACCGGGTTGTCTGTCGGCTTCCGAGCCCCCCGCCCGTCTGCCGCGGGGAAATCATCCGGATCTCCCCCGACAAACCGTGGCACGAGGGGGTCATGAGGGAACAAGCCGGGCGCGGCACGCCGGGGCAGGGGGAGCACGAACACCACCTGGGATGGTTCCAGTGCGACTCGGATCACTTCATCGACTCGGTGAGGCTGACGGCCTGGCACAAGGCCAAGTTCCACAGCGCCGACGTGTACCTTCCCTACCTCCCCAAGCACGCCCACAGCGACCTGGCGGCGCGGGACGAGGCGGGCAGGTGGCGGGCCAGGACACGGCCCCTGCTGCTGCCGCCGATGACCCGGCACGTTCAGGTCCACGGCGCGGTGTGGACCCACTACGCCAAG
>CAZONU010000464.1:0-3618 GCA_964581145.1 uncultured Planctomycetia bacterium
CCCGTCTCCGGCTTCGGGGCGGGGGACAGCTTCCCGAGCCGGGCGGCGGCCTTCTTGCGGACCTCGGGGTCGGGGGCGCCCGCCGCGAGCTCCTTGAGGATGCGCGCCGCTTCAACCCTCCGCTCCAGCTCCAGGAGCAGTTCGGCCTGCTCCAGCCGCCACGCCGCCCGGCGCCCGGCCTCGGCTTTCCCGGCGCCCTTGAGACCGGCAACGGCCTTCTCCAGCTCGGCGAGGGCTGACTTCTTCCTGTCCTGGGCCAGGCGCAGGCGGCCCAGCAGCCGGCGCAGCCGAGCTCCGAGGACGCGGTCCTTCCGCCCGGCCTTCAGGGCCGTCTCGACGACCCCGGCGGCGGAGGCCAGTACGCTCGCCCGCGAGCCGGAGACCCGGCCGGCCTTGACGTGGTTCAGAACCCTGACGGCCAGCGGCCCGACATGGGCGCCGTCGCCGGGGCGGGCTTTCGCGGCCGCATCCAGGAGCCCCTTGACCTGCTCGGAGTCCCCGCGCCCGGCGGCGAAATCCAGGGCCTGCTCCACCACCGCGCGCTGGTCGGCGGCCTGCGCCGCGGTCGCGTAGACGAAGTTGCGGGCAATACTCTGGTTAAGCCGGTGGCTGGAGTACCTCGTCGACTTGATCATCCCGGTGATCAGCTTGAGCTTGAGCCCCTCGTCCGGGCCGCAGGCAGCCACCACCCGCTCGGCCAGCGACCGGAGAAAGCGCGCGCGCCTCCCGGAGCCGAGCCGGGCGGACTCCCGGTAGAGCATCAGCCACAGGTACTTGGTGTCGCCCTTGGCCTTGCCCCCGACTATCAGCATGATCCCCTCGGCGGCGTGCTGCTCCATGAGGTCGAGCTTGCCCTGGGTCCTGAGGTAGTGGACCATGTCGGCGCGGGTACTCACGTCCTCGGGCCGGGCGGCTATGGCATCGGACAGGAACCTGTAAAGAGAGTCGCGAAGTTGAGCGGACACCTTGGCGGTGCGGCCGGCTTCGACCCGCAGGGTGCGGGCCCAGGCATCGTGGCGGGCCCGGCGCAGGACCAGCCGGTGGGCGCCGGGGCGCAACCCCTCGATCTTCAGCGGGGTGTTGCCCCGGCTCTCGCCGTCGAGCTCCACGGTGGCGCCGCTGGGCTGGCTTCCGATCTGGAGAGCGCCGTAGCTCAGCGGCCGGAGCTCAACGCTGACCGGCTCGCTGCCGCCGGCGGCCAGCTCCACGCGGAGCACCCGGGTGTGATAGCCCGCGCGGCCCACTTCCACGAAGTGCTCGCCGGGGGCGACGCTGGAAACGGTCAGCGGCGTGGTCCCCGCGAACCTCCCGTCGAGGCGCACCTCGCCGCCCGGCGGGGAGCTCTTCACCTCCAGCCGGCCGAGGGCCCGCGAGCGGCCCAGCGCCATGAAGGCGCCGGCGGCGGCCAGCCCGAGGGCGGCCAGCAGGCTGAGGCCGACGGCCGCGCGGTGAAGGCGGGCCGGCCGCTGCTGAGTGTCTCTGGGAGAATCCACGAGAGTATATTAACCGCTGGAAGGGCGGAAGGTCAAACGGCGAGTCAGCCGTCGCTTTTCGGCGCGGGCAGCTTCTTGAGCTCCGCGGCGGCCTTCCCGCGGAGCCCGGCTTCGGCGGCGCCGGCGGCGAGCTCCTTGAGGAGCCGCCGGGCCTCCTCAATGCGCCCCAGCCGGGCGAGCAGCAGGGCGCGCTCCAGGCGCCAGGTCTCAAGGCGCGCGGCCTCTTTGCCGCCGGCGGCCTTCAGCCCGGCAATGGCCTTGTCCAGCTCGGCGAGGGCCTTGCCGGGCTTCTCCTGGAGCGCCCGAATCTTGGCCAGCATCCGCCGGAGCCGGGCCTCCAGCACCGCATCCTTGCGCTCCTCGGCGAGGGCCTTCTCCACGGCATCGGACGCCGCCTCCAGGGCCTCGCCGCGGAACGACCCGCCGATCCCCCGGGACTTTATCAGGTTGAGGATCTTGACCGCCAGCCAGCCGGCGTGCTCACCGTCGCCGGGCCGGGCCTTGGCAGACGCGGCCAGCAGCTTCTCCACCGCCGCGCTCGAGCGGAAGTCGGCGGCCAGCTCCAGGGCGGCCTCCACCACCGGCCGGTGGGCGGCGGCCCGCGCCGCGGCCGTGAAGTAGACCTTGCGCAGCAGTTCGGGATTGCGCAGCCAGCGGCTGCGCGTCCGGGTCCGGGCCCCCAGGTATTTCAGGACCTTGACGGCGGCGCCGGCGTCCTCGGAGGCCAGCTCGGCCAGGCGGTCGCCGAAGGCGGTCCCGAACTCGCCCTTCGCGTCGGCCCTGAGCCCCGCGGCGTCCCGGCTGAACCAGTACCACAGCCCGCCCTTGCCCGCGTCGGGAACGCCCTGGCGGGCCATCAGCGAGAGGGCCTCGAAGAAGCTGTCCGCGGCCTTCCGCCACTCCTTGCGGCTCATCATGTAGTGAAAAAGCTCCGAGCGGTGGGTCATGTTCCGCGGCTCGGCGGCCACCGCGCCCTTGAGGAACTTGAGGAAGCTGTCCTCCAGCCGGGCGGACACCGGCGTGGTCCCGTCGGCCCGGACCTCGACGGTCTTGCTCCAGGGTTCGTACCGCGCGCGGCGCAGCACCAGGCGGTGCAGCCCGGGGCTGATGCCCTCCAGGGTCAGCGGGGCGTTGCCGCGGTTCTCGCCGTCGAGGGCCACGGTGGCCCCGGGGGGCTCGCTGTGGACCTCCAGCCGGCCGAGCGCCAGGGGCTCGAGCACCACCCGCAGGGGACCGGCCGGCCTCCCGCCGGCGACCTCCACCCGGACGGTCTCGGCGCGATAGCCCTGGCGGCTGACTTCGACGAAGTGCTCGCCCGGCGGGATATTCTCGATGCTCAGCGGCGCGATGCCCACGTAGCGGCCGTCCAGGCGCACGCCGCAGCCCGGAGGGCTGCTGACGACCTCCAGGCCGGCCGCCGACCGGGTCCGCCCGCGGCGCAGCCCGAAGGCGACCGCGGCCAGCACGCCGGCCAGCAGCAGGCTGAGGCCCACCGTCGGGCCGAAGAGCCGGCGCGGCCCCCCTGTCGTCTCAAACCCGGTAGTCACGTTGGTTAGTAACCGCCAAGCGGGCCCAAAGTTAACCGCCAGCGGCCTGAAATCGGCCGCTGGCGGCTGGCGTGGAAGTCGCAGGTCGGGCGTCTACTTGGCGTAGAGCGGCAGGTAGCGGTAGTAGACCTCCAGGGTCAGGGCGCCCAGGGCGGTGTTGTAGACCCGTCCGCCGAACCTGCTGCCGTAGTAGCACTTGGGATCCCAGGAGCCGTCCTCGTCCCCGCCCTTGCGCTGCTTCTCGAGGAGGATCCTCTGCATGGCCCCGTTCCACTTCTTCCAGCGCTCCCCGCCCACCTGGAACATGGCCAGGGTGCCGTAGTACCAGTAGTAGAAGTGGGTTACCCGCACGTTGCGGTCGCTCCATTCGGGGACGTTGGCGGCCAGCCAGTTGGCCGAGCCGTCCACCAGCGGGTTGTCGCGCTTGGCGCCCAGGAACTGGCGGGAGAGCATGGCGATGGCCGTGCAGCAGCGGGTGTCGCTTTCGAAGCCCGAGGAGACCCGCTCCTGGGGCCGGTAGAGGGCCTGCACGGTGCCGTCGTCCTTCTTCACGGTGACCTTGTCCAGGAAGTTGTTGA
>CAZONU010000465.1:0-2900 GCA_964581145.1 uncultured Planctomycetia bacterium
CGAGGCCCGAGGGTGAGCGCGATGCCTCTGGCATCGTGCGAAGGCCCGAGAACGAGGCAGCGCGACGGGACCGCCTGCCGAGCTTCGGGTTGGGCCATAACCGCCCGTCTTCTTCGTCGGGAACCCGAAGGCGATGCTCGGGCATCGACTTCGGAACCCCTCCTCGAATCTGAACCATTCTGACTCCAATCACGACTGCTCCATTTTTCAACGGCCTGCTGGGCTCCGCGTTCGCGCGCCGGCATCGCCCGCCTTCGCCGCCTTCGCCGTCACGTTTGGGCGTCCTTGCCCCGCGGCCCCGCGCTACTAGAATAACGACTGTCACCGGTCCCCTGGAGGCCCCGCCTTGCGCCGGACAGCGCTCGCCGTCCTGATGCTTCTGGCCGCGTCCGGCCCGGCGCTGGCCGGCGCGCCCATCGGCCCGCGCCCCGAGCCCGAGAAGCCCAAGCCCAGGGCCGGCAGGACCATCACCCTGCGCCTGCCGCTCGGCCACGCGGCGGTGTACCTCCCCGCCGGGCACGACCCGGGCAAACTCTGGCCGCTGGTGGTCTTCCTGCCCGGCTACCAGAAGCGGCGGGGCTCCTGGCTCGATCCCTGGAAGCGCGCGGCCGACCGCCACGGCCTGGTGATCGCCGTCCCGGTGCCCGGCAAGCCGGACGTGTCTTCCGGCTACCCGGACATCGTGCCCGTGGCCGCGGTTCGCGCCGCGGTCCAGGCCGCCGCGGCGGACCCCGCCCGGGTGGCCGTCGTCGGGCACCTGGCCGGCGGCTTCGGGGCCTCCAACACGGCCTTCCGCTATCCCCGCCTGGCCCGCGCGCTGGTGGTGGTCGGGTCGGTGCCCGGCGGGATGCGCGCCAACAAGGACTTGGCCCCGCACCTGCCGCGCTTCCTGTTCCTCGCCGGCGGCGGGCGCATCCGCAAGCAGGCCGACAAGTACCGGAAGGCCAACCCCGATCTGAAGATCGCCGTGGCCGGTCTGCAGCGGGCCGAGGGCCCCTTCGACCTGCGCGCCGCCGCGCCGGCCCTGGCCTGGATCGCCAAGCAGTTCCCCCTGGGCGCGGCCCGGCGGCCCAGGCGCGCGGCCAGCGAGCTCGACCCCCGGAAGTGCGCCGGCCTGGCGGCAGAGGCCGTTCGCCTGCGCGCCCGCGGCGCGGAGGCCGGCGCCTACATCACCCTGCTCCGCGCCGCGCGGCTGGACCCCAAGTCGCTGGAGGCGCGCCTGGCGCTGGCCCGCATCTGCCTCGCGGGCCGCCGGCTTCCCGAGGCGCTGGAGTGGTCCGCCGCCGCCGCGGAGCTGGCGCCCAAGGACCCCCGCCCCCGCCTGGTCGCCGCCGAGACCCTGCTCAAGACGGGCCGGGCCTCCGCGGCGCTGAAGGAGCTGGCCGCCGCCGGCCGCCGCGGCCGGGCCCGGGCCCGGATCGTCAAGCGGCGCGGCCAGGAGCTCGAAACCGAGCAGCCCACGGTGGCCTTCGGCCACTACCGCAAGGCGATCCTGGCCCTACATGCCGGGAAGTCCAAGGAGGCCGCGGCTTCGGCCCGCGCGGCGGTGCGGGCGGCGCCCTGCGAGGCCATCTACCGGGCCGGGGCCGTCTACGCCATCGCCTCCGCCGAAGGCCCCGGCGCGGCCGCGAAGATGCTGGCCGACTATCTGGAGCTCTTCCCGGACGATCCCTACGTCAAGCCGCTGGCTTCGGCCCTGTCCGCCACGCGCCGGAAGGACTACTCCCGAAAGGGGCTGCCCCCCAGGGCCGAGCTGCTCGTCGGGGCGGGGCCGCCGGTCGGGGCGGGTCCGGGCCTGCTGACCGCGATGGCCGTCAAGGGCGGACACACCCGGGACCCCGGGGAACTGGCCCGGGAGCTGGCTGTGCGGGGCGCGGGCCGCGACCTGCGCCTGGCCCTGCCGCTGCTGGCCGAGAAGCGCATCGACTTCGCCGTCGGATCGGGCTCGCTTGACGACCTCCGCACCAAGGTCGCCAAGGGCCTGCCGGTGCTGGTCCAGATGCCGCCGGGGGTGCTGGCCGGCCTGCGCTCCGAGGAGCGTCTCAGCGCCGGCCGTCCTCGCCTGGTCGTCGGCTACGACCAGGAGGCAAAGTGCGTTCTGCTTCGCGACCACGGCGTGACCCATACCATGCGGGTGCCTTACGAGCTCTTCGACCTGCTGTGGTCGCGGCTGGACCGCTGGTGGCTGGCGCTGGTCCCCAAGAAGGGGAAGCTCCCCGGCGAGGCGGGGGCGCTCACCGACCTGGAGCTGGCCACCGGGCTGGCCCAGGCGGGCAGCCTGCGCGCCGCGCTGGCCAAGCGGGAGAGCGCCAGGAAGGCGTCCCCCGGGCGCGCGCGGCTGGCCCGCGGGCTGGTGCTCCTGAACCAGAAGGACTACGCCGCGGCCAGGAAGTGCCTGAACGGCCTGACCGGCGCCCCCGCGGAGCTCTCCGCCCCGGCCGAGCAGGCCCTGGGCGCCATCGAGGAGCGCGCCGCCGCCGGCTCAGACGCGGAGCGCCTGGAGAAGGCCCTGCCCCACTACCGCCGCGCCTGGCGCCTGAACCCCGGCGGCCCCGGCGCGACGCTGGCGCTCTCGGCCGCGCTGATGGCCCGCGACAAACCCGGCGACGTGCAAGAAGCCAAGCGGATGCTGGGCGACTTCCTGCGCTACCGGCCGGTGAGCATCCCCGCCCTGCGGCTGCTCTATTCCAGGTAGGCTGCGGACATCTGGCCGCCCTCCGCTGCGGACCGAGCCGTCGGCGGGTTCAACGCGCGTGCCCGGCCCTGTCCTTGACACCGCTATCTGCTCCATATAAATTGCACTCGTCGGGGTTCTTCCGCGCCGGAACTCCGGCCTCGAAAGCCTGCAGGCGCGGTTCGGAGGTCATTCCCCATGGCGGAGAAGATCTACGGCATCTGCT
>CAZONU010000465.1:2910-3615 GCA_964581145.1 uncultured Planctomycetia bacterium
CTGCTGGCACGGCCGCGGCGGCCAGGGCGCTAAGACCGCCGCCATCATGGTGGCGGAAATCGCCCTCCACGAGGGCAAGTACAGCCAGGGCTTCCCGGAGTACGGCCCCGAGCGCATGGGCGCGCCCATCCGCGGCTACACGCGCATCTCGGATGCGCCCATCCGGGTGCATAGCTCGCTGGAGAGCGCCAGCGCCGTGGCGGTCTTCGACGACACCCTCCTGGAGGTGGTCGACGTCTGCGACCTGCTGGAGGAGGGCGGCCCGCTGGTCATCAACACGGCCCTCTCCGCCGAGGAGATCAAGAAGAAGCTCAAGCTCAAGAAGGGCCAGCAGCTGCACGTCGTCGACGCCACCAAGATCGCCATCGACGAGATCGGCCGGCCCATCCCCAACACCCCCATGATCGGCGCGCTGATGAAGGTCACCGGGCTCCTGCCCGTCCAGGCCTTCGCCAAGGGCATCAAGAAGAAGTTCGGCGCGAAGTTCGGCGATAAGGTCGTCGAGGGCAACATCCGGGCGCTTAAGCGCGCCTACGAAGAGGTCGCGGCCGCCTGAGCGGCCCGGAAAAGCGAGGCTACCAATGGCTGAAGAGAAAAAGGTCAAGGGCTGGAAGGACGTGATGGACGGAGGGCTGGTCGACCCCGGCACCAGCGAGGTCTACAACACCGGCTCCTGGCGCACCTACCGCCCGGTCTGGCACGAGG
>CAZONU010000466.1:0-3522 GCA_964581145.1 uncultured Planctomycetia bacterium
CTGGAGGGACACGCGGCGTTTCCATCGAGGGTCGTCCGGTTCCAGGACGCGGATGAGCGAGGAGCCACGAATCGGAGGCCCTTGGTAAACACTTGCTGACATGGGCGGCATGCGTGACGGCCCCCCTGCAATGTAGAGATCTTCCAGGAACGCGCGCGGCAGCCCGGATATCCAGCGCTCGGCGCCGGGCACCGGCTTGCCTGAATAGACGGCCCGGTAACCCTTTGCGGCCACCCTGCGCATCCCGCCGAAGGCACGGATCTCAATGAGGCCCAGGGCCACGTCCTGCTCTGCGGCGGAGCCGTCCTTCACGGTTTCAATCAGCGTCGGATACACGATCCAATCGGGCAGATTGTCCAGGTGAGGCATCCTCTCATTCGCCGCTCCGGCCAGAGTATCCGAGGAACCCAGCGGCACCGTACTGCCGGAACTGGCCAGCGCGGCCACCCCGGACCTGATCCACCACCGGCAGCCGAACCACCCGCCGGCGGCGAGCAGGCACAGGACCGCCAGCGTCGCCAGCGTCCAGGCGAAGAGCCGCCGGCCGGAACCGCCTTTCTGCGGGGCGCTTTCGCTCTTCTCTGCGGGCTCTGCGGTTTGACTGGCCACGCCTACTCCACCGTCACGCTCTTGGCCAGGTTGCGGGGCTTGTCCACGTCGCAGCCGCGCTCGACGGCCGCGTAGTACGCGAAGAGCTGCAAAGGAATGGCCGCGGTTATCGCGTTCATGATCCCGATCTCATCGGGGATATGGATCACGTCGTCCACGTGGTCGGCGATTTCGTCATCGCCCAGGGAGGCTATGGCGATCACCTTGCCGCCGCGGCTTTTCACCTCCTCGATGTTGCTCATGATCTTCTCGTAGCGGCGGCCGTGCAGGGCCAGGACCACCACGGGCATGTTCTCGTCGATGAGGGCGATGGGCCCGTGCTTCATCTCCGCCGCGTGATAGCCCTCGGCGTGGACGTAGGCAATCTCTTTGAGTTTAAGCGCACCCTCCAGCGCCAGCGGGAAGCCCGAGCCCCGGCCCAGAAAGAGGCAGTCCCTGGCCCCGGCGTACTTCCCGGCGATCTCGGCCACCCGATCTGCTTGCTTGAGGACCTTGCGGGCCTCGCCGGGCACCGCGCGCAGGTTCCCGATACGCCGGGCGGCCTCCTTTTTCGAGAGAGTCCCGTGCTCCCGCCCCAGCTTGAGGGCGATCATGTACAGCGCGGCCAGCTGCGAGGTGAACGCCTTGGTGCTGGCCACGCCGATCTCCGGTCCGGCGCGGGTGTAGAGCACCCCGGCGACCTCCCGGCTCATCGAGGAGTCAACGACGTTGACTACGGCCGCGGTGCGCACGCCCGCCCGCGCGGCCAGGCGGACGGCCTCCAGGGTGTCCGCGGTCTCGCCGGACTGGGATATAGCCAGGACCAACGTGTTTTCGTCGACGATCGGGTCCCGGTAGCGGAAGTCGGCGGCGTAGTCCACCTGCACGGGGATGCGCGCCAGGCGCTCGATCATGTTGCGGCCGACCAGCCCCGCGTGCCAGCTGGTGCCCATGGCTACGATGACCACCCGCGAGACGCTGGCGAGAAGCTCCGCGGGCAGCTCGTCCCCGATCTCCACGGCCGAGCCGGTAAGCCGGCCCCGGAGGGTGTCCTCGATGGCCCGGGGCTGCTCGTGAATCTCCTTGAGCATGAAGTGCTCGTAGCCTTCCTTGCCGATGGCTACGGCATCCCAGGTGATCTCTGTTGTCTTCCGCCGAACTTCCTGGCCCGCCCGGTCGAGGATTCTCACGTCATCGGGGGTCAGGACCGCCAGATCGTCGTCTTCGAGGTAAACGACGCGCTTGGTGTGAGCGGCGAGCGCCAGCGCGTCGCTGGCCACCAGGTTGCGGCCCTCGGCCAGGCCCACGGCCAGCGGGCTCCCCCGCCGGGCGGCGACGATGGTCCCCGGATGGTCCGCGCTGACGACCGCGATGGCCAGCGTGCCCTGGGCCTCCTCCATCGCTCCTCTCACCGCGGCGGGCAGGTCGCATCCCGCGTCGAGGTGCCTGCGGACCAGGTGGGCCAGAACCTCCGAGTCGGTGTCCGAGCGGAAAGCAACGCCGCCGGCTTCCAGCTCGCGGCGCAGCGCCCGGTGATTCTCGATGATCCCGTTGTGGACCACCGCGGCGCGGCCGGGCGAGTCCGCGTGCGGGTGGGCGTTGGCCTCGCTGGGCGCGCCGTGCGTGGCCCAGCGGGTGTGGCCGATGGCTGTCGTCGCTGAGGCGAATCCGTCACCGACCGCCGCGCGCAGTTCCGCGACGCGCCCGCGCACGCGGGTGATGCGGAGCTCGCCGCTCTCGAAGGCGGCCAGCCCCGCCGAGTCGTAGCCGCGGTACTCCAGGGTCTCCAGGCCGGAGAGAACCAGGCCGATTGCGCCGGAGCCGCCGACGCAACCGGTAATTCCACACATGTCAGGAGCGCCTCTCCATGGCGTGTTTGTCCATATCCTGGTCGTCGGCCCGGCAGGGGTACTCGCCGGCGTCGCTGAACTCCACGACCTCGCTGGCGCTTTCCCGGCCGCGGTGCTGCAGGGCGTAATAGGCGGTGATCGCGGCGCCGGGCACGCCCCCCAGTCCGACCGGTCCGCAGCGATGGTTCAGGCTGGAAATGAAAAACCCCCAGAGTTCCGGGCCCGCTTTCGGGTTCCTTCTCCAGGGGACTTAGCACATCGCCTGCCGATTGCAAGGCACAAAAGGGTTCGCCGCTTCGATTCTAGAGTCCGGATATTCCCGCCACTCTCCCGGAGGCGCCGAACGGGGAAACCGACCTTGCAGGACGCGCGGGAATTGCTAGGCTTCCGGTCGGGGGGATTGATCATGGGCGAAGCGAAGTTCACGTTGACCGCGGCGGATGAATGGCTTGCGCACGATCCCTGGGGGAACGCCAAGCCGGGGGACGTTTCCCAGGCGGGGAGCGGCCTCCGGGAGGAAGGCGGCGCGATCCTGCTGCGCGCGGCCCGGAACGGCTACGCCTCGCTTCGGGTGCTGGTCCGCGGCGAGGGCGAGTACCGGCTGAGCGCCTCGATGGGCGGCGGGCTGGAGCTGGATCTCTTCAAGGCCTGGTACCACCACATGCACCGCGAGGAAGGTCAGCCGGCGGCCTGCTGGCCGGACGCGCTGGTGCCGGTCCGGCGGAGCGGGAAATACCGGCTCCCGGATCCCGACAACAGAATAGAAGGCCAAACCGTCCAGGAGTTCTGGGTGGACGTCTTCGTGCCGCCGGACGCGAAACCCGGCGCCAGGCGCGGCGGCGTCAAGCTGGCGGCCGGCACGGAGAAGGTCGTCCTCAAGCTGCGCGTCGAGGTGCTGGAGGCGGTCCTTCCCGACGAGCCCTGCGTGGTCATGGACAACAACTCCTACGGGGCGCGCGGGCTGCGAGCAATGTACCCCAAGGCCTTCGGCCGGGCGGCGCGCGGGCCGAAGTTCTGGGACAAGTGCATCGAGCTGCTCCACCACTACTACCGCATCAGCCACGAGCACCGCACGGTCCTGCAC
>CAZONU010000467.1:0-3516 GCA_964581145.1 uncultured Planctomycetia bacterium
CCGCAACCACCATCCGCCCCAGGACCAGGAAATCCGCCTTCAGCAGCTTCCGCGCGGCGGCGTTCTTGGGGTCGAGTCTCAACACTTGTTGGACGATGGCGTCGGCTTCCTCGTACTTCTTGCGCTTGTAGTCGAACTTGGCCCGGTCCAGCATCGCCCGGATCTTCCTCTTGAGGAACTCCGCCCTGGTGGGGCGCGGCGCGGGCCTCTTCCTGGCCGCGGGCGGGTCCATCAGGGGCGGATCCCCGTCAGGCCGGCGCAGCCTGGGGGTCCGCGGGGCGGCCCAGGCCTTCACCGAGGGCCGGACCACGGCGACGATGCTCCTGCCGTCCGCGGTCCCCAGCCGGACCAGCGCCGGCTTGCCGAGCTCCAGCGACAGAGTGCCCTCCAGGCGCGCCGAAGAACGGTCCGGCTCCACCCAGAGCAGGCGCGCGTCGAGCGCGACATAGCGGCGGTCCGGGCTGAGGGTCGGCAGGATCTCGACCAGCCCGCCGGCGAACCGGCCGGGCTGGCCCTTGGGCGCCGGCCAGGCCGCCCCGCCCGCGGCGTAGAGCGCTTGGCCGTTCAAGCCCACCGTCCCCAGGCGTGAAAGCAGCCGGCCGGACTTCTTGACCGCCGCCACATCGCCGGCCTTGGCGCCGGCCGGCAGCTCGTAGAGGGCCACGTCCACGCGCACCTCCCGCAGGAGGCTGGCCCGGAGCCTGCCAATAAGCGCTGCGATCTCGTCGTGGACCTCGGGGCTGTGCATGACCACCAGCCGCCCGCCCCGCTGCTCAACGGAGGCCCCGCCGGCGCCCCAGCTGGTCGGGCGGATCACCGTCTTGACCAAGTCCTGCAGCGAACTGATCGCGTAAAGGTTGACGGGCGGCGGCGTCCGGACCTTCTTCTTGGCCGGAAAACTGTTGAAGCTACCCTTCGCATCGACCTTCGGCGCGGTGAAGCGGTCGGGCCGCGTGGTCAGCTCCTGGACGTCGTAGGTCCTCAGGACCAGGTCGCCGCCCGGCAGATTGGCCCGGGAGATGAAGACCGCCCCCTTCTTCAGCCTGTAGTCCAGCTTGGCCATGCGCAGGACCCATCTCAAGGCCGTGCCCAGCTCCACCTTGGTGAGCCTCAAGGTAATCGGCATCTTCGGATCCACGCCGCCGGCAGCGAAAGCCTTGGTGTCGGTGATCACGCTGACATCCGTCAGCCCCCGGATGTAGTTAACGCACTCTTCCAGCGGCTGATCGGTGAATTCCAGGTTGACCTTCTTCTGCAGCGCCTTGCGGATATTGACCTTCCAGGCCGCCTCGACGGCCAGCCTCTTCACCGAAGCGAGTGCGGCCCCGGGCCGCGCCCGCGCGCCGAGGACCGCGACCACCAGTTCGCTCCCCCCCTTCTTGGCGGGCAGCCCGCCCAGCGCGAAGCCGGCCGTCCCGCCCAGCTTCACCCGGACGCTGGCCGGCGCGGCGTAGACCCGCACCTTCTGCGCCGGATCCCCCTTGGGGCCCTCCGGGAGCCGCAGCGAGACATCCGCGTGCAGCAGCACGCTGCGCCCGTCGGCGGCGACCACCGGGCGGACGTCCAGCAGCGCCCCGGTGAAGACCGCGGCGCGTTTCCCGGCCGGCGCCGGCCAGCTCCGGCCGCGCATCGCGTGCACCCGCTGTCCGCTGCGCCCGGAGGCCGAGACCTCGGCCAGCAGCCGCCCGGCCTTGCCGGCTTCAGCCAGCTTGTCCGGCGCCACCGCGTAGAATCGCGCGGTGACTTCCAGCGTGCCGCTTCGCTCGGCCCGCAGCCCGGCCAGCAGTGCCGCAATCTCGCGGTGGGCCTCCCGACCCTGTTGAACGACCAGTCGGCCCCTGCGCTCCTGTATCGCCGTCCCTTTGGCCGGCGCCCAGCTGGCGGGTCTGACCCCGTTCGTGATCATGTTCACGAGCGCGGCCGCATCAAAGCGATACGGAACGTCCGCCTCCCGCTCGCGGCTTCGCCCGGCCAGGCCGAGGTGGGGAGCGGGGCAGTCGCGCACCACGGCCAGCAGGTCGCTGACGTCGTGGACCCACATGACGTTGTCCGGCTTCAATCGGCCGGGCGTGGTGATGAAGACCGCCCCGGCGCGCAGCTCGTAATCCAGGCCGGCCAGCTTGAGTATCCAGTCCAGCGCCTGCTTGAGCGAGGCTTGGGTCATTCTCAGGGTGATGGGGCGCTCCCCCCGGGCCTTGACCGCCGGGTCGATGACCATGTTCACGTCGCTGGTCTGCTGCAGGAAGTTGACGGCCTCGCTGAGCGGGGCCTGGACGAACTCGAAGTTGACCTTCTTCTCCAGCTTCCGGCGGATCTCGACCCGCCACTTGGGCTCGGGGGGCTCGACGGGCACCGGCTCTCCGGCCGGGGCCGCTCCCGCGGCGAGAATCGCCAGGAACATCGTCATCAGGCACCTGCAGCGCATAACCCGCCTCTTTAAGGTAAATGGTCGATATGCTGACGCTCGGGAAGGCGCAGCGTGACGGGTTTTCGCAGGGACGGGAATCGACGGCGGCCCCTCCCCCCCGCGGAGCTTGACGCCCGGCCCGCGGGGGGTTAAGCTTCCCTCGGATTCCTGCGGGCCCAGCGGCCGGGATGGTACTTCATGAGCATAAACGTTGGTCAGCTATTCGTCCAGCACGACAACCTCAAGCTCATCATGCGGGTCGCCGCCGAGTACGTCCGCGTCTGGCAGAAGGGCGTGTTCTCGCGCCTGAGCGACCTCGAAAAGGTGGAGCAGGGCGCCGAGAACTTCCTCTCGCGGCGCTCCCGGCGCGTCACCATCCTGCCCCCGCGCGAGGGCTGGGCCATGATCATCGAGCAGGTCCGCTTCCTGGCCGACGGGGACCTCGCCCGGCACCTCTCCGAGGGCTTGGGCTGCCGGGTGGCCTGGGCCGAGGTCCAGGGCGGGGCCCTGGGCTGGGCCTGCTTCGAGTTCGAGAAGGGCGGGCTGGTCGGCGGCCGGCTCGAGCCCCGCGCCGGGCGCGAGGAGCGCCTGGTGGCCGCGGCCAACGAGGCCAAGGCCATCAACCTCTCGGAGGCCGAAAGCCCGGAGATGCCCGTCTACCCGGTCGACCCCGAGCTGGACGCCTGGAACCACCTCTGCGGCCTGGGCCTGCCCCGCGAGTACATCTTCGCCTACCCCGGCGACGTGGTCCGCATGAGCAGCGGCGGCGAGATGGAGGCCGGCTTCCTGACCCTCAAGGACTCGCACTACGGCGGCCGGCTGATCGCCGCGGTGGGACCGGCCAAGTTCCTGCCCCGCCCCGAGGGCCTGCCCTACCGGCCGGACCTGGTGGCCCGCGAGGGCGGTGAGCCCAGCGCGGTCCACGAGGTCCGCCTGCTCCACGGCCGGCCCAGCCGCCCGTCCCTGGACAGCGCCTTCGCCGCGGAGCTGGCCTGGCGCCGCCGGGCCTTCTCGGTGATGAGCACCACCCTCGCCGGCAAGGTCCCCCAGGTGGTCTTCCGCTACAAGGACCCCACCGACCCCGACCGCAACCTCGACCAGGCCATGGA
>CAZONU010000468.1:0-2769 GCA_964581145.1 uncultured Planctomycetia bacterium
ACGCCTTCCAGGGCGACAGCTGGATGAAGCGCACGGCGACGGAGGTGAACGACGGGGCCACCACCACGCGCAAGCTGCTCTACGACGGCAGCGACCTCCTGGCCGAGTTCAATGGGTACGGGGAGCTGCAGGCGCACTACGCGGTGACCGGTCTGGACAGCGCGCTCTGGACGATGCGGCGCAGCGCGGGCGGCACTCATGAACTCTCGACGCCCTTGAGTGGTGCGCAGAGCGTGATTGCCACCGCCGGCGCGGATGGGCAGATAACCGCACGCTACCGTTACCGCGCCTTCGGTGAACGCTTCACCTTAACCGGCGGCGATCCGCAGCGTAGAGATCCGAGCTTCCAGGGGGGCAGGCCAAAGGAACTCCGGGCGCTCAAGGTCCGCGACTTGGACCTGTTCGGCCCCTCTCTGCCCCTTGCAGGGGACTTCACCAAGAACCGCGATGATGCGAAGCAGCCCATTTCCAGGGAGATGGCGGAGGAGTTGGCGGTCTTCTCCAAGGGCCAACCGCCTGATTCCCCGCTTCTGCGCGCTCCCCGCAAGGAGACCATGACCGAGAACCTCAACCGGGACTTCAAGAAGGCCCGCATTCCCAAGGAAACACCCGAGGGCAGAGCTACATATCACAGCTTCCGGGTGAACTACATCAACACGGTGGCCGAGTCCGGAGCCGACCTCAAGACCATAATGACCTTGGCCCGTCACAAGTCCGCTCAGATGTCGATGGAGACCTACTGCAAGGCCAAGCCGAAGCGGTTGCGGGCCGTCGCTGAGGCCGTCGCCAGGAAGGTCGAAGAGGCCATTTCCGCGCGCGAGAGTGCCACAGGGGTTGCACGGGCTGTGGCGGGTTCAAAAGAAGACGCCGTAAGCCCGACTGACGGGAAGGCTTACGGCGGATATTCGCTGGTACCCCCTCCAGGATTTGAACCTGGGACCCACTGATTAAGAATCAGTTGCTCTGCCGGGCTGAGCTAAGGGGGCGCCCGTCTCTCCGCTGGCGCGGATTCTAACCCGCCTCCGGCGCTTGTCAAGCCGCGTTGACACCCCGCCGAGCGCCCAATAGAATCCGGCATCCGGAGGTGACGCATGGAATTCGCAGATTTCCTCGCGCGGGTCGCCGAGGGCCACTCCCTTGCGCAAGAAGAGGCCTTCGCGGCCATGAACGCGATCATGGACGGCGAGGTCTCGCCGGTGCGGCTCTCGGCCTTCCTGGTCGCGCTGCGCCTCAAGGGCGAGACCTCCGCGGAGATCGCCGGCTTCGCGCGCTCCATGCGCGAGCACTGCGTCAAGATCTCCGCGCCGGCCGGGGCCATCGACACCTGCGGCACCGGCGGCGACGGCTCGCGGACCGTCAACGTCTCGACGCTGGCCGCGCTGGTCGCCGCGGGGGCCGGCGCGCCGGTGGCCAAGCACGGCAACCGCTCGGTGTCCAGCTCCTCGGGCAGCGCCGACCTCCTGGAGAAGCTGGGCCTGCGCATCGACTGCGCCCCGGAGGTCGCCGAGAACTGCCTGGCCAAGTGCGGCTTCGCCTTCCTGTTCGCGCCCAGGTACCACCCTTCCATGAAGCACGCCATGCCGGTCCGCAAGGAGCTGGCTCTGCGCACGGTCTTCAACATCCTGGGGCCGATGACCAGCCCCGCGGGGGTCAGGCGCCAGCTGATGGGCGTGTATTCCCAGGCGCTGGTGCGGCCCATCTGCGAGGCCCTCGGCGCGCTGGGCGCCGAGCGCGCCCTGGTGGTGCACAGCGCCGACGGCCTTGACGAGCTCAGTCCCGCGGCGGCGACCCGCTTCGCCGACTGGTCCGGCGGAAAGGTCACCGAGGGCGAGTTCAAGATCGAGGACCTCGATTTCGAGCCCGTGGCTGTCGACGAGCTGCGCGTCGAGACGCCCGAGGAGGCCGCCAAGGTGGCGGAAGCGGTGCTGGGCGGCGAGCACGTCCCCGCGCGGGGGGCGGTGATCCTCAACGCCGGGGCGGCGCTGATGGTCGCCGGGCAGGCCAGGGACCTGGCCGAGGGCATGGACCTGGCCGCCGGCTCGCTGGCCACCGGCAAGGCCTGGGAGGTGCTCCAGCGGGCGGCGGAGCTGTCCAACGCCTGAGGATCGCGCTTCCGGCCGGGCCTGAGGCCTTGCCGTTCAGCGACTTGCGACGTTTGAAAAAAAGCAGCCTCCTCGCGCGCGCGAACCGCGATTTCACCGCAGAGTACGCAGAGAAAACAGGTGTCAATTCTTGGCGCCCGCCCGGCGGCTGGCGGGCAAGTCTTGGCGGTTGGAAACTTTTTTCAGGGGGCGCAAACCGCTGGCGTTCAAGGACTCAGGTTGAGACAAAGGGACGGGGGGCGGGGGACTGAAAACTGAAAACTGACAACTGAAAACTGCTCCTACTGGAGACCGGAGACCGGAGGAGAAAGACGGGGACCAAAAGCCTCCAGACTCCAGACTCAGGACTGTGGCGCTTGGCGCTCCTGGCGCCGCGCCGCTTGACAGCCCGGGGACGGCCCGGAGAATCGCCGGAACAAACGCATCGGGGAGAAAATCCCATGCCCAGGTTCAAGATCGCCATGGTCGGCGGCGGGAGCGTCAACTGGTCGCCGGGACTGATCCGGGACATTCTGCTAAGCGAGGCTCTTCGCCGCGCGGAGCTGCGACTCCTGGACATAGACCTCGAGGCTGCTGAGCTGATCGCCGCCCTCACGAGGCGATACAACGAGGCATGGGGGCTGGACGCGCGGCCGCTGGCGACGAACGACGCGGACCGGGCGCTGGA
>CAZONU010000468.1:2779-3515 GCA_964581145.1 uncultured Planctomycetia bacterium
ACCTGCCGGCCGAGTTCGTGCACACGACGCGCGCCGCCGGGGCCCTCGACGGCGCCGACGCGGTGGTCATCACCATTTCCACCGGCGGGCTGGACGCCATGGAGCGCGACATCCGCGTCCCGGAGCGCTACGGGATCTTCCAGACGGTGGGCGACACGGTGGGCCCGGGGGGTTGGGCGCGGGCCCTGCGCAACGTGCCGGTGTTCGTGAAGCTCGCGGGGCAAATAAAGAAATACTGCCCGCGCGCCGCGGTGCTCAACTACACCAACCCCATGGCGGTCCTGACCCGGGTGCTGGCCGAGCGGCTGGACGGGCCGGTCGTGGGGCTCTGCCACGGGATATTCGAGAACATAAAGGCGCTGATGAAGGCCTTCGCTCTCAAGAGCGAGTCGGAGCTCAAGCTGCGCTTCGCGGGCCTCAACCATTTCTTCTGGATACTGGACATGCGCGTCCGCGGCCGGGACGGCTACCGCCTGCTCCGACATAAACTCAGGCGCGAGAGGTTCGCGAAGCTCTTCCCGAAGCGGCCGCTGGCCGCCGAGCTCTTCGCCGAGTTCGGCCTTCTGCCCTACCTGGGCGACCGGCACACCTGCGAGTTCTTCAGCCGCTACCTGGCGCCCTCCCGCGCGCGCGTGAAAGAGAGCCGCGTGATCCGCACCAGCGTCGCCGAGCGCCGGGGGCTGATGGCCCGCCGCCGGAAGTGGGTCCGGCGCCTGGCCGCCGGCCGCGCCGGAAT
>CAZONU010000469.1:0-3503 GCA_964581145.1 uncultured Planctomycetia bacterium
GTCGGCGGCCTTGCCGGCCTTCTCGTAGATGGCCACCGCGCGCTCGATCATGCCGTTCTCCCTGGCCACGTCGGCGGCGTCGTCGAGCATCCCGGCCTGTTCGTAGTCGTCGATGGCCTGGGCGGCCAGGCCGGACTCCTCGGCCAGCGCGGCGGCGTCGGCGAACTTGCCGACCTTCTCGTAGACCTCGATGGCCCGGCCGGTCCAGCCGGCGGCCAGGGCCACGCGCACGGCGTCCTTATAGCGCTTCTTGGCGGCGTAGAGCTCGACGGCCCGGGCGGTCATGCCCGCCTCCACGGCGACCTCCGCGGCGTCGATGAGGTCCCCGGCCTCCTCCAGGCCGGCGACGGCCCGCTCGTAGAGCGCCCCGGCGCGCGCGGCCATGGAGGCGTCGCGGGCGGCCCGCGCGGCGCTGACCAGCCGCCCGGCCTTCTCGTAGACCTCGATGGCCCGCTCGATGAACCCGGCCTCGACGGCCAGCTCCGCGGCGTCGTCGGTCCGGTCGGCCGCCTCGAAGTGGCCCACCGCGAAGTTGACGTACTTGGCCTCCACCGGCGCCCGGCCGACCATCTTGCGGATGATCTCCGCCCGGCCCTGCTCGGAGGCTATCTGCGACAGAAGTTTCTCGAGGTCCGCTGACCCGGCCATTCCCGTATCCCTCCCTCGCTCCCGCCTGCCTCCGGCGGGGCGGCTACTCTCCCTTCCCGGCCGCCGCGAGGCCCCGAAGCCTCTCGACCGCCCCGGGCGCCAGGTCGACGGGCAGTGGCCCGGAAACCGAACCCGCGTATAGCGACAGGTGCGGGAAGGGTATCTCGATATCCTCCTCGTCAAAGCGCCTCTTGATGGTGCGCATCAGCGCGTCCTTGAGGGTTAGCCAGTCGTCCTTGGCCGCCCAGACCACGAAGAGCAGGTCCACGGAGGAAGTGCTGAAGTTCCAGCAGAAGCACAGGGGCTCGGGCTCGTTGAGGGCCAGGGGGTGCTCGCGGGCTATGTCCAGCAGCACCTTGCGGACGCGGTCAACGTCCTCCTTGTAGGCCACCCCGATCATCAGGTCCACCCGGCGGATGGGAAAGCGGCTGTAGTTGGTCACCTGGGTCTTGACCAGCGTCTCGTTGGGGATGCGCACGAACTTGTTGTCGAAGGTGCGCATCTTCACGGAGAGCAGGTCCACGGAGAGCACGATTCCCATGGCCTCGCCGATCTGGATCATGTCCCCGGCCTTGAAGGGCTTCTCGGCGGTCAGGAAGACGCCGCTTATCACGTTGCTGAGCGACGTCTGGGCCGCGAAGCCGATGGCGATGCCGGCCACCCCGGCGGCGCCCAGCACCGCGGTGAGCCTCAGGCCCAGCTGGTTGAAGACCGCCAGCGCCAAGAGCGCCCAGCCGGCGTAGAGGATGACCTTGCGGACCAGCTTGCCGCGGCCCTCACTCCAGCGCTTGGTCACCGCCCGGCCGGCCAGGCGGCCCAGCACGCCCAGAACGGCCGCGCCGACCACCACCAGGACGGCCGCGGGAATCAGCCGGTCCCAGGGCAGCTTGACTCCCAGCCAGGCCTGCAGCGGCGAGCCGGACTCGGCGGCCGGCGCGCCGGCCAGGAGCGCGAAGATCGACCGGCAATCGCACACGGGGCACCTCCTAGCCGGCGACGCCCTGCCCGCCCATCCCGGGCAGGGAACTGAGCAGCCCCACGGTGCGGGCCAGCACGCCGCCCTTCTGCCTCTCGCGGGGCTCGGCGACCAGCCTGGCCCCGCGGGCTTCCTCCGGCGGGCCCTCGGACACCTCCATCCGCTCCGGCGCCCCGGGTCCGGAGTTCGTGACCCGCACCTCGCTGGTCCACAGGCCGCGCTCGTTCGCGTAGAGCGACAGGCCCGCGGTATGCAGGCAGACCTTTTCGAGGGGCAGCTCGGCCTCGACCTTGTTATGGACGAACATGGGGGCCACCGCCAGGTGGGGGCGGGGCGCGAGACCCTCGATGCTCCGCCGGGCCGAGGTCTCCGTCCAGTAGCAGAGCTGGCCCTCGAAGAGCGAGCCGAACCAGGTGTTGCTCAGCCGCACGGTGGGGATGTCCGTCAGCGGGAGCGGGTCGTTCTCGACGGCAAGCTCTATCCGGACCCACACCGGTATGCGAATGTAAATGCGCGCCTGGCCGCCCTTGAGGATGCGGAAGGGCTGCGCGGGGCGGACCACCACCGGCCGGTCCGGCGTGACCGGCCGGACCCGCACGGGAGGGTCGACCGTGCCCGAGGCCCAGCGCGTCCAAGCCGCGTCATCGGGAGGGCCGGGCTCGGCGGCGGCCGCGGCCGTGGCCTCGTCCCCGCAGCGCTCCTCGGCCACCTGCCACTCGCGCTCGGCACGCCGCACCCAGAAGCCCAGCGGGCCGACCCGCCAGTAGCGGCAGTCGCCCACGACCAGCTTGGTCTCGCCCCACGGCCCTTCCGCCGCCGCGGCCATAATCGGTCCCCCTCCGCCCCAACGCCCCTATACTATCCGGAATTCGCCGCCGCCTGCAAGCGAAAGACTCCCCGGCCCATCGAGGCGCGTCTTGCGGGCGGGGCCTCCTGCGGGTAAACTCTGAGGCCGATGCCTGCTCCCGCGCTGGTCCTCTACTGGCACTTCCACCAGCCCTGCTACCGCGACCCGGCCACGGGCCGGGCGACCATGCCCTGGGTGCGCCTGCACGGCATCAAGGACTACTACGGGATGGCCGAGCTGCTGCGGGAGTTCCCGGGGGTGCGCTGCACCTTCAACTTCGTGCCCGCGCTGCTCGACCAGCTGGAGGCCTGCGCGGCCGGCGGGGCGCCCGACGAGTTCGAGGAGCTGGCCCGCCGGCCCGCCGGGGAGCTCTCGCCCGCCGAGCGCGAGCGCGCGGTGGAGGTTTTCTTCTACGCGCACTGGGACCGCATGATCCGCGTCCACGGGCGCTACGGGGAGCTGCTGGAGAAGCGCGCGCCCTGGAAGCGGGGCGCCGCCGAGGCCGCGCCCGATTTTTCCACTGCCGAGCTGCGCGACCTGGCCGCCTGGTCCACGCTGGCCTGGTACCACCCCATGGCCGTGGAGCGCGACGCGGGACTCGCCGAACTGGTCGCCAAGGGCCGGGGCTTCTCCGAGGCCGAGAAGCTCTACGTGCTCGACCGCCAGCGGGCGGTGCTCGCCGGGGTGATCCCCGCCTACCGGGAGCTGGCCGCCCGCGGGCAGATCGAGCTGACCACGGCGCCCTACTACCACCCGATCCTGCCCCTGCTGGTGGACATGACCTCGGCGCGCGCGGCCATCCCCGGGGTGGGCCTGCCCGAGCACTGGAAGCCGGTGCCCGAGGACGCCCGCGAGCAGCTCCGCCGCGCGGTCGAGAGCCACCGCCGCCGCTTCGGCGCCGCGCCCGCCGGCTGCTGGCCCAGCGAGGGTTCGCTGAGCGAGGCGGTGATCCCCCTGCTGGCCGAGGCCGGTTTCACCTGGACGGCCAGCGACGAGGAGATCCTGGCCTACTCCCTGGGCCGGAGCATGGAG
>CAZONU010000470.1:0-3492 GCA_964581145.1 uncultured Planctomycetia bacterium
GCCCTTGACCTTGAAGAGCCCCAGGGCCCGGATGCAGGGGTTGCGAACCTTGTCCGGGCGGTTGAACAGCGCCTTCTGGCAGGCCTCGGCGGCGTCGAGCACGCGCGCCTGGGTGCGGCGCGGCTCGATCTCCAGGAGCGCCCGGGCGGCGCGCGCGGCCATCTCCTCGCGCTTCTGCTTGGTGACGCCCGGGCCGGTCTTGCCCAGGGCCTTGAGGATGTCGTCCTTGAGGTTGACCCCCTTGGTCTTGCGGGCGATCATGGGGATCTTGCCGAACTTGGCCTGCTCGGCGGCCTCCTCCTCCTTGGTGATGAGCAGGGCCACGGGGATGAGCTTGAGGGCCCGGCCCTTGGCCAGGCGCTCCAGCACCCCCTCCTTGCCCGCCTCGCCCTTGGTGGGCAGGTCGACCTTGAGCTTGGTGGACATCAGGATGAGGTCCTTAGGCGGGAAGGTGCCGGCCTTGTTGAGGGCGTCGCGGCCGCTGGTCGCCCGGGTGACGCCCCAGCCGTGCTCCTCGATGCGCGGCTTGATCAGCTTGAAGGCGTCGTCGTCCTCCTCGACGACCAGGATCTGCAGCGGCCCGGCCTTGCTGATGGCGTCGGCCAGGGCGGCGGCCACCTTCTCCGAGCCGGGGAAGGGCACCACCGGGTCCATCTTGGCCAAGGCGATGGCCGCGGAGACGCGCACGCGGTCGTCCCTGCTGTCCAGCGCGTCGACCAGGGGCTGGCCCTCGTGCTTGGGCTTGACCTCCGCGGAGGTTATGAGCTCGGGCGGAAGAAGGTCGACCTTGGGCTTGGCCTCGGCCGGCTTCTCGGCGGCTTTCCGGCCGCGCCGCCGGCGCCTGGGCTCGGCCTTCTTCTTGATGACCCGGCCGCGCTTGTCGCGGACCACCGGCGGGGGCACCGGCGGGAGCAGGCCCCCGTGGGGGTCGAGCAGCGGCAGCAGGTCGATGGCCGCGGAGGCCACCTCGTGGCGGTCGTCGCGCAGGGCCTTGCCCACCGCGCGGTACAGGTAGCGCGGCCCGCAGGCCTCGGCCAGCAGTTGGGTGTCGACCAGCAGCCTGGCGCGCTGGGCGAGGATCCTCTCGCCCAGCTCGGTCATGGTCGGCGGAGTACCGGAGATCTTGATGGCGTCCCCGATGGCCTCGACCTCCTCGCGCTGGGCCAGCTCCACGGAGAGCAGCAGGGGGAACATGCGCGCGTAGGTCGGGGAGTGCTTGAGGCACTCGTGGGCGATGTCCTCGGCCAGCTCCTCGTTCCAGGAGTAGATGGGCACCCGGCGGTAGGTCAGGACGTCCTTCTTGTCCTTGTCCTTCTTCAGCTCCCAGATGGCCCCATCGTACTCCAGGGCCTCGTCGGGCACGCCGGAGGCTTCCATGTAGTAGCGGTTGGCCATCAGGTAATAGTAATCGGCGTAGCCGGAGAGGTCCTTGGGGTCCAGGCCGCTGATCTTGCGCAGCGCGTAGCCCACCTTGGCCTTGAGGGGCGAGCTGATCTCGGGGCTGTCGAAGAGGCGCTTGAGCGCGGGGACCGCCCGGGCGTCGGCGGGGGTGATGTCGGACAGCGCCAGCGCCAGGGTCCCTTTGAACAGGTCGTCGCCGGTGTCCACCAGCTTGACCATGGCCAGCGTCCCGCGGGTGCCGATGCGCCTGAGGGCGATGCGCACCAGCGCGCGGCGCTCGTCGGAGCGGTCGGAGAGGTGCTTGGCCAGCTCGGGCACCGCGTACTGGCCGATGCGGCGCAGCTCGTGGAGGGCCCGGACGCGCTTGACCTCGTGGGTCTTGACGTCGATGGCCTGGTCGACGAAGCGCTTGATGCGCTCCGGGTCGGCGAGCCGCAGGCGGTAGTATTTGCTGTAGAGCTCCCAGATGACCGTGGGGGTGCGGCCCACCTGGGGGCTGCTCAGCATGCGGATCATGGTCTTGAGCCCGGCGCGCTTGACCAGCCTGGCGGCGATGTCCATGTTCACCAGCTTGAGCACCTCGTCGAACTTCTTGCGGGCCTCGGTGAACTCGCCGCGGTCGAAGTGCTCGACCCCCTGAGCCCAGAGCTGGTCGGGGTTCTTCCCGGCGCCGTTCTCGCCGGCCCGGAGGCCTCCTCCCAGCAGCACGGCCCCACTCAAGACGGCCAGCAGCACAGCCCGACGCGATAGCTTGACCATCGCCGCGGTCCTCCTCACCCAGTGCAGTGAAACGGCAAAACCTCCCCCTCCGAGCGGTTTTGGGTCCCGTTCGGAGCTCTTCAAAGGCGGGGAAAATTCTAGGGACCGCTCCAGACCCGTCAAGGCCAAAAAGGCCCCCGGGCCCGGGAGCGCGCGGGCCGGGCCCGCGACCCGCGGTTTTCCGGCGGCGATGCCTTGATTCCGGCCCGGCGGCCGGCTATACTCCGGCTGGGGGCATAGCTCAGTCGGTAGAGCAACGGCTTTTTAAGCCGTAGGTCGTGGGTTCGAGTCCCGCTGCCCTCACCAGCGGAAGGCTGCGCGCGCGCGAGATAAAGGAGATAAGGGCGACCCCATCGTCCAGCCAGGCCCAGGACACCGGGTTTTCATCCCGGCAACACGGGTTCAAATCCCGTTGGGGTCGCCACCCTTTTTTGTGCTTAAGCCCCACTCTTAGTGGACCTTTCACGATGCCCCTCAGACTCTGTTTCGTCCTCCGCACCAAATACGCACCACGGCGGACCCTCTGCCACTTCCTTCACGCGTTCTGAGACAGCCTTGACGGCAGCCCTCAGTAGTTTGGGGTTGGGCTTGGCGTAGGTTTCCATGCTCATCTGGGCGGAACCATGCCGGGCCAGTGTCATGATGGTTTTGAGGTCACTCCCCGACTCCACCACAGCGTTGATGAAGTTCACGCGGAGGCTGTGGAAAGTCGCCTTGCCCTCCGCCGTCACATGATGAATGCCCGCCTTAGCGCAGTCCCGGCGGAAGTTCTCGCTCACGGTTCCCGGCCCGGGTACAGGCAAGAGGGGATCGCTCCGTGCTCTGCCTCTGGCATCCCTATGGAGTTCCGCAGCCAGCTCCCGACTGATGGGCTGCTCTGCGTCCTTGCGGTTCTTCGTGAACTCACCTGAAAGACGCAGGACACATCCGAAACGGTCCAGGTCTCTGACTCGCTGGGCACGCAGCTCACCGGCACGGTATCCAGTAGCAAGGGCGGTCCTATATAGAAGTCCCCTGCCTGAAGGGGCCTCCTCCAGGAGACGCTGAAGCTCTTGCTTCGCCAAGGCCCGATGTGGAACCTTGGGCTTCACACGACGAATGCGCTTTAGCATCAGTACGTTCTCCTTAAGGTAGCTGCGGTCGGCCGCCCAGTGGCATAATGCCTTGACGGCCTCAGCGTAGTTGTTGACCGTCTTCCTCCCCCTTCGCCTTGCCAGTCTCTGCGCCTGCTTCTCAACCCCAGCCAGTGTGATATCACCTATTGCATGGAGGTTGAGAGTGGCGCGGGGCTTTGAAAAGGGGACCAGTAGGGGCCTGCAAAAGGGGACCACC
>CAZONU010000471.1:0-719 GCA_964581145.1 uncultured Planctomycetia bacterium
CGCGGCGCCCTCCACCGATACGGCGACTATCCCGATGTGCTTGGCCATGGTCCGGCCCCTTTCTGAGACTGGCTGCGCCTCTACTCCACCGGCGGGCAGGCCCCGCAGCCGGCGCAGCTGGCCGAGCCCGGCGCCGAGGGGCACTCCGGGGAGCTCTCGGCGGCCAGGGCCCGCTCGCGCTCCGCAAGCAGGAAGTCCCCGCCGACTCCCTGGGAAATATGGCTCCAGGGCAGCACTTCGTCAAGGGCACGGGCCCTTTCGGCGTAAAAGCCCGGGTCGAGCCTTTCGGCGCGGAAGCTCTCGGCCCAGAGAGGAGCGCGGAAGTGCTCGCTCCAGCCGTCCAGGCGGCAGCCGGCGCGCCAGGCGCGCTCGATGACCCGGCCCAGCCGGCGGTCCCCGCGGGCCATCGCGCCCTCCAGCATGCTCTGGGCCACGTCGTGGAACTTGACCTGGGCGCGCTTGCGGCTCAGCCTTGCGCGGACCAGCTCGCGGCGGCGTGTGAGCTCGGCGGCCGGGCACATCGGCTCCCACTGGAAGGCCGTGCCCGGCTTGGGCACGAAGTTGGCCACCGAGACGTTCACCCGGCCGAAGCGCCTGGCCAGCTTGCGGCCCGCCGACGCGCAGCGGTTGACCAGCGCGGCGATGGCGCTCACTTCCGCGTCGGTCTCGGTGGGCAGGCCGATCATGAAGTAGAGCTTGACCCGGTTCCAGCCGGCCCC
>CAZONU010000471.1:729-3487 GCA_964581145.1 uncultured Planctomycetia bacterium
GGCCGTCGGCCAGCTGCTCGTCGGACACCTGCTTGTTGATCACCCGGCGCAGCCGCTCGGTCGCCGCCTCGGGGGCCACGGTGATGGCGCCCTTGCGCACCGCCGAGACCAGCGCGGGCACCTCGGCCAGCTCGCGATTAACTCGTAGACTCGGCAGGGAGATGGAGACCCCCGCCTTGCCGTAACGGGCATTGAGCTTGCCGACCAGCTCGGCCAGGTGGGGATAGTCCGAGCTCGACAGCGACAGCAGCCCGACCTCGTCGTAGCCGGTGGCGGCCAGGCCCTTCTCGACGATGTCGAGGATTTTCTCCACCGAGCGCCAGCGGCGCGGGCGATAGGTGGCCCCCGCCTGGCAGAAGCGGCAGCCGTGGGCGCAGCCGCGCATGATCTCCACCGCCAGCCGGTCGTGGACCGTCTCCACGAAGGGCACCACCGGCCCGACCGGGTGGGGGGCGCCCTCCAGGTCGGCCATCAGCCGCCTCTCGACCATCTCCGGAACGCCGTCGGCGGCGGGGGTGATCGAGGCGACGCGCCCGTCGTCGTGATAGGCCACGTCATAGAGCGCGGGGGCGTAGGCCCCGGGCAGCTTCCGGGCGCACTCCAGCAGGAACTCGCGGCGCGAGGCCCGGCCCCTGGCGGCGACGATCATCTCGACCAGCTCGGGCAGCGACTCCTCGGCCTCGCCGACCAGGAAGAGGTCCACGAAGCCGGCCAGCGGCTCGGGGTTGTAGGCCCCCGGCCCCCCGGCGATGACCAGGGGGTGCTCCTCGCCGCGGTCGGCGGCGCGGAGGGGCAGGCCGGCCAGGTCCAGGACGGTGAGGATGTTGGCGTAGGTCAGCTCGTACTGCAGCGAGAAGCCGACCGCGTCGAAGTCGGCCAGGGGGGTGAAGCTCTCCAGGCCGTAGAGGGGCAGCTTCCGCTCGCGGAGCTCGCGCTCCATGTCGGGCAGGGGAGCGAAGCAGCGCTCGGCGGCGACGCCCTCGCGGGCGTTCAGCAGCTCGTAGAGGATCTTGAGCCCCAGGTGGCTCATGCCCACCGCGTAGGCGTCCGGGAAGCACAGCGCGACGCGGCAGCCGGCCCCGGGCCTGGCGAGGCTGCCGGTCTCGCCGCCGATGTACTGGCCGGGCGTTTCCACGCCGGGCAGGACGTCGGTGAGGATCTTCTCGCGGAGGTCGCCGGGGCTCACTGCAAGGTTTTCTCGGGAGGCGTCTCGGGGGCGGGGGGCGGGAGCTTCCCGTCGGCGGTGCTGCCCGCTCCGTTCTTCTTCTTCTTCTCGCCCATTGCCCGGTGGAGCAGGTAGCCGCCGACCGCGCAGGCCGCGGCGAGCCCGACCACGCTGAGGATCACCACCCAGCGGGGCAGGCCCGCCGGCTTGGCGGCGTCGCGGGTGGCGCGCCGGGTGCGGGTGGCGCGGCTGCCCCGCCCGGCGGCGGGGACGCGGCTGCGGCTGACCCGGCGCGGCGGGGCCTGGGGCACGTCGCTGAACTGGATGGGCGCCAGTTTGCTGCGGCTCTTGGGCCCGCCGGCGCGGCGCACGGTGCTGGCCCAGGGTTTGATCTCCGAGTTCCTGGGGGGCTGGCCCGCTTTGAGCAGGCGCAGGTCGCCGAGGAGCTCGGCGGGGTCCTGGTAGCGGTCCTCGCGGTCCTTGGCCATCATCTTCTCGATGACCTTGCAGAGCCCGTCGGGCAGCGAGCGGTCGATCTCCTTGGGGCTGATGACCTGCTCCTGGATGTGCTGGAGCATGACCGCCGCGGCGCTCTCGCCCTCGAAGGGCGGCTTGCCGGTGACCATCTCATACAAGGTGGCCCCCAGGGCGTAGATGTCCGAGCGGATGTCGATGTCCTCCTCGCCGCGGGCCTGCTCCGGCGAGAAGTAGAAGGGGGTGCCCATGGCCAGCCCGCGCCGGGTGATTCGCGGGCGGCCGCCGGCGGGGGCCTCCTCCATGACCAGGCCCAGGTCGGTGAGTTTGGCCACGCCCTGCTTGTCGATGAGGATGTTGTCCGGCTTGATGTCGCGGTGCACCAGGCGCTCGCCGTGGGCGTGCTCCAGGGCCTCGGCCATCTGCACCGCGATGTTCAGGGCCTCGGGCACGGTGAGCTTGCCGCGCTCCTCCAGGACGGAGAAGAGGTCGCGGCCCTCGATGTACTCCATGGCGATGTAGTGGTAGCCGTCGGCCTGGCCCATGTCCAGCGCGCGGACGATGTTGGGGTGGGAGAGCTCGAAGGCCGCGCGGGCCTCGTGCTCGAAGCGGGTCAGGAACTCCTCGTCGGTGGCCTTGCTGCGCGGCAGGATCTTGAGGGCCACGATGGCCCCGTCGGCGCCGCGCTGGGCGCGGTAGACCGCGCCCATGCCCCCGGCGCCCAGCTTCTCTATGAGTTGATAGTCGCCGACGTGGGGGGCCTTGACCGCGGCGGCCGCCGCCGCGCTCATCAGCCTTTCGAGCTGGCTGGCGGTCAGCGAGCCCTGCTCCACCAGGTAGGCGCCCAGCCCGCCGGGGACTTTGTCCTGGCCGCGCCGGACCAGCTCCTGGCGCGCGGCGCGGAGCTCGGCCTCGCTGACCAGCCCGTGGGCCGCCGCCAGTCTGCCCAGGCTCTCGTCGGCTGACTCGGCCAAGCGTCTCCCACCTTCCCCGAAAGAATGAGCTTGTGCTCGCCGGAGTATAGCCGCGCCCGAAGGGGGAGTCAAGCCGGGCGGGTACCCGGCCCGAACCCTGAACTTCAGCCGCCGCAGGGCGGCCCGAAACCCTGGACCCCAATAG
>CAZONU010000472.1:0-3471 GCA_964581145.1 uncultured Planctomycetia bacterium
GCGGTCGCGGCAGCCGAGGACGACCATGAGGCCCTCGCGGATGAAGCCCTGGTAATCGACCTTGAAGCCGGGCCGGCCGTAGTTCTCGAAGTGCGCCGGCCAGATCAGGTTCACCGGGCTGTAGAGATATTCAATGGGCTGCCCGCCGGCGCGCGAGCCGGTGAAGACCGCGCCGTCCAGCAGGCCCCCCCACTGGCGGTCGAAGGGCGTCCAGTCGGCGACGCGACGGTTTTTGCCGCGGCCGGTCAGCACCGGGGCGTAGCCGGGCGAGAGCCTGCCGGACTGGCTGTAGGGCAAGAGGTGAAAGAGCGCGCGGTGGTCGCGGGCGGCGCGGAAGTAGGCGTTCATGGTGCGGAGGTAGCCGTCGGAGGCGGTGTCCGCGTCGATGCCCCCGGCGTAGGCCACCCGGCTGTAGTTGTTGATGTCCGCGGTGCACCTGTTGCCGTCGGGCAGCTCGAAGGCGTAAACATTCAGCGCGACATTCAGGCGGGTCTCGGCGCCGGCCTTGACGACGAGAGAGAGCTCGCGCCCGCCGGCGGGGGCGCCTTTGGGGATATAGAGCTCGACGGTGAAGGCCTGCCGGCGGCGTCCCTTGAAGCGCGGCGCCTTTTTGCTTATTTCCGCGACCGAGTCCGCCGCCGCGCCCAGCTCCACGGGGACGGCCGGGTCGTCGACCCAGCGGCCCTCCAGGGGCACGGCGATATTCTGGCAGAGGTCCAGCTCGACGCCGTCGGCGCCTTCGAGGCTGAGCCCGGCGAGCCGGCCGGCGCGCTTTTCAACCACGAGCTGAAAGGCCACCACCTCGCCCGCGGCGCCGGCCAGGGTGAGCGTGCCGCTGGCGGCGTCCCAGAGGTCGTTCTCGCGCGGGTAGCGGTCGCCCTGCGCGGTGCAGTCCGCGCCGGGGGCGCAGGGGTCGACGAAGACGGCCAGGTCCGCGCACCAGACTGGCGGGGTTCGTGCGGGCATGCGGCGCTCCTTAGAAGAGGCGAATCGGCTGCCGCCCAGCCTAGCAGGCCGCCAACAGCTTTCAAGTGAGGGCGGCATGGCCGCGCCGGCGATGTCGAATCCCGGGTGACCTCCCCCCCCTGCGCTGGTTAGCAGGGGGGAAATGAAGCTCCCCGGACCGTTTCTCGGACTGCTGCTCCTGGCCGCGGCTGCCGCTGGCGGGGAGCCCCAACCGGCCGCGGCCAAGCCCAGGGCCGGGGACGCCGAGCGCGAGCGCCGGGCCGCGCGGCGGGAGCGCATCGCCGGGCTGGTCCGCCGGCTGGGCGACGCCGATTACAAGAAGCGCGAGGAGGCCTCCGCCAAGCTCGTGGCCATCGGCGACGACGCCCTGGAGGCCCTCTACCCCGCGCGGGCCAGCAAGGACCTGGAGGTCGCCGACCGCGCCAGGGAGGTCGTCGCCAGGATAGAGAAGCACACCCTGCGCCTGGAGGCCCGCAGCGGCTGGGCCCCGGCCGGCTGGGACAACCCCGCGGTAGTCAAGACCGAGCACGACGAGAAGACCGGCCGGCGCTTCCTGGTGCTGAGCCTCTCCGGCGAGGGCGAGCACCAGAAGTCCACGGTGACGCTCAGCCTGGACGAGCGCGGCCGGGCGGCGGCCGGGGGCGCCGCGCGCCTGGAGCTCCGCGCCCGCCACGAGGGCGCCGAGCCGGTCCCGGTCTCCGCGGCCTTCCTGACCAAGCCGGAGGGCGAGCCGGTCTACTTCGAGACCCCCGCGCGCCGGGTGCCCGGGGGCAAGTGGTGCGCGCTGTCCTTCGACCTGGCCGCCGGGGACTTCAAGTGCAAGGCCACGGAGTGGGCCTACACCTCGAAGCTCAAGGACCGCGCCGCGGTCAGCCGGGTGCTGGTGGTGGTCGCGGCCAAGCGCAAGCTCAGCCTGCGCCTGACCGGCATCCGCTTTCGGAAGCCCCCCGCCCCCGCCCCCGCGAAGAAAAAGGCCAAGGCCGCCGCCAAAGAGAAGAAGGAATAGCGGTTAACTGTCACCGGAATGACGAATCGGCGTCGCTATTGACCTTTTGGGAATCCGGCGCTATCATTTAGTAGACCCGGAAGAGGAGGTATGCCCGCGATGAAGCATCTCTACACCGCCCTCACCATTCTCCTGGGAGCGCTGGTTGGCGCCGGCGGCTACTTCGCCGCCAGCAAGCTCAGCGAGGAGCCTGCGGCCAAGCCTGAGCCCCAGGCGGCCACCGCTGAGGAGGCCGCCGAGCTCCGCAAGGCGGTGGCAGATCTCCAGGCCAGGATGGCCAAGTCGGAGGCCGAGCCGGGCTTCCGGGAGGCGCTGAACGACCCGAAGCTGCGCGAGGAGCTGGCCGCCATAGTAAGCGAAACCCGCAGTCCGGGGACCTTCCGGCCCAGGATATCGCGGCCCGGCTCCACGACCTGGCGCACGGGCATGGCCAGGCGCTGCCGCCTGGACTATGCCCGACTCCTGGAGGAGGCCCGCAAGGTCCTCAAGATTACCGACGAGCAGTACAAGCACGTGCGGCCGGTGTTCGAGAAGCACTTCGAGCCGGTGGAGGCCTACCTGAGGAACCTGGAGTCCGGCAGGTTCCGCGCGGCCCCCAAGCTCAACCAGCTGGTTGCGCCCCGGCTGCCGGCCACGCTCGCAGACCTCAAGAAGGGGCTGCCCGCCGAGGCCTACAAGGCCTTTGACGAGTGGCGCAAGTCGCCCGCGGCCATCACGCGCTATGGCGCGACCCAGGGGGACTACTTCCTGGCCGGGGAGGAGTACAAGGAGTTCCAGGCCAGGCGCGGCGCGACCAGGAACTGGGCGATGCTGCGCCACTATCTCCGGAAGTTCTACGAGAAGGCGCCGCTGACCGATGCCCAGAAGAAGAAGGTCGAGGCCGCCCTGCAGGCCCACATGGAGAAGGTCTACCGCTGGATGCGCAAGCAGCAGAATCGCAGCCCGATGCATCCCGCCAACCAGGCCAAGCTCAGGAGCATCACCAGGGAGACCGAGGCGGAGCTGGCCAAGGTGCTGCGCCCCGGCGAGATGCTCAAGTTCAAGGCCTGGAGGAAGACCACGGGCATGTTCGCCAGCTACTACTTCGGGGAGCGCTACCAGCCGCCGCGCTATCGTCCCCCCACCACCAGGCCGACCCGTCCGACTCCCCCCAAGAGGCCCGGACCCGGCGAGACCTTCTAGCGTTCTGTTGGGGAGTGAACCTTCGCTGCGGGGTCAAGGCGCGGGGGAAATAAGTGTTGTGGCCGCGGGATTCCCCGGAATTCTTGTCAAAGACCTATCGGTTGGTGTCTCCGGAATTTCCCCGGCGCAATCTCTCCCATGAATTCAGCATAGCGCAGCCTGTCGTTCTCGTCGAAGCCCAACACGCCAGTGACGTCGGAGCCCTTCACGAACACAATGAAGCCACGAACCGGCGGTGACTCGCTTAAGGACAACATCTTGAATTCAGCAACTTTGGCGGGCGCCAATAACCGACGGACCTCCTCCAGGGGCATGCC
>CAZONU010000473.1:0-3459 GCA_964581145.1 uncultured Planctomycetia bacterium
GCCGTTGGAGCTGCCCAGGTCGCGGAGGCGCCACTTGCCGCCCTCCCGGAAGATCTCGCAGTGCTTGCGTGAGGCCCGGCCGTCCTCCAGCTTGAGGTCGGCGACGATGTCCCGGCCGATGACGAAGCTGTCGCCGGGGATCTCGGTGAACCAGCCGGTGCGCTCGCCGGTGCGGATTTCCACGAAGGGCATGGTCAGGTCCTCTCGAAGGGGTAGAAGAGCTGCTTGTAGAGCTCCTGGGCGTAGCGGTCGGTCATGCCCGCGATGTAGTCGGCAGCCGCGCGCGGGGCGCCGTCGCGCTCCAGGCGCTTCTGGTCGTTGGGGGGCAGCAGCTCGGGGTGGGCCGCGAACTCGCCGAAGAGCGACTCGATGAACAGCCGCGCCTTGTTGCTCATGCGCTCCACCCGCCAGTGGCGGTAGAGCTTGTCCATCAGGAAGCTCTCCATCCCGCGCTTGGCGGGGGCCAGCTCGGCGGAAACCCTGACCGCCAGCCCTGGGGCGGCGCGGACCGCCTCGGGCGAGTCGAGCTTCATCTCCGCGATGCGCCCGGCGCTGGCGGCGAGCAAGTCCCCGACCTCCAGGTTGATGAGGTAGCGCACGATGGCCGCCCGGCGCATCTTGCCATCGAGGGCCAGGCCCTGGCGGTCCAGCTCCGCGGCGGCCCGCTCCCAGAGCTCCAGGCCCGCCAGGTCCTTGACGTCCAAGAGCCCGCTCTCCAGCCCGTCGTCCAGGTCGTGGTTGCCGTAGGCGATCTCGTCGGCGGCGCTGACCACCTGGACCGCCAGGCTCGGCGAGTGGTCGAACTCCGCGGCCAGGCGCGGGTCGTTGGGCCGCGGCGTGCCGCCGGCCTCGCCCGGCGAGGCCGGGCGGTCGTATGCCGTGCAGTGGAAGGCGAAGCCCTCGCGGACCTCGTAGCTGAGGTTGAGGCCCTCGAACTGGGGGTAGCGCTTCTCCAGGAGGTCCACCACCCGCAGGCCGTGGGCGTTGTGCTCGAAGCCGCGCTCCTCGCCGTGCTTCTTCAAGAGCTCGTCGAGCACCGCCTCCCCGTTGTGGCCGAAGGGGGTGTGGCCGATGTCGTGGGCCAGGGCCAGGGCCTCGACCAGGTCCTCGTTGAGCGCCAGCGCCCGGGCGATGGTCCGGCTGATCTGGGAGACCTCTATGGTGTGGGTCAGCCGCGTGCGGTAGTGGTCGCCCTCGTGGTTGACGAACACCTGGGTCTTGTACTCCATGCGCCGGAAGGCGGTGGAGTGCACGATGCGGTCGCGGTCGCGCTGATAACGCGAGCGGAAGGCGTGCTCGGGCTCCGCGTGCCGCCGGCCGCGGCTGGCCGCCGAGGGGGTCGCGTAGGGGGCCAGGAACCCGGGCTCGCGCCGCTCCTGCTCCTCGCGGGTGAGCATCAGCCGCCGGCCCCTTCCGCGAACCCGGGGGCCAGCTTCCGCCAGAGCTCCTCCAGGGCCACCGGCACCACCCGGGTGTCGTCGATGACCGGCATGAAGTTGGTGTCGCCCTGCCAGCGGGGGACCACGTGGAGGTGCAGGTGGTCCTCGATCCCGGCGCCGGCCGGCCGGCCGATGTTGAAGCCCACGTTGAAGCCCTGGGGCGAGAGCTCCGCGGAGAGCACCCTCTCGGCCCGGCGGGTCAGGCGCATGATCCGGACCAGGACGTCCTCGTCGAGGTCGGCCAGCCGGGCGACGTGCGCGGCCGGGGCGACCATCAGGTGTCCGGCGTTGTAGGGGTACCTGTTCATGACCGCGAAGCAGTCATCGTCGCGCACGAGGACCAGGTTGGCCGCATCGTTGTCGGGATTGGCCCAGTAGTCGCAGAGGAAGCACCCGTCGGTCTTCTCCGCGGTGATGTACTCGATTCGCCAGGGGGCCCAGAGGTGCTCGGTCACGCGCGCCCGTTCCTTCCTAGTGCCCGCAGCCCGCGCAGCTGGAGCGCGCGCAGCCCGAGCAGCTCGACCCCGCGCCGCCCTCGCCGCCCGCCCCCGAGCCGCCCATCGCGAAGGTGGAGAACTGCCGCCGGGTCTTCCCACAGCCGCACTCCTCGCAGGGCGGGGAGCGCTTCTCGCCCATGCGCTGGAGATACTCGAACCGGCGGCCGCAGCGGGAACAGAGGTACTCGTAGATGGGCATGGCCGGCGCGCCCGCCTACTTGATGTAGGGGCCCGGGCGCTGGGGGGCCGCGCCCTGATACACGCGGAAGAGCAGCCCGGTGGCCCCCGCGCGCCCCAGGGGCTGGCCGCGCTTGAGGCTCTGGCCGGGCCGGACCGCGTAGTCGGCCAGCCGCCCGTAGAGGGTCACCAACCCCTTGCCGTGGTCGACCATCACGGTGGGGCCCAGCCCGCCGAGGTCGGCGGTGGCCACCACCACCGTGCCGCGCTCGGCCGCGAGCACCGAGGTCCCGGCCGCGACCGGGAACTCCGCGCCGGGGATGGCGCCGCCGGTCGCGCGGTACTTGCTGCTCACCGGGTAGCGCAGCCGGCCGCGGTCCGGGGTGCGCGCTCCCGCCGGAACCGGGCCGGTGGGCGTGGTGTGCTTCACGGTGCCGGTGCCCGGGGCGGGCACGCCGGGAATCGCCACCTTGGCGCCGATCTTGATGTCCTTGGGGTCGAGATTCGGGTTGGCGGCGATGATCGCGGCCACGGGCACGCCGTACTTGCGGCCCAGGGCGTAGAGGGTCTCGCCCTTGCGGACGGTGTGCTTGAAACCCCGGGGCTCCTCCAGGCGCTTGAGGGCCTGTTCGAAGGCCGGGTCGCGGCGGACGGCGGGCTTCTTGGTCCTGGCGCCGCCGTTACAGCCCGCGGCGGCCAGGAGCGAGAGGGCCAGCGGCCCGAGGCGGCGGAGCTTCATAGGATTTCCTCGCCTGGAGCGGGTGAAGGGGCTCGAACCCTCGACCCTCAGCTTGGGAAGCTGATGCTCTACCACTGAGCTACACCCGCTCTCTGTTCACAAAGGAGATAATATGCGCGGGCGCAGCCTATGTCAAGGCCGGGGTTTACGAAGGAGTGTGGAATCCGCCAACAGTTGGCTCGCGGCCATGTGGAGAGGCAGGAGGCGGGCCGCAGTGTCCTGTGAGTGTGTCCCCAGCCTCCGCAGTTACCCCACGAGCTCCGGACATCTTCTTCTTGACTGCCCGAAGGGGTTCTGCGATGCTATCTCTCTCTGCCAGGAGGCGAGGATCTTGATCACAGGTGCAAGCGACACTTCCCCGGAAGCTGAGCGGATCCTCCTCGAGGGTTACCGCCGGATGTCCCCGACTGACAGGCTGGGACGGGTCCTGGCCCTCAACCGCGCGCTGGAACAGCTGGCCGAGGCGCGAATCCGAGCGACCCACGGCCCGGACCTTCCCGAGCGCGAGCTCCGGCTGCGCCTCGCCGCGCTGCGCCTCGACAGGGACACCATGATCCGCGTCTTCGGCTGGGACCCCCAGGAGAAGGGGTACTGATGCCCTCGGAAG
>CAZONU010000474.1:0-3455 GCA_964581145.1 uncultured Planctomycetia bacterium
CACGACGTCCGGCTTGAACTTGAGCGCCGCGGGCTTGAGCTTCTCCTCGAAGGCCTCCCGGTAGGCGCGGATGTCCGCGCCGGCCGGAAGGGGGACGTTAATGTTGTAACCGAGCCCGGCTCCCTGTCCCTTCTTCCCGGCGGCGCCGGTCCCCGGGTAGAAGGGATGACGATGGATTCCGAAGTGCAGCACCGAGCCGTCCGCGTAGAAGACCGCCTGCGTGGAGTTGCCGTGATGCACGTCGAAGTCGACGATCAGGACCTTTTTCAATCCGTGCTTCTGCTGGGCGTAGCGCGCGGCGATGGCGATGTTGTTGAAGATGCAGAAGCCCAGGGCCCCGTCGGGCATGGCGTGGTGGCCGGGAGGGCGCACCGCGCAGAAGGCGGCCTTCACCCGCCCCTCGGCGACCGCGTCGAGGGCGGCGGGGCCGGCGCCGGCGGCGAGCAGGGCGACGTCGTAGGACTTCTCGGATATGGCCACGTCGGGGCTGTCCAGGTACCTGGCGCCCCCGGCGCAACTGGCCTTCGCGCGCTTCATGTACTCGGCGGTGTGCACGGCCCGGACCCACTCCTCGGGGGCCGGCTTGGGAGTAATTTTCACCAACTCGGCGTACAGTCTCGCCTCCTTGAGTCCCTTGATGACGGCCGTCAGCCGCGCCGGCCGCTCGGGATGCCCCGGCGCGGTCTGGTGCTCCAGGTAGGCGGGGTCGTAGACCAGACCGACCTTTCGCTGGACCTCTTCGCGCGAAGATTCGCTCATGCCGGGATCGCCTTCCTCCCTGCCAGTCTGACGCCACAGGCCGTAGCCGACAAGCATAAGCAGCAGGGTCGCTGCCAGCAAGAGCCGCGCGGCGGTCCGGCGCGGAGAAGGCTTCCCGGGCATGGCCGGCGGCGCCCTACTTCTTCTTGCGGATCAGCGGGATGCGGGTCATCCAGCCGTTGGCGCTCTCCGTGAACTGCCGCGCGGAGAAGCACCAGACCACCAGCTTCTTGCCTTTGAGGTTGTCCTTGCGGCGGGCCAGGTCGATGCGCGGCACGGAGACCCCCGAGCCGCGCACGCCGACGAGGTCGATGCGCGCGCCGAACTCGGCGGCGAGGTGGTCGGCCAGGCCGGCGCCGCGGGTGTGCATGTCCCCGCCGGCCGAGAAGACCAGCGTGTGGCTGTCGCCGATCAGCACCACCGGGCTCTTGCGGTCGGCCGGCGGCGGCAGGAGCGCGCCGCCGGCCGCCTCGCGGCGGCCGGCGAAGACCATGGGCAGCTTCTCGCGCGCGAGCCCCTTGTCCTTGAGGAACTTCCAGAGGTCGCCGGTGATCGTCAGCGGCTTCGTCTTCCTCTCGAACTTCAGCTTGGCCAGTCCCCTGAACCAGGCCTTCGCGCGATAACGGCCGGCGATCAGCCTGGCGGCGAGCTGGCAGGCTTTGCTCGACCAGTGCGTGTCCTGCCGGCAGTAGGCCGCCCCGGCCTTCTCGAAGCGGCGCGCGGCGAGCTCCGGCCAGAGGTCCAGGACCTCGACGCCCTCCGACTTGAGGACCTTGTAGAACTCCTGGTGGTGGACGTCCAGGCGCGGGGGCTTGTCGTCGGCGCCGGCCCCGACCTTCTCCGAAAGCTTGTCGGGGTACACGAACGCCTTGGGCGGCACGGGGACCAGCAGGAGCTCGACGCCGACCGAGTCGAGCTGCTTCTTGAACTCGACGATGGCCGGCAGGGGGTCGGCGTACTTCTTGCGCGAGGCGCGGCTGACCTTGGCGGCCTCATCGCCCCAGAACCTGCCGGCGCCGATGCTGCGCAGCTCCCCGCGGAAAAAGAGCCACCCGTCCTTGCCGCGCACGGCGCTCCGGCCGGCCTTCCCGGCGGCGGCGGCCTTCGCCCCCATCTCCTTGATGAAGGCCTCGGCCCTCGCGGCGTCTTTCTCGCCGGCGGAGCCGGATCCGGGAAGGGAGGTGAGGGCGACTGCAATCAGGACTGGAATGAAGCGCCGTGCGTCTGAGGCCATGATTCCCTCCCCTCCTATTTGATCGGCTCGCCCCAGTAGGCGTCGAGCATCACGATCTCGGGATCGCCGAGTTCCTGGCGGTTGTACCCGCCGTACTTCTTCTTGACGGCATCCCAAGCTGTCAGCTTCAGCGTCACCCTCTGGCCGGTCTTCAAGCGTGCAGCCGCAGTGAGCTTGTTGTCGCGCATTACCCAAGCGTAGACCAGGATCTCCTCGGCGTCAAGCTTCCCGCTGATCGTCCTGAACTCACCGACGTGCACCGAGCAGACCGCGTCCTTGTAGGGTACCGCTCCAGGCTTGGGCGGGGCGGTCACCGCCAGCACCTTGCCGTCAATGACCGTCCCGATGTCTGAGGGTTCGGGGTCACCGAACGCGGCTTTTTTCGCCGCGATCATTCTGGCGAGCGCCTTTTCCTCGTCCAGTTTGAGTTCGATGAGCTTCCAGTCGCCGACGGAGAGCTCGCGGGCGGCGAACTGCCAGATCACCAGACTCTTGCCCGCCAGCCGGTCGTTGCCCCGCAGGAATTCACGGGCCAGCTCCGCGCGCGCCGCGTGTGCCCCGTTGTCGTTGATGACGATGCGGTCCAGCGGGCGCTTCAGCTCGAAGCTCAGCTGCTCGGCAAGCCCCGCCGAGCATCCCCAGTTCATGCCTTCGAGGGAGTAGACGTTGCTGAAGCTGTCGCCGAGCAGGAGGACTTCGGATTTCTCGCTCGATTCCCACGGCTTGCCGTCGCGACCGAGCACTTCGCGGAGCGTTACCGTCTGCTTCCCGTAGAAGCGTTGCCCCGCCGGCAGCTTGAGCATCCGGGCGATGTCGCCGAGGTTCGAGACCTCGACCGGGCGGCGGGCACACTTGTCTTCGCGATCCCCAAAGAACAGGACGTCCGAACTCCTGATAAACTCGGCGAGCTTCGCCGCGACGCTCTCCACGCCGCGCGGCGTCCAGTGCGTATCGGTTTCAAGGTAGACGGGAGCCTTGCCCTTCTTCTTGAGATCCATGAGCACCGGCGCAGGATCGAATACCCGGACGCCCGCGTCGGCCAGGCGCTTCTTGAATTCTTCGAACGACGGGTTCTGCAGCGGGTTCTTTGCGCCGGCGAAGCGACCCGAGAACTTCTCCGGGTAGAGCATCGGCTTGACCGGGGTGGGCACGACGAGGAGCTCGACGCCGCGCGCGGCCAGCTGGTTCCTGAAGTGGACGATGGCCTTCACGGGGTCCGGCTGGGGCGGCGGGGTCCACTCGTTGCCGCTGCGGCGGCGCCCCTCCAGGACGCCCGGCTCCAGGAAGCCCCGGCCGGTCACGTAGTCGATCCCCGGCCGAAAGAAGAGCCAGCGGTCGCGCCCGCAGTAGACCTTCTCGTTGCCCGCGCCCAGCCAGCCGGTCAGCACGCTCTGGGCCGGAGGGATCAGCGCCTTCTGGAGCACCGAGTCGCCTTCGAGGTCGTCCTCGAACCCGTTGATGT
>CAZONU010000475.1:0-3443 GCA_964581145.1 uncultured Planctomycetia bacterium
AAGCACTTGCACACCAAACACAACTTCATTTCCCCAGGGTTTTATTATGCAACTGTGTCCCGCCTTCCTGGACGGCGGGGGGTATCCGGGGTATCATTGGCCGCGTGGAGAAACCGGCGCGCAAGACCAGGACGATTGCCGCGGCCCTGGCCGCCGCCCTGCTGCTGGGCGCGGCCGCTTACCCCGCCGAGCCGGCGGGCAGCGCCGGGGTGATAATCAAGGCCTCCGGGCTCCCCGGCGGGTTCTGCGTGCATCTCGGCGCGACCGACGGGAAGCTCACCGCCGCCCTCGGCGCCGGGGGGAAGTTCCTGGTCCACGGCCTGGCCCTCGACGCCGCCTCGCTGCGGAAGGCCCGCAAGGAGGTCCGCGCGCGCAAGCTCTACGGCCGGGTCTCTCTTGACGCCGGTTCGGTCCGCAAGCTGCCCTACACCGACAACCTCATCAACCTGCTCGTCGTCGAGGACGCCGCCAGGCTCTTCGGCAAGGGCCTGTCCCTCAAGGAAGTGACGCGCGTCCTGGCGCCGGGGGGCGCCGCCTGCTTCGGCGGCAAGGTGGAGGCGGCCAGGCTCACCGTAGCGGGACTGGCCGGCGTCAGGCCCGCGGGACGCTGGACCCTCGCGAGCAAGCCCCGCCCCGCGGGCATGGACGAGTGGCCCCACGCGCGCTACAGCCCGGCGCGCACCGCCACCAGCCGGGACGCGCTGGTCGGCCCGCCCCGGCAGATGCGCTGGATCGACGGCCCGCGGCGCTCAAGGAACCACAGCACCCGCCCGGCCGGTGCGGTCTCGGCCGGCGGACGGCTCTTTTACGTGTTCGACTACGGGCCCAGCTTCTACGCGACGAAGCCGGAAGCCCTGTTAATAGCCCGCGACGCCTTCAGCGGGGTGATTCTCTGGAAGAAACCCATACCTTCGAGCGCCGAGCATTACCGCCTGCTCTACCACGGCCGGGCGATGGTCGCAACGGGTGGGGCCCTCTACGCGCCGCTCAAGCAGGGCGGGCCGCTGATCAAGATGGACGCGGCCACCGGCAGGGAGCTCAAGACCTACGCGGGCAGCAAGCCCGACTCGGTCATTCACCTCGGAAAGTCGCTGCTGCTCCTGGAGCGCGGGGAGCTGCGCCTCATCGACGAGGCCAGCGGAGCCCAGAGGTGGTCGGTCACCGTGGGCAAGTACAAGAACCGCATGCTGGCCGCCGGCGACCGCGCCTACGTGCACGTCACCCGGCGGGGGAAGCTGATCTGCCTGGACCTGGCGCGAGGAAAGGAAATCTGGACCCGCAGCAACGCGGCCTGGAACAAGCGCACCTGCTTCCCGGGGTTCGTCTCCGGCGTGCTGATCCACTCGGGGTCGGGCGTGCTTTACGGGTTGGATCCCAAGGACGGCTCCGAGAAGTGGAGCTTCCGCTACAATATGTCCGGCCGGGGCAGCCCCTGGAACGTCTTCTTCTCCGGCGGGCTGGTCTGGGTCCACGAGATGGGCGAGAGGGGCAAGACCGCGGAGGCCTGGGTGGGCATCGACCCCAGGGAGGGCAAGGTCAAGAGAACCGTCCCGGTGAGCTTTACCGACAAGTGCGCGCCGGGCAAAGCCACCGAGCGCTACCTCATAACCGGGCGCCTGGACTTCCCTGATGTGAAAACGGGCAAGACGGTCAACACCAAGGCGGCCCGCGCCTCCTGCGGGTTCGGCTCGGTCCCGGCCAACGGGATGCTTTACACCTTCCCCACCGACTGCCGCTGCTTCCCGCAGCTCAAGGGCATCATGGGGCTGGGGCCGGCCCGGGCCGGCACGGCGCCCGTCGTGCCGGAGAAGTCCGGGCAGCTGCTGCGCGGCCCCGCGGCGGGGGCCTCCGGGCCGCCGGCCGGCGCCGAGGACTGGCCGGTCTACCGCAAGGACTCCGAGCGCCGCGGAAGCACGACTACGAAGGTTCCGGCCGCACTGGAGGAGCTGTGGTCCGCCGAGGTCGGCGGCCGGCCCAGCGCGCCGACGGTCGCCGCCGGAAAGGTGTTCGTCTCATCGGTAGACGCGCACCGGGTGCATGCTTTTGACGCCAAGAGCGGCAGGCCGCTGTGGAGCTTCGAGACCGGCGGCCGGGTCGACGGGCCGCCGACTTACTACCGGGGCCTGGCGGTCTTCGGCTGCGCCGACGGGCGGGTTTACTGCCTGAACGCGTCAAGCGGCAAGCTGGCCTGGCGCTTCCGGGCCGCGCCCGCGGACGTGCGCGTAATCGCCTACGGCCAGCCGGAGTCGGCCTGGCCGCTGGCCGGCAGCCTGCCGGTCATAGACGGGAAGGTCTACTGCGCCGCCGGGCGCCACACCGGCCTCGACGGGGGCATCTTCCTCTGCGCCCTGGAGGCCGCGGGCGGCAAGGTCGTCTGGAAGGCCAAGCCGACCCGCACCAACTACCGCGACCTGCTGGTCAGGAGCAAGAGCTGGATCTACATGCGCCTGGCCGGCTTCGACCTGGCCACCGGCCAGCCCGTCGTCCGCCGCCGCGACTTCGCCGGCTTCTTCTACTCGGGGAACAGCAGCCCCTTCCAGGACGACACCTACGCCTACCGCACCCAGTGGACAATCCGCGGCCGGGGCACCGCCCAGCTCCTGGCCTTTGACGCGGAGCGCGCCTTCGGGGCGACCGGCTACCTGGAGGACGGCAAGTACTCGGCGACCCGGCCGGGCATGGGCGACTACCACCTGCTGCGCATCCCGCCGGCGACCACCGTCGCGGGCTCCTGGAAGGTGAAGCTGCCGATTCAGCCCCGCGCGCTGGTGCTGGCCGGGAGCAAGGTCTTCGTCGCCGGGCCGGAGGACGCCCGGCCGCCGAGGGCCGCGGCAATCCGCTGCTACGCGGCGGCCGGCGGCAAGGAGCTCGGCGCCGCCAAGCTCCCGAGCGCGCCGGTCTTCGACGGCATGGCCGCCGCCAACCGGCGCCTGTTCATTTCAACGAAAGACGGCAGGTTGCGCTGCTTCGGGAAGAAGTAGGGCAGCCCCCCTCAGGCCGGGGAGAAGTTCTTCAATCGCTCCATGAGTTCGTCGAGGTGCGCGCGCGCTTCAGCGTCGGCCGCGGACCGGCCGGTGGCGGCCAGGCGCAGCGCGTTGCTGATCACCTCGCGGTGCGAGTCGTAGCTGAACATGTTGAGCAGGCTGAGCCGGGCCCGAAGGCGCTTCTCCGGGTCCTCCGCGTCGAGCTCCGCGACGCGCGCCAGCCGCGGCCGGTACCACGTCTCGAAGAGCGTCCGGCACTGCTGGTCCCACAGCCGGGAGTGCTCGGCCGCGTCGGAGAGCGGCGCGGAGAGCTCGTTCAGAAGCGCGATGTAGTCCGAACGCTTCTGGCCGGCGAGCAGTCCGGCGCCCGAGTTCCCCCTCTTGGCGAAGGGGTGGACGGACAGCTCGGCGACGCCCGAGTCGCCCGGCGAGCCGGTGACCGCCGAGCCGACCCCGGAG
>CAZONU010000476.1:0-3439 GCA_964581145.1 uncultured Planctomycetia bacterium
GTCAGGTCCGCCCGGTACAGGCCCTCGTCCGCGAACTGCTCCTCGGGGAGCTGCTGCTGGACTTCCTCGATGGCCGCGCGAAGGTCCGTTGAAGTTGCCATGGAGCCCTCCTTCGGCGCGCGGTGCACGTGTGCGCGCCCCCAAATAAACGAAGAAATTGCCGAAGGTTCACCGCGAAAGGGTGGGAAATTGGTTCCCTCTCTTCGCGGGCCGGGCCCGAAACCGCCGGAAATCCGGCCGCTGCGGCCGGGCCGGAGCCCGCCTCCCTACTCCGCGTAGATCGGCAGGTAGCGGTAGTAGACCTCCAGGCAGAGCGCGCCCACCGCGGTGGCGTAGACCCGCCCGCCGCGGGTGGCCCAGGCGCCGACCGGGTCCCAGGAGCCGTCCAGGTCTTCCTTCGTGCCGTCGGTGGGCCCGCCGGTGCGCTGGTTGGGGACCAGCGCGCCGGTCATGGCCGCGTTCCACTTCTTCCAGGGCCGGCCCCGGACCTGGAACATGGTCATGGCCCCGTAGTACCAATAATACATGTCGACGCCGACGCCGTTCTCGCCCCAGGCCGGGAGGTTCTTGAGCAGGTAGTTGGCGCCCCCGGAGACCTTGGCGTCGCCGGGCCGCGAGCCGGTGTAGAGGCGCACCAGCATGCCCACGCTGGTCATGGTCGGGTTGGGGCTCAGCCAGTCGGGCTTGTAGCGGCACTTGCCGTACTGGTCGCTGACCTTCTCGGTGAAGATCAACGCGCCCTGCAGGCCACCCGGCGGGACGTTGAGCTTGGCGATCCTGGCGCTTTTCAACTGCATCACGAACCAGCCGGTCACCGAGAGGTCCGCGCCGCCGGCCTGGCCGGGCACGTAGCGCCAGCCGGAGCCCTTGATCTGGTGGCTCTTGACCGAGTAGTCCACGGCCTTCTGGGCCGGCCCGCGCAGCCGGCCGCTCCCGGTCATGCCGTAGGCCTCGGCCAGGGCCAGGCCGCAGATGGCGTGGTGATAGCCCACCCCGTTGGGCTCGGTGCCTTCCGAGCCCCTGCCGATGGCCCCGTCGGCGGCCTGCTGCTTCACGATCCAGTCGGTGGCCTTGCGGACGGCCTCCCGGTACTTGCCGCCGGTCTCGGTGTAGCCGGCGCCCAGGAAGGCCAGCAGGGCCAGGCCGGTCACGCCCGCGTCGGTCTTCATGGTGCCTTCCCACTTTTTGGCGTCCCAGCGGCCGTCGGGCTCCTGGTGCCGCGCCAGCCAGGCCAGGGCCCGCTCCACCGCGGCCTCGGTGGCCGGCGAGCCGAAGAAGCGCCTGACCGCGCGCCTGCGGCCGCCGCCGGTGCGGAAGCCGTAGCAGCCGGCCATGCCCCCGGGGCCCACGCCCAGGACGCCGGTGACCCCCGTCTCGCCCAGGGGGATGTCGCTGATGGCGTCCTCCTGCCCCCGCGCGGTGTTCCCGTCCATGTCGTTGTCGGTCTGGTCGCGGTCGTCGATCTCGGCGGGCTCGTGCAGCAGTATCGGCTTGGGCATCTTTTCGGGATGCTCAATGTCCACGTCGCTGGCGACGGGGCCCGACGGCCTCACCGGCTCGCTGACCGGCTTCTTGGGCTTCACGTCGAAGACAAAGGAGACCTCGTCGCGGACCGCGGGGGCCGCGGCCACGGTCAGCAGGCTGGCCAGCAGAAAGAGCACCGCGTGGACGATGGCGCTGACGACCCACCAGGGCGTCGCGCCGGCGCGGCGCTCCAGCTCGTCGGTCAGGTCGCCGAGGCCGCCGCGCACGTCGCCGGGGCGCGCGGTGCTCCCCGGGGGATAGAGCTCCCGGATCTCGCTTATGGCCGCGCGCAGGTCCGTCGAAGTGGCCATATCCAGTACCTCCTACAGGCCGTCCGCCAGCCGCCATAACGAGGCGCGAGCCGGAAAGGTTCATTCGAATACCGGCAAACCCGGCCGCGCGCCCGGATCGCGGGGGCGGGGAGCCCCCGCACCGGCCCCCTCACTATTCTTATGAAGGGGGCCGGTGCTTTCCTCAAAAAACCGCAGGCCGCCGCACCGGGGCGCGGCAGCGCCGAAGAGAAACAGCAGGGGGCCTCCCTCTACTTGAGAGGGAGGGAGGCCCCCCTGCGCGGGGCCGCCTCCGGCCCTCCGGAACATGCGGACTCTTTGAGAGCTTTTGCGGACCGACTTAGGGCCCTGCGGCCGGCAACACCACCCGGAACCCGACGTCGTCGTCGCGGCCCGACGGGCCGCCGAGGTCGCGGAGGGCCGAGCGGCAGACGACCGGGGTGACGTCCCACGACCCGCCGCGCAGCACACGGCCCGAGCCGGCGGCCGGCCCCTGCGGGTCGGACTGCCAGCGGAAGACGCCGGGCCAGGGGTTGGCCTCGTATTTGCCGTACCAGTCCGAGCACCACTCCCAGACGTTCCCGTGGCAGTCGTAAAGCCCCCACGCGTTCGGCTGCTTCCCGCCGGCCGGGTGCGTCGTGTTCCCGGAGTTCGCAGCGTACCAGGCGTGGGCCGCGAGGTCGGCGTCCGCGTCGCCGAAGCAGAACCGCGTCCGCGTCCCCGCGCGGCAGGCCCACTCCCACTCGGCCTCGGTCGGCAGACGGAACCGCCCCGGCCCCTTCACCAGGGCGTTGAGCTTCTTGAGGAACCCCTGGCAGTCGTCCCAGGACACCTGTTCCACCGGCAGCTTCGGGCCCTTGAAGTAGCTGGGGTTCGAGCCGGTCACCTTCTCCCAGACCGCCCGGGTCACCTCGTGCCTGCCCATGTAGAACGGCCGGCCGATCCGGACGCGGTGGAGCGGACCCTCGTCGCTCCCCCTCCCGGCCTCGTCGTCCGGGCTGCCCATGTCGAAATGGCCGGCGGGAATGAGGACGAGTTCCAGCGCCACGCCGCCGCCCAGGTCCACCGTCTTCTCGACCGGCAGGCCGAGCTGCTCCGCCGCCGCCTGCTGCCGGCGCGCGGCTTCGGCCGCACCGAATTGCCAGTTCGACCACGCGACCCACATCCAGGCCCCGCCCAGCGCCAGCGCCACCAGCACGCAGCCGGCCACGTAGACCTTGACCATGCCCGGGCGGCGCCCGGGGGCGGCGCTTCCGGTGTCGGCAGGGTCAGCGGGCACGGGGCTCATGGCTGGAAGATTGTACCGTCCGCCTCGCCGCCTCGCAATCGCCCTCGTACTTCGTCCTGGAGAGCACCCCTTTCCGACCCCCGTCCGTTTGACTTCCGGCCGCCGGTCGGGGAGAATCCCCCTCTGCGCCGCACCCGGAAGGTCCGCCACCGGCCGGCGGTCGGTCTGCGGCCGAACCCGCCACGACGAAGGAGACTCACCATGCCGCTGGTTCCCATGAGACAGATGCTCGACGAGGCCGCCCGGGGCGGCTACGGAGTCGGCGCCTTTAACGTCAACAACATGGAGCAGATCCAGGCGATCATGGAGGCCGCCCGGGCGACGAAGAGCCCGGTCA
>CAZONU010000477.1:0-3419 GCA_964581145.1 uncultured Planctomycetia bacterium
CCTCCAACCGCGGCCGAAGCCCTTTCTCCGTGCCTCTGTGTCTCTGTGGTCCAGAGTCTACCCCTTCTCGCGCTTCCAGGCTTCCTCGAAGATGGCCACGTCCTCGGCGAGCATCCCGGGGTTGTCTTTGGTGAACACCCCCACGCAGACGGCGTCACCGGGGCGCATGGATTTTACGGCGAAGGGAATCGCCTCGGCGGGGTCGTTGCGGCCCGCGGCCATAACCTTGTAATGGATGGCCGGCCTGGAGAGTTCCTGGACGAGCTCGGTCATTGTCTTGCGATCTTCCTCCAGGAACCACTCCGCCTGGCCCTTGAGCTTCTCGGCGCTCTGGTCGCGGTGCGCGGAGTTGTAGTAGCTGCACATGTAGAAGTCGACCGCCAGCTTCTCGCGCTCGGCCCAGCGGAAGACCTCGGGGTCGTGCCCGGCGATGCCCGCGGGCAGGCCCGCCCCGCGGATTATCTCCAGGCCCCTCAACGGATCCGACATGTCGCCGCGGGCCAGGCAGTTGTCCATCACCCCGCCGTGGATGTAGACCGCCCGGGCCCCGCCCTCGACGGCCATGCGCGCCACGCGCTCGGTGGGGCCAACGCCCGGGCAGGTCTGGGCCATCCACTGGAGCCGGCCGCCCTCGTCCCAGTACTCCATCAGCGTGCGGATGATGTGCCGGTCGGCGCGGCCCAGGACGGCGGTGATGCCCAGCCCCTCGGCCTGGCGCAGGACCTCCTTGATGCGCGCGGCGGTGTACCAATGCACCATCTCGTCGTCGCGCTTCGCGCCCTGGTGGGCGAAGCCCGAGAAGGGGTTCGAGCCCAGGATGAAGCGGCTGACTTCCAACTCGCCGAACTTGACGGTGTCCACGGGACCTCTCCTGCTGCGCTGCCGGCGCCGTTCAACTGTAGATACTTACCGCCAGTCGGCGAGCTTTTCAAGCAGCGCCCGGAGGGCCGCGGTGCGCTCCGCGGGCGGCCCGCGCAGCCCGTCGGCGGTGAGGTCCAGGAACATGGGGGTCACCGAAATGAATCCCGCCCCCAGCGCGGCGGCGTCGTAGGTCTCGTCGGGGTCGCCCACCCGGAAGTCGCCCCGCACCTCCCAGCAGCGGGTGCCGTCCGCACCGGGGTCGCCCCTGGGCTCGTAGTGCTCGCGGAAGCCGCTCCGCCCGTGGCGGGTCAGGCGCGCGCCGCGGGGCTCCTCGTCGCAGGAGGGCAGGTTCACGTTGAAGAAGAGCCCTTGCGGGAAGGGCAGCAGGCCGGCCAGGCGCTCGAGGGCCGGGCGCGCCGCGCGCGCGGACTTCCCGAAGTCGTAGGGTTCGGAGACGTCCTGGCTGACCGCGATTCCCGGGACGCCCATGACCGCGGCCTCCGCGGCGGCGCCCACCGTCCCCGAGTAGAAGACGTTGACGCCCACGTTGGGCCCGCGGTTGATGCCGCTGACGGCCAGGTCGGCCCATCCGGGCCAGAGCTGGGCCAGGGCCAGCTTGACCGCGTCCGCCGGCGTGCCGCGCACGGCCACGGCTTCCTCGCAGCCGGGGAGCTCGGCGGGCACGGTGCAGACCGGCTCGTGGAGTGTGACCGCGTGGCCCGCGCCGGAGGAGTGCCGCGCGGGCGCCGCGGCGCGCACGGTGCCCAGGCGGGCCAGCTCCCCGGCCAGGGCCAGGGTGCCCTCGGCGCCCAGGCCGTCGTCGCAGGAAAGGAGTATCTTGAGTGACGGCCCGCTCAATTCTTCTTCCCGGGCTTCTTCCCGGCGGGGGCGGGGGGCTTCTCCTTCTGGGGGCCGCGCTTCTTGTAGCCCAGCGTCGCGGGGTCGTCGAAGTCGCCGGGGGCGGCCTTCTCTTCGCCGAAGCGCGCTGTGCTGATCTCCAGCCGCCCGCCGCGCGGCAGGGGGAAAGTGGCCTTCAGGAGCAGCCCCTTGATGGCGGCCAGCTTTCCGGCGGCCGCTTCGGGCAGGCAGCTGCCCAGCAGCAGCCACTTGTCGTCAACCAGCGCCGCGCGGCGCTTGGCTATCCAGGCCCGGAAGAGATCCTCCTCCCCGAGCTTGACCACCACCAGCTCGCAGCTCTCGCCCAGGATCTTGCGGCGCCTGCCGGGGCGCTTGACGGAGAGCTCCGGCGGCTTGCCCGCCAGGCCCAGCAGCTTCCTGATGCGCTCCTTGTGCGCGCCCTCCTCGATCATGGGCAGCCGCCGCTCCAGCCGCGCGCGGACCTGCTCGGAGCGCTCGTTGATCTCCCGGAAGGTGATCTCCCGGTAGGTCTTCTCCCTGGGCTTGAGCATCCAGAGGAGCTCGCGGTCGAAGCGCACGATAGTGACCTCGCCGGTCTCGGCGCAGCGCTCGCGCAGGCGCCCGGGGGCCAGCTTCACGGTGTAGTGCCGCGCCGAGAGCTTCTTGATCTTGGGCTTCCCGGCGGGGGCCGGCTTCTCGCCCGCCTTCTTCCTGGGGGGCTTGACGCCGAACTCGACCACGGTGCGCTCCAGGACCAGGACGGCGGCGGCCTCCGCGGGCTCGCCGGCCGCGGCCGGGGCGGCCAGCAGCAAGCTGAGCAGGAGCGGCGCGTATCTCAAGAGGCTCTCCTACAGCCAGGTGGTGATCTCGCCGAGCGGCTTGCGCTCCTTGAACCTGCCCTCCTCGGCGGGGTAGCCCAGGGGGGTGAGCGCCACCGGCTCCAGCTCCGCGGGGATCTCCAGCAGCTCGCGGAGCGCGGCGGGCTTGAAGGCCCCGATCCAGCAGGTGCCCAGGCCCTCGGCGTGGGCCGCCAGGGTCAGGTGGTCGAAGGCGATGGCCACGTCGACCCAGGCGTAGCCGGCCCCGTCGCCCCGCTTCCAGGCCGCCCCGGGCCGGGCGCAGGCGGCGATGCAGGCCGGCGCGCCCCAGAACCATTTCTTACCGTATGCCGCTTTCAGGCTCTCGCGCCTGGCCGCGTCGGTCACCACGTAGAAGTGCCAGGGCTGGCGGTGGGCCGCGCTGGGCGCGATGCGCGCGGCCTCCAGCACCTTCTCGATCACCTCCCGGGGAACGGGGTCGGGCTCATAAGCGCGGATGCTCCGGCGGGTGCGCAGCGCTGCCCACAGGTCCATGGCCGGTCTCCTTGCTGCGGCGCGTCGGTTCCGGGTCGCGGGCGGAGCGCGGGGCGGGGCCCCCTACCTGCCGGTGACCTCGCTCAGGAAGGCCACGGCCTTCCTCACGCCGCCCACCACCGCGTTCGAGGATACCGTGGCCCCGCTGATGCCGTCAAGGCCGTCCTTGTTGATTTCCAGGCCGGCCGCGGCGCGGTCCCTGAACTTGTCGAGGAACTCGTAGTCGCGCTCCGGGGGCGTGACCTCCTCGAGGCCGGCCATGGAGGCCAGCGACTTGCGGGGGGCCTTCTGCGATACGCGGGTGCCCAGTCCGGGGGTCTCCTTGTTCTGGGTGCTGCGCACCAGGAG
>CAZONU010000478.1:0-3416 GCA_964581145.1 uncultured Planctomycetia bacterium
GCTGGAGGGCCTCTCCGGCTACGTGGACCTGGTGCGCTTCCTCTTCGGCGAGGTCAAGAGCGTCTGGGCCGCGACGCTGAAGCTCAACCCCGCGGTCCGGGGCGAGGACTTCGCGGTGGCGGCGCTCAAGACCGCGGGGGACGCGCCGGTCAACGTGCTCCTGGACGTCAACTGGAGCGCGCCGCTGCCGGGCAATCTCCGCCGGCCCGCGCCGGGCCCGGAGCTGCGCCTGGAGGGCTCTTCGGGCGCGCTGGAGCTCGACCCCCGCGGCGGGGTGCTGCGCGCCCGCGGCCACAACGGCCCGGCGCGGGAGGCCCCGCTGCCGGCGGTCCCGGACCTCGAGATCGAGCCCTTTCTCGAAATCCAGGGGCACTTCGCGGAGTGCCTGGAGAGCGGCCGGGCCCCAGAGTGCTCCGGGGCCGACGCGCTCGGCTCGCTGGAGGCCGCGCTGGCCATCTACGAGGCGGCCCGCTCCGGCGGCCTGGTGCTGGTCGAGAAGCCGTAGGGAACGTTTTCCGCTCTGGAGCGTCCTCCATATGGAGGTGATCCCATGAAGACGGCTCCGCGTCTGGCGCTTTCGGTCGCGGTGGCAACACTCGCCCTGGGCTGCGCCCCGCGTAAGCCTCCGCCTCTCGATACCAGGCGTTTCCCGGTCGTCAAGGACCTGCCTCCGCTGGGGACTGGACAGGACTTGCTCCGCGCCGAGGTGCTTCCGCCGAAGAAGCCCTACAGGGTAGGAGACAAGCTGGAGGTGGGAGTCCGCCTTACCAACGTGTCCGACCGCCCGTTGATCATAGCCAGGAGCATAGAGCCCTTGGGCTTCGAAGGCCGCCGGATTCCTCTTTACGATCTGCGCCTCCTCGACCGGCACGGGCGGGTGGTCCCATTTCGCGCCACGGTCACCTTCATCGACCCGCACAAGAGTCCCGTGCTCTCCAAGCATCGCGTGGACCTCCGGCCCGGAGCCAGCTACATCGAGAACATAGTCCTCTACGAACGTCGGTTGATGGGCGGCAAGATATTCGGTGAGCTGGGGTACGACATTAACAGGCCCGGCAAATACGTCCTGTCGTTCCGGTTCGCGTGTATTCCCGACTCCCGCTGGTCGCTGGGTTCCCCGCAGTACGAATGGTTGGGGCTGAACGAAGCCTGGCGTCGCGAGAAGGCCGCTTGGCGCCCCCCTGAATGTTGGCGCCCCCCTGAATGGTTGAAGAACATGGTCTGCTGTCACATCGCCGCCAAGCCTGCCGTGCTGAGAGTCCTGCCCGGCACGCCCCGCGAGGCGCTTCAGAAGTGGAAGCCGCCGCCGCGGCCCAAGCCCATTAAGCCCGAAGTCTTCTTCGGCCGGCGCTACGTGCCCGCGGGCTTCATCGAGAAAGGCAACCCGATTCCCAAGGCAACCCGGGAAAAACTCGAACGACAGTTCGACCTTGAATTCTCGGCGGACGACACGCTGGGGAAAGCCGTCGAACATCTCAAACAGTACCTGCCGCTGTCCGCCGATGCCGAGTCCGCCAAGGCGAAGCTGGGGACGAAGTTGCTCTTCAGTCGGCGCCCGGCGGGAGACTGCCTCTACTGGCTGGCCCGACTGACGGAAACAAGCCTCGTGCTCAGGGGCTCGGAACTGGTCTTCGTCAAGAAGGTCCCCGCTTCGGGGGCGATCGCCGTCTGCGAGCACTACCTGCCCGCCAAGCGATTCTACCCCGGGGATGAGCACCCGGCGGTGCGCGGCCTGAGCAAGAGAATCACCCTCGAATTCACGGGCCAGACCGTCGCCGAGGCGCTGGAATTTCTCTGGCAGGTTTCGGACGTCCCCATCGTGATTGCCCCGAGCGTCGCCGGGAGGAAGCTGAAAACAATCAAGATGGAGAACGTGCCCATCAAGAAGGTCCTCGACGCCGTGGTCGCGGCGGCCGGCTGCGACTACGAGGTCCGCCGCGGACTGATCTACGTTTACCCGAAGAAGAAGCCGGCCGGGACACCGAAGAAGTAGCCCTCCCAACCTCGCTTGCCAATCCTCACCGGAGTGGTAACATCTATTATCTGCCGGCGAGAGGACAGCCGGCCTCGCTTGCGGGGGAATGACCGTGCTCGAATCGATAGGCAACGTGGGGGCCCGTCGGGGCGAAACCGTCTGCGGCGCGCTGGACTTCGAGGGGATGAAGCTTCCCGTGGCCATCGCCCAGGGGAAGACCGACGGGCCGACTCTCCTGGTGGTCGGCCTGCAGCACGCCACCGAGTTCTCCGGCCCGGCGGCAATTGACTCCGCGTTGAGGACCCTGGACCCCGGCGCGCTCCGCGGCACGCTGGCCTGCCTGCCGGCGGTCAACCCCATCCAGGTGAGCTTCAGCTACGAGCAGCACTCGGCGGCGCACAAGAAGCCCGAGACCAACCTCAACCGCCAGTGGCCGGGGGACGCGAAGAGCGAGAACCCGTTCTCGCGCCTGGCCGCCTTCGTCTGGGAGCGGGCGGTCAAGAAGTGCGACGCGCTCATCGACTTCCACTGCTGCCGGACCATCGACCCGCGCTTCGCCGCCGCCACCGAGGGGCACAAGCCCAGCGAGGAGTTCGCGTCGGCCGTAGGGTTGGAGGCCGTCGACCTCCAGACCGAGGCGTCCTACGCGCGCGGGCTGCTCTTCGTGGTGGCCGCCACCGGGCTGGAGGTGCCCGCACTGCTCATCGAGAGCCACCCCGGCGGCTTCCAGGTGCGCGAGGCCGTGGCGGCCTGCGGCGGTGCGGTGATGCGCGCGCTGGCGCACCTGGGAATGCTCGAAAGCTGGTCGCCGCCGGGGAGCCCTGCGCCCGCGAGCCCCCCGGTCTTCCACCGCGCCGAGAAGGCCACCGAGGTCAAGAACGGAAGTGCCGGCTACCTCGCGCCGCGCCGCTGGGCGGGCCAGCGCGTCGGGAAGGGCGAGGCCGTGGCCGTGGTGCGCTCGATTGAGACCTTCGAGATAGTTGAGACGCTGGCCAGCCCCCTGGACGGCGCGGTGGCCTGCGTGGGCGACCCGGGCCGCGGCGGGCTGGTGGCGCCCGGCACGATCGCGGCGACGGTCAAGCCGGCCGGTTGAACCGGAGGGAGAGCGATGTCCCAGCCGAACGTGCTCCTGGTCATGACCGACCAGCAGCGTTTTGACACCATCGCGGCGCTGGGCAACGGGCATATCCATACCCCCAACCTCGACCGGCTGGCCGCCCGGGGGGTCTCCTTCACCAACACCTACTCGACCTGCCCGGTGTGCGTGCCGGCCAGGTACACGATCCGCTCCGGGCGGGATCCGCTGGCCAGCGGGGTCTTCACCAACGGCTGCGTCTGGCACCATCCGGAGGTTCCCGCGAGCATGGAGTCGCGCTGCGGGCCTTTTCTCGCCCGGACCATGGCCGCGCGCGGCTACCGCGCTTTCGGAATCGGCAAGTTC
>CAZONU010000479.1:0-3415 GCA_964581145.1 uncultured Planctomycetia bacterium
GGGCGACGCCGAGGCGGGCATCGAGCTGCAGGAGGCGCTGGAGAGCATGATGCCCCGGCGCAGCGTGCGCCGCAAGCTGACCGTGGCCGAGGCCCGGCGGGTGCTCGCCGAGGAGGCCGCCGGCGAGCTCATTGACCGCGACGCCGCGGTGCGCCGCGGGCTGGAGGCTAGCCAGAACCTGGGCATCGTCTTCATCGACGAGCTCGACAAGGTGGTGGCCCGCACCGACTCCCGGGGCGCGGACGTCAGCCGCGAGGGCGTGCAGCGCGACCTGCTTCCTTTCATAGAGGGCGCCAGCGTGGCCACCCGCTGGGGCTTGGTGCGCACCGACCACATCCTGTTCATCGCCGCGGGGGCCTTCAGCCAGGCGAGCCCCTCCGACCTGCTGCCCGAACTGCAGGGCCGGCTGCCCATCCGCGTGGAGCTGGAGTCCCTGGGCGCGGAGGAGTTCGAGCGCATCCTCACCGAGCCGGCCGGCGCGCTCACCAAGCAGGCGGTGGCCCTGCTGGCCACCGAGGGGGTGAAGCTCTCCTTCAGGCCGGACGCGGTGAGGCGCATCGCCGAGATCGCCGCCGAGGCCAACACCCGCGCCCAGAACATCGGCGCCCGGCGGCTGATGACCGTCATGGAGCGCCTGCTCGAGGAGCTGTCCTTCGAGGCCCCTGAGCGCAACGGCGAAAAGGTGGTGGTGGACGTCGCCATGGTCGAGGAGCGCCTCGCCGGCGTCATCGAGGACGCCGACGTGGCCAAGTTCATCCTGTGAGAAGCTCCGCGCTGCGCTGGGGGCTGGCCCTGGCCGCGGCGGTGGGCATCACTGCCGCGGCCCGGATGCTCCTCCAGGAGCGCGAGCTCCTCCGGGCGGCCCGCAGCGTGCCCCCCGCGGAGCGGCTTTCGGGGGCGCAGGTCTCGGAGCCGGAGAAAGCCCCGGGGCTGGCGCTGGCCCCCGCGCGGCGGGCCCGGCCCGGCGGGGCGCGCCGGAGCGCCGCCGGCGGCCTGGGGGCCCGCCTGGTCGAAGGCGGCCGTCCCCGGGGGCCGCTCGCGCCCCTGGACGCGGGGCGTCACCTCTCGGCGCCGGCCCCGCGAAGGGCCAGCGCCAGGGAGCTGCCCTCCCAGGCGGCTCCCCGCCCCGGCGGCAAGGCCGCGGCCGCCGCCCGGGCCCGGGCCGCCGCTGGCGCGAGGCGCGCGCTGCGGGCCGGCTACGCCCCCGGGCGCCGCAGCCTTCCCGCGCGGGCAGCGCCGAGGATCGACGTGGGCAAGGCACTCCTGCCCCCCGAGAGTATCCCGCGGCTGGGCACGGTCCCCAGGGCCGGGCTGCCCGAGCCCGTCCGGGGACCGGCCTCCGAGCGGGGCAAGCCCGTTGCCGCCCCCAAGGCCGCGGCCAGGCTGCCCGCCCCGGTGGTCCCGCTGGAGCCGGGCAGGTAGCCGCTCGTCCCCGGCCGGGCTCAAGGGTTGCCGTCCCCGAGCCGACATAATATAGTAGAGGAAAAGCAGGACCCCGCCCGCTCGCCGGGCGCGGTCCGCGGGGGGGTCTTGTGTCCGCAGGCGGCAGGCTGATCGCGGTAACGCTGGTTCTGACGGTGCTGGCGGCCTTGGCCGGCGCCGCGCGCGGCGGCGCGCCGCCGGCCGCGGGGCGGGAGCCCGCCGGCAGGCGCGCCCGGGCGATCCGCCTGCAAAGCAGGCTCACCGAGTTCGGCTTCGAGGGCAGGAGCGTCTTGGCCCCCAACCGCGCGCCCATGCCCCTGGGGTGGGAGCGTTATCTGGAATACTACCGCGGCGCCGAGAAGTTCACCTCGCGCCCGCTGGACGAGGGCGGGCCGCTTGCCTACGGGCCGTTCCCCGACTACCTGGAAGTGAAGGTGATGGACCTCGACCGCCGGGGCACGCCCGGGGAGGTGGTGCACGGCGGGCGCCGCTCGATTCGCATGCAGCTGGCCGGCACCAAGGACATGACCATGGTGGGCGTCCGGCGCCGGTGGCCGCTGGAGGTCGACCCGGACTTCGCCTACCAGTTGACCGGCTGGGTGCGGCTGGAGGGCGTCGGGAAGGAGAAGACCTGCGCCCGGCTGTGGATCGAGTGGCTCGACGAGAAGGGCCGGCGAATCGCCCTGGACAGGTCGGACGTGGTCGACCTGAAGTACCTGGCCGCCTTCGCGCGCAAGCGGGGCCTGCAGGCCGCGCCCGCCTGGGTGCCCACCCCGGAGTTCCGGATAAACGACGTGGACGGGCGGGCCCGCTCGGCGCGGGTCTGGTGCGTGGCCTCGGGCCGCGAGGTGAACGGCTACGCGTACTTCGACGACCTGGAGGTGCTCCGCCGCCCCAAGGTCTCGGTGACGCCCGACCAGCGCGGCGGATACGGGATATTCGCGCACGACGAGACGCCCGGGCTGCGCCTGGGCTTTCAGGGCCTGGCCGCCGGCGCGAAGGGCGAGAAGGTCGCCGGTTACCGGCGGGTGATCCGCTGCGTTGACTTCTTCGGGCGGGCCTTCCCCCGGCTGGTGCGGCGCTTCGCGCCCTACGAGGTCCGCGCGGGCAGCATCGAGGAGAGCGTGAGTCTCGACCGGCTGGACCCGCCGGGGGCCTACGCGGTGCAGGTCGTGCTCGAGGCCGAGGCGGCCGACGGCTCGCGGCGCGAGGTGGCCAAGCGGGTGGTGCGCCTGGCCAAGATGGGCCCGGCGCGCAAGCGCGGCCGCGGCACCGCGAAGGAGGTCTTCGGCGTCGACCTCAATCTCTACCGCCCGGAACCGGAAGCGGAGCGGCTGGTCGGCGCCGCCCGGCGCTGCGGGACCTTCGTGCTGGCCTTCCCCCTGTGGCGCGAGGGCAGCGACCCGGCCAAGTTCCGCTCGCCCGGCGAGGAGGCCAGCCCCGAGGAGGACCTCGAGACGCTGCTGCGCAAGCTGGCCGCCCGGCACCTGGGCCTGGTCGGCATGCTGGCCCCCGTGCCCAGGGCGGTGCGCGGCCGCGAGGCCGAGCGCTGGCGGCCGCTGATGCGGGTCACCGCGGACCACTTCCAGGCGTACCTCTCCGGCTGGCGGATGGGCTCCGTGCGCGATCCGAGCTTCGGCGGCGCGGACGTTCCCCGCCGGAAGCTGGCCGGGCGCGTCCGCGCCGAGCTGGGGCGCGCGCCCAGCAAGGTGGTGATCGTGCCCCTGCAGATGAAGGACCTGGCCGCTCCCGCTCCGGTCCTGGAGGGCGAGGACTACCGCGAGCTGATCCATGTCCCGGCGGACCTCCCGCCCGGGAAGTTCGCCGCGCGCCTGGCCCAGCTCTTTCCGCCGGCGCCCGCCGGCGCGCCGACGTCGAGACCCCTGGCGGGCCGCGAGTGGTTCCTGGAGCTGCCGGCGGTCAGCGAGAACCTGCGTCTGAGCGTGGCCGCCGAGCGCGGCCAGGCGGGCGCCCTGGCCCGCAAGGTTACCCT
>CAZONU010000480.1:0-3366 GCA_964581145.1 uncultured Planctomycetia bacterium
CCCCGGCCCGCCCCGCAGCGGCGGCCATCTTCTCCTCGCGCTCGGCGCGGTCCCGGGCCGGGTTTCCCGTCTTGCGCCGCGCCGCCGCGCCGGCGTCCCGCAGCGACCCCCGCAGCGACTCGGCCTGCGCCTGGAGCCGGGCGATCTCCCCGGCCCGCGCGGCGGCGCCCTGGGCCTCCCGGGCCGCCGTGCGCGCGCGGCCGGCCTGCTCGTCGATCTGCGGCAGGGCGCGCGCGCCGTCCCTGCCGGGCTTCGGTCCCAGCGCCGCGCGCAGCGCCTCTGCGTCGCGCGCCGCCCGCGCGGAGCCCGCCTCCAGGCCCTTCAATCCGGCGCGCTCCTCTTTGCGCGCCGCGGCCTGGGCGTCGCGTTCCTCGGCCTGGGCGCCGGCCACTCGCCTGCGGGCCCCCTGCGCGGCCCGGGCGGCGCCCTCGGCCAGCGTCAGCGCCTGGCGCACCCGCTCGCGCAGCTCCCTGGCCGGGTCTTCCGCCTTCTCTTCGCCGCCCGGGGTCCGCCGCGCGGCGATGCGGCCCAGCTCGGCGATCTTCCCGGCGCGCCCGGGGAGCTTCCCCGCCAGCTCGGCCAGCGTCCTGCCCAGGGGCTTGCCCAGGGGCTTGCGGCCGCCGCCGCGGGCCTCTGCCCCGAGCTTGCCCAGGGCCTCGGCGATGCTCTTCTCGGCCGCGGCGAAGGTGGCCCGGGCGCGGGCGTCCTTCTTCTCCATCTCGCCGAGCCGGCGCTCCAGCTTCTCGAGCCGCTCGGCGGATTCCTCCGCGGCGCCGGCCATCCGGCCGAGGGCCGCCGCGGCCGCGGCCTCCTTCCTGCCGGCCAGGTCGCCCTTTTCTGCGGCGGACCGCGCCAGTCTCTCGAGCTTGTCCCGGAAGCCCTCCCGCTGGCCCTGGTTGTGCGCGGCCCCCAGGGCCTCCCCGGCCAGGCGCTCGAGCTTCTTGGCCTGCGCGACGCGCTGGTCCCCTTCGGCCCGGGCCTTCTCGTGCTTCTCGCCCTCGGCGATGGCCTCGTCCCGGGCCTTCTGGCCCAGGCGGCTCTCGATGGCCGCTATCTTGGCGGCCAGGGCCCTGACCTCCTCTGCCCGGGCGGCCTTCTCCCGCCGGGCCAGCGCTTCCAGCTCGTCGCGGACCAGCCGGTAGGCCGCGGCCACCTCGTAGCGGCCGCGCCGGCCCTGGGGCTCCGCGGTCAGCTCGACCTGCAGGGCGGCGCTCTCCAGCCGCCCGGCGGTCTCCTGGCGCGGGGGCTTCCCGGTCCCGATGCGCGCGGCCTCCTTCTTCAGGGCGTCGCCCACGCGCCACTCCTGCGCGTAGCTTTTCCTGGCCAGCGCGTGGAGGGCGCTCTTGAGCCCGGAGGCCTTCCCGCCCCCCCGGGCCTCGGCCAGTCCCTTCTCCAGCGCCTCCGCGCTCGCGAAGCGGCCGGCCCTCCTGGAGGCCTCGGCCAGCGCCGACACTCTCTCGGCGAACCGCTGCCTGGCCTGCTCGCGGGCCAGCGCGTCGGGGGCGCCGCTCGCATCATCGGCCGCGGCCGCCGCCCGCAGCGCCTCCCGGGCCGTTCGCGAGGCGCGGCTGGCCAGCGCGCGGCCCTCGTCGCCCGAGGCGTAGTGCACGTATATCCGCGCCTTCTCCAGCTGCCCGCGCGCAGCCGCCGCCAGGGCGTTCAGGTCCTGCGGCGCGCTCCCGCCGCGCGCCAGCGCCGCGCCGACCTTGGCCAGCGCGTCGGCTGCCTCCGCCCCCAGGCGCTTCCTGGTCAGGAACGAGTACTGGCGCTCTCCCAGGTCGCGCCGCGGGTCGGCGGCGCGCCTCCAGAACTCCTTCCGCGCCGCGCCGACCGACCCCTGCAGCTGGCCGAGCTCCGCGCGCATGGCGGCGATCGACCGGGCCACCAGCTCCCGGCGCTCCGGCTCCTGCCGGCCCTTGCCCAGCGCGGGCAGGTCGTCCGCCCGCCGCCGGAGCCGGGCGATGCCGCGCTGCAGGTCGCCGGTCAGGCCCGGCGGGTATCGCCTGCCGTCGAGCGCGTAGGTGAAGGCCCTGGCGACCAGGTCCCGCGCCTGGCGCGCGCGCTTGACCACCTCCTCGGACCCGGCGCTGACCTCCTCCAGCCGGACCTGCCGCCAGCCCGACTCCCGGGCCTTGCTCAGCGCCGCGGACAGGCCCCCCGCGGGGCCGGCGGCGGCCTCGGCGACGCCCTGGAGGCCGCGCACGCCGGCGTCCCGGTGCATCTGCCGGATGGTCGCGGGCACTCCGGCCAGCAGCGCGCAGTCCCGGCGCAGCCGGGAGTCGGCGTCTCTCAACAGGCCCGCGGGCAGGCTGGCCATCTTGCGCACCAGCTCGTCCCGGCCGGTGGCGTCCACCGGCAGGTGGCGCAGGGCCCTGGCGGGCACCAGCTTCGCCCGCTCCTTCCCGAACGCGCGGTAGAAGCTGAGGTGCGAGCCGCCCGTGCCCTGGAACATGCGTATCTCCACCGGGTGCCAGCCGGCCGCCAGCTCGATCTGTCCGGAGTAGGAGGTGGGGCCCTGGTCGATCCAGGCCTTGGCGCCGATCAGCTCCCGGCCGGCCACCCACAGGCGCACGCCGTCGTCGGCCCGGCAGGTGAAGGTCCACTTCCCGGACCTGGGGACGCGCACCTCGCCGGAGTGGCGCGCCGACCAGTTGTGCGGCCCGCGGCCGGGCACGCTGAAGCCGGTCATGTTCACGGCGCCCGCCGTGGTGTGGACCGGCTGGCCCGCAAGCTGCCGGCCGGCGTAGAACCGCCCCAGCAGGCCCGGTCGCTTCCGGAGCTCCAGGCGCTTCCAGGCGCAGTAGCCCTCCAGCACCGGCACGGTCCGGGCCTGGCGGCTGCCGGCCGCCCCGGCCTGCATGACCATGCCCTCGGCCTCCACGCGCGCGACCACCAGGCCCATTCGGGACCGCTGCTCGCCCAGCTCGCGCCCCGCGGTCTCCACCAGCTCCAGCGCGGTGCGCAGCGGCGAGCCGCCCGCGCGTCCCCCGGCGCGGCCTGCCGCGCCGCCCTCGGCCGCGGTGCGCAGCGTGACCGCGCCGCGGTTCCGGGCCCACTCCCGCAGCGCGGTCCCGAAGCGGAAGGTGCCCTCGCCGAGCCCGGGGGGCAGCTTGCGCGCCTGGTCCTCGATCTCGCCGCCGAGCTTGCCCACCGCTTCGAAGACAGCCGCCAGGCGCGCCCGGGCCACCACCAGCGTCCCGCGCTGGGCCTCGGGGTCCTCCCGGCGGAAGGTGCCGGCCAGCTCGGACCACACCCGCCGCTCGCGGCGCAGGGACTTCTCGGCCCGGCGCATTCGTTCGAGGATGGCCCTCAGGCGCGCGGCGGCCGCCGCGGTCCCGGCCGGGGCGCCGTCGACCACCGTCAGCG
>CAZONU010000481.1:0-3355 GCA_964581145.1 uncultured Planctomycetia bacterium
TTCTACACCGCCTACACCCCCTACCAGCCGGAGGCCAGCCAGGGGCTCTTGCAGTCCATCTTCGAGTACCAGAGCATGATCGCCTCGCTGACAGGGATGGATGTGGCCAACGCCTCCCTCTACGAGGGCGCCACCGCGGTCTACGAGGCGGCGCTGCTGGCGGTGCGGGCCACCCGCCGGAACCGGATTCTCGTCGACGGGGCCGCCAACCCCCGCTACCGCGCGCTCGTGGCCGCCTACGCCGGGAACATGGGCATGGAGACCGTCGAGGTGCCCCACGCGGGCGGCGCCAGCGACCTCGCCGGCCTAGCCGCCAGGATTGACGGGGAGGTCGCCGCGGCGGTGGTCCAGTCGCCGAACTTCTTCGGGCGGGTCGCGGACACGACGCAGCTGGCCGGGAAGCTCCACGCCGGGAAGGCGCTCTTGATCGCGTGCACCAACCCGCTGGCCCTGGCGGTGCTCAAGCCGCCGGGGGAGACCGGCGCGGACATCGCCTGCGGCGAGGCCCAGCCGCTGGGCCTGGCGCTCAACGGCGGCGGCCCCTACCTCGGCTTCATCGCTGCAAAGGGCAAGCTGGCCCGCAAGCTCCCCGGGCGGCTGGTCGGCGAGACGGTGGACGGCGCCGGCCGGCGCGGCTTCGTGCTCACCCTCCAGGCCCGCGAGCAGCACATCCGCCGGGAGAAGGCCACCAGCAACATCTGCTCGAACCAGGCGCTCTGCGCGCTCGGGGCCGGGGTTTTTCTCGCGCTGGTGGGCAAGGAGGGCCTGCGCGAGATGGCCCTGGGGTGCATCGCCAAGACAAGTTACGCGAAGAAGAAGCTGGCCGCCCTGCCGGGCTGCTCGCTGCCCTTCGACGGCCCCGGCTTCCACGAGTTCGTACTCAAGCTGCCCCGCCCCGCCGAGGAGGCCTTCAAGAAGCTGCTCAGGCGGGGCATCGCCCCGGGGCTGCCCCTGGATCGCGACTTCCCGGAGCTGGCCGACTGCCTGCTGGTCTGCGTCACCGAGAAGCGCACCCGCGCCGAGATCGATACTTTCGCCGCCGAACTGGGCCGCGCGCTGGAGGGTGCGGGGTGAAGCTCCTTTTTGAGATGTCCCAGCCCGGCCGCCGCGGCTACCGCCCCCCCGCGCTCGACGTCCCCGAAGTCGCGGCGGCGGAGGCCTTCGGCGCGGAACTCGCGCGCCGCAGCGCAACGGTGCTGCCCGAGCTCAGCGAGCTGGACGTGGTCCGCCACTACTCGGCGCTCGCACGTCGCAACATCGGGGTGGACACCAACTTCTACCCGCTGGGCTCCTGCACCATGAAGTACAACCCCAAGATCACCGAGCAGCTGGCCTCCGACCGGCGCTTCACCGGGCTCCACCCCGAGCTGGCCGCCGAGTGCGGCCAGGGGACCTTGCGTGTGCTCTTTGAAGCGGAAAGGATGCTCTCCGAGATCTGCGGGATGAATGAATTCACCCTCTGGCCGGCCGCCGGCGCGCACGGCGAGCTCACCGGCATGATGATCATCAAGGCCTGCCACGCGGCGCGCGGCGACGCCCGCCGGAAGGTCATCGTCCCGGACAGCTCGCACGGCACCAACCCGGCCTCGGCGGCGCTCTGCGGCTATGACGTCGTCACCATCAAGAGCGGGCCCGACGGGCAGGTGGACCTGGCCGCGCTGAAGAAAGCCATGGACCGCCAGACCGCCGCGCTGATGCTCACCAACCCCAACACCCTGGGGCTCTTCGAGACGCGCATCAGGGAGATCGCGCGAGCCGTCCACCGCAAGGGCGGGCTGGTCTACTACGACGGCGCCAACCTCAACGCGGTAATGGGCGTGGCCCGGCCCGGGGACATGGGCTTCGACGTGGTCCACGTCAACCTCCACAAGACCTTCTCCACCCCGCACGGCGGCGGCGGACCGGGCTCGGGCCCGGTGGGAGTCGTGAAGAAGCTCGCGAAATTCCTGCCGGTGCCCTACGTGAAAAAGCGCGGCAGGAAGTTCGAGCTGCGTAGCGACCGCAAGGCCTCAATCGGCCCGGCCACCGCCTACACCGGCAACGTCGGCGTGATCCTCCGGGCCTGGGGCTACGTGCGCATGCTCGGCGCGGCCGGCATGCGCCGCGTCGCCGAGCACGCCGTGCTCAACTCGCGGTACATGCTCTCGAAGCTGAAAAAGGCCTACAAGCTGGCCTATGAAGAGCCGCCCATGCACGAGTTCGTGCTGGCCGGGCTCGCCGAGCCGAACGGCGTGCACACCTTGGACGTCGCCAAGCGGCTCATAGACTTGGGGCTCCACCCGCCGACCGTCTACTTCCCGCTGATTGTGAAAGAAGCCCTGATGGTCGAGCCCACCGAGACCGAGTCCAAGCAGACCCTGGACGAGGCCGCCGAGAAGTTCGTACAGGTCGCCGAGGAGGCCAGGCGCGACCCCGAACTGGTCACCAGCGCGCCCAAGACCACCCCGGTCGGCCGCCTGGACGAGGTCCGCGCCGCGCGCGAGCCGCGCCTGGCCTGGAAGCCGGACGAAGGCTAAGCCGGCCGCTCACTTCTTCGCGGGTGGCTTGGGCTTCCACTTCTCGATTTTCATGCCGCGCTTTTCAATAAACGCTTTGAACTCGGCGAAGGCGCGTTCGGTCTGAGGCCTGGACTCGTCCCGGCCATAGGTACTGGCGCTCCAAGCGAACGCGGTGCCCCTCTCGAACTGGGCCAGCTTGGCCTTGGCAGCTTTCACGGACAGGTCGTAGTACTGGGCGACGGACATCTCCAGGTCGTCTTCATCACTTATCCTACATGCCAGGTTGATCTTTCCCGTCCAGTACCCGAGCCAAGACTCCGCCCGCTGACGTTGCCTTTTGCTCACGCAGAGGTCCCGGATTTTCCCGAGCTTCTTCCGACCGGCCAGCCAGCCGGGAGCGCGGGCCAGCGCGCCGGACAGAGCGTGCTCCAGCGAGAGCGCGGTCTGCACGTCCTCCGGCGTCTTGAGGCGATAACGGTTCAGTTCCGGGCCCCGCTCCTTCCATTTGGCGTGCCACTTCTCCAAGCGCTTCCAGAGCGGCGCCTCGGCCTTCGCCGAGCCGTACCTACGCAGCACCCGGGCGGCGTCGGCGGCCACGCCGGGGGCGGGGTCATCGAGATGGGCGATGGCGATCTCTTCGAGATGGGGGCACATGTGCAGGCCAGCGACATCTCCCAACAACGTCTGGTAACACTTGGTGTAGCCCGGCCCGCGGGCGCCCATCGCCTCCCCGGCGAGTTTGGCGCCGAGTTTCGGCTCGACCCGCAGGAAGTAGGCCAATAGCGAGGATTGGATTGAGCAGGCCCAGCGCCCGCCCTTGTCGCCGTAGACCGCGCGCACGCGCTTCAACGCTGCGT
>CAZONU010000482.1:0-3289 GCA_964581145.1 uncultured Planctomycetia bacterium
GAAATAGTAAATGCCCACGGGGTCGTCCGCGCCGGGGTCCTCCCCGCAGTGCGCGCGGTAGCGCTTGCCGGTGACCAGCTCGCACTGTCCGTCGCCGTCGATGTCGGCCCAGTGCATGTCGTGGTACTGGGAGTTGTACGGGTCGATGGGGTGGCGGACCCAGGTGCGCCGCTCGCCGTCGGGGCGCTGCTCCCACCAGTCGAGCCCGTAGGCGTGGGCCTGGCCGACGACGAGGTCAGCCAGGCCGTCGCCGTTGACGTCGGCGACCAGGACGGGAACGCTGGCGGAGGCCAGGTCGAAGTCGGCGTGGAAGGTCCACGGTTCGGACAACGGAACCGCAGGCGCCTCCAGCCAGCCGTTGTGTAACACAAAATCCCCGCGGCCGTCGCCGTTCAGGTCTCCAAAGCCCAGCCCGTGGCCCTGGGGGGCTTTCCATATCTCGTGGGCAGAAAACCCTCCCGCGCCGTCCGGCTTGTAGGCCGTCAGCGGGCCGCCCGGCGTGTTGGGCACGATCTCCAGCCGCCCGTCGCCATCGACGTCCCAGGCGCGGGTGGTTTCCACGTTGCCGACCTCGGCGATGACGTGCTCGGGCCATTCTTTCCCGGGGTCTCCGGGGTTCTCCCGCCAACGCAGGGTATCGCCCCACCAGCCGCCGGTCACGAAGTCGGGGCGGCCGTCGCCGTTGACGTCCATAGGTATCGTGGAAAAGTCGTCGTAGTACTCGCCCTCGGCGCGCACCGGCCCGACGGGATGCCGCTTCTTGAAGCCGGGACCTTCGTACCACCACGCGCCGGAGACGATGTCCGGCGTCCCGTCGCCGGTGACGTCGAAAACCCCGGCGGACTCGTAACTCTCATCGGCGATGAGCACCTTCTCGAACTTCAGGGGCATGGCAGCTCCTTTACCTGTAATTGCTCTTGCCCGCGCCGCGCCGCATCGCTACCATTTGCGAACGCGAAGGCGCCTTCCGAGCGGGTACACTGATAGTCTGGCGCCGGCAGGGGAGGTTGTAAATGGCCAAGCTTGCGAACTCTTATCCAGGATTGCCGTCAGTGGGCGAATGCCGCTTCCTCTCGGTGGGCCGGATGAGCGCCGCGCGGGACTGGTCGATGAAGAACCACCTGCACGGCTTCCACGAGATGATCGTGGGCACCCGCGGGCGGCAGTACGTGCGCATCCGCGGCCGGGAGATGGCCGCCGAAGCGGGGGAGGTGCTTTTTTATCCGGCGAAGACCCCGCACGCGGAGCGCACCGACCCGCGCAGGCCCCATGAGTGCACCTTCATGGGCTTCAGGTGGAGCGGCTACCGCCCGGGGAAGGTGCCGCTCAAGCTCCGCGACCGCCAGGGGCGGATCGCCGCGCTGGTCGGCTGGTTGTACGACGAGCACCACCTGCAGCACACCTCGGACCCCTCGGCGGAGGGGGCTTTTCTGCAGGCGGTCCTCGCCGAGTACCTGCGCCTGGCCGCCTACCGCAGTCACGACCTGGTCGAGCGGGTCCGCGCCCACGCCCGGGAACGCCTGGCCGAATCCCTGAGCCTGGACGACTTGGCCGCCCACGCCGGGTTCAGCAAGTACCACTTCGCGCGGCGCTACAAGGAGCTCACCGGCCGCTCGCCGATGGAGGACGTCCGCCGCATCCGCCTGGAGGCGGCGCGCAACCTGCTCTTGAGTTCTGACCTGCCGCTCAAGGCCATCGCCCCGCGGGTGGGGCTGGCCAACGAGTACCACCTCTCGCGCCTGTTGCGGAAGTGCTTCGGCGCCGGCGCGCGCCAGATGCGCCGGTACGCCAAGGCCGACTGACGCCGGCTAACTTACATCTCGCCCACGTCCGCAGGCTTGGGTTTCGGCTCCGGCGCGGCGGCCTTGAAGGCGTCGGCCACCGGGTCGGCCTTAGTCTTGCTGCCGATTACCGGCTTGGGCGGCGTGTAGAACTTGGACAGGTACCACAGGAACTGCGGGGAGATGCGGGTCATCTGCGCCCACGACTTGCTGCGCCCGGCGTAGTTCCTGCCGGTCAGTTCCAGGCGCTTGATGCCGTAGCGGAGGTACTTGATGTCCCCGGTGACCTCGTAGGCGTAGCCGGGCACCGGCAGGGTGAATCCGGAGAGCGCATCGTACTCCCGGCGCTTGCCGCCGCCCCAGGGGGTGTTGATCAGCGATTCCATCGCGAACTTGATGCCCTTCGCGGCCACGGCGTCGCCGGTGACCAGCCAGTAGTCGTGCATGGCCTCGCAGCCCAGGCCGTACTGCCAGGCCTGGTCCCAGGCGCGGGTGCCGCCGGTCTTTATGGCCCCGGCGGCGGTGCGCTTGACCACGTCCTCGCTCCAGGCCGTCTTGAAGCGCTCCGCGCGGGTGGCCCGGTAGGCGCAGAACAGCCCGGTGACCCGGTTGCCCATGCCGCGCACGTTGCCGCCCTTGTGGTTTACGAGATACTCCCCGGAGAGCACCGCGGCGTCGCGGTACCACGCGTCGCCGGTCATGCTGTAGATCTCGTACAGGCTCTGGCTCTTGGCGGAGTGCACGTTGCCGGAGGGCCGGAAGGCCTTGCCCGACCAGAAGGTCCGGAAGTGGCCCACGTTGGGGCAGACGTGCTCGATGCCGCTGAGCTTGGGGTTCCCGGGGTTCCAGTGGGCGATGTCGATGTCCGCCAGGTGCGTGCCGGCGCGCTGGGCCTCGTCCCAGAAGTGGTACATGCCGGTGCGCAGGAAGCGCAAGAGGCACGCCCGCGGGAAGTCGTAGTAGTTGCCGTCCCAGTGGCTGTTGAGCGCGTCGTTGGGCTTGACCATGCGGCTGTGCTCGATGTGGCTGCCGAAGTTGAGCCAGCCGTATTCTTCGATTTTCTGCGCGCTGCACCAGACCACCCCGGTCTTGGTCTTGTCCTTGCTCTGGTCGGGAATCGGGAAGCGGCTGCGGACCTTGTGGGCGGTGACCGGGTGGCCGGAGTGGCGGACCATCACCCGCTCGAAGTTGGCGTCGATGTTGGCCTCGTACTTGGTGACTAGGTCGCAGACCTCCTTGTGGTAGTTTTCGAGCTTCCAATCGCAAATACGCCCGAAGGCCTGCGTCTTCTGGCAGTACCACTCGGTGGAGCAGGCCGCGAAGAGCGGGTCGATGACGCCCATGGCCCGGGCGCGGGCCTCGGCGGCGCCGGGCTTGTGGAAGCTGAAGAGCATCTCGTGGGTCTTGGCTCCGCCGGTGTAGAGGTCGATGCGGGTCACCGGCTCGGTGTACTTGCCGGCGGGGACGGCGGCCTTCTTCTTCTGCGGGGGGACGAGATACACCTTGAG
>CAZONU010000483.1:0-3270 GCA_964581145.1 uncultured Planctomycetia bacterium
TGAGCTGCATGTCGCCGTACTCGATGCCGTTGTGGACCATCTTGACGTAGTGGCCCGCGCCGCGCGGCCCGATGTAGGTGCAGCAGCTCTGGCCGTCGACCTGCGCGGATATTTTGGTTAGTATCGGCTCGACCAGCGCGTAGGCCTCCTTCTGCCCGCCGGGCATGATGCTGGGGCCCTTGAGCGCGCCCTCCTCGCCGCCGGAGACCCCCGTGCCGATGAAGAGCAGGCCCTTCTCGGCGAGCTGCCCGGAGCGCCGCTCGGTGTCCTTGAAGTAGGCGTTGCCGCCGTCGATGAGCAGGTCGCCCTTCTCCAACACGGGGACCAGCTTGTCGATCATCGCGTCGGTGGCGGCGCCGGCCTTGACCATGAGGATGATCTTGCGGGGCTTCTCCAGCGCGCGGGCGAGCTCCTGCGGCGTGTGGCAGCCGACGAAGTCCTTGCCCCTGGCGCGGCCCTCCAAGAACTTGTCCACCTTGCTGGTCGTGCGGTTCCAGACCGCCACGGAAAAGCCCTTGCTCTCGACGTTCAGGGCCAGGTTCTCGCCCATCACCGCCAGGCCCACCAGACCGAACTGCTGCTTCTTGTCCGCCATCTCTCGCGCTGCTCCTTTCGCGTCTCGTCGCGCTATCAGGGTCAGGAAGGCATTCTATGGGCTGCGCGAGCGCGCTCAAGTGACGAAAAGGCGGCGGCACGCATCGCTTCGCGGAGCGCGCCCCGACGTTAAGCGTCTCCCGTGAAGCGCGAAACGAACGTGCACCTTTGACCGCGGAGCGCAGCGGGGCGGGCCGGAGCGCGCCGGGAGGCGAGGCGACGCCCGGCCTTCAGGCCGGAGGCCGCCTGGGGGCCTACTTTTTTAGGCTACTTCTTCTTCGCCCGCTTGTAGCGGTAAGCCCAAGTCTGAACGCCCTTGTCCGTGTGAGCTACCAGGAGGAAGACCCCGTGAAGGGGATCGTAGACCAGAGGCTCCCGGCCGCTGCCAGGTCCGAACGTGCCCCTCCGCAGTGGTGGGCTCTTTGACGCTTGGGGCAGCTTCTCCCACCTGTCGGCGGCCGGGTCGTAGCTCCAGGTGAGCACCTTGTCCGGGTCGCCCGACATGCACACGGCCTTCCTGTTGGCCAAGTCGTAGGCCATGACGAAGTTGCCCAGGGGAACGAAGCGCTTCTTGAGCTCCGCGGGCACGGAGGCGATCTCCGTCAGCTGCTTCTCGACGGAGTTATAGATGTAGAGCTTGCCCCATCCCTTGGCGCCGCCGTGAGGCATCAGGGCGAAGAGGTGCGACTTCCTGTCGGGCAGGTAGATGGACGCCGATCCTCCCGACCTGGCCAGGCCCACCTTGGTGGTGTCGTGCCTCTTCCACTTGCCATCCTTGAAGAGCCATATCGTGTTTCGGCGCACCGCCAGGAAGCCCCCCAGAGCCGAGTCCCACTGGGTCAGGTCGCCTCCTTTGCCCTCGGCCAGCAGCTCCCACTTGTCCGTGCGATGGTCGTAGCTGATCAGCCCGTAGACCTTCTCCGCCAGCTCCCACCTGCCGCTCTTGGGATCCTTGCGCACCTTGCGAGGAAAGGTCGCGGTGCACGCATACCTCTTGAGCAAGGGATGATACGAAGTCCGGGAGTAACCGTGGATCGAGTACGGCTGCCCGGCACCGGTCTCGGGGTCAACCCAGCAGTTCTCCGACCCGCCGGAGCCGTAGGCCGGATCTCCCTGCGGCGGGCACTGCAGGCGGTAAGAGCTCTGCTTCCAGAAGTTCTCGACGATATCATAGACCTCGATGTCGTTGCCCGGGTATCCGCTGTGCATGCCGCCGAAATAGTAGATCCTGCCGCCGCCGTAGACCGGACTGCTGTACTCGCGGAACGTGGGCTCGCCGCTGACAATTCCCTTCAGCGGGGAGTTGGTGTCCTTGGTCGTGGGCCGCTTCCGCTTCATCGGCTTGGGGTTCATGTACAGCCAGGTGTTGTCTTTCATGGCCGCGATCCGGGGGTTGAGCTTCCTCTCGACCCTGGGCTTCTCTTTCTTCCGCGGCTCCCCCGCCGCGAGTCTGACCGCAAGGCCGCCTCCGCCCCCCGCCAGGACCACCCCTCCGGCAACCGCCGCCACGACCTTGACCTTCGCCCAGAACATCATCTTGAACGCTCCCTTCGCTACCGTGACTGCCGCTCCCGCGCCGGCCCCCGCCCCCGTGGCGGAAGCTGCGGTCACCAGGAGGGGAAGGGATGCCAGGAGCGAGGCCGGCGCCGCCGTCTGGGACTCCCCGGCCAGGAGAGCGGCCAGCCCGGCCGCGCCCAGCGTTGCCCCGCGGCCGGCCAGCCGCTGGCGCAGGCGATCGAGCCCCGCGCTCACCCGGCTGGCCGCGGTGCCCTCGGGCACGCGGAGGTCGCGGGCCAGCTCGGCGTGGCTCTGGCCGGCGAGGTAGTGGCGCATCACCGCCTCGCGGAGCTTGACGGGCAGCCGCGCGATCTCCCCATCGAGCCGGGGCTTTACCGCCTCCGCTTCGATGTCGGGGGAACTCACCTCTCGGGCAGCAGTTGGTCTCATGCGGGCCGCCTCCTCCTCGTGCCGTGCGCGGCGGGCGCGGGTCCGGGCGATGAAGGCCGATGTGCGCATCGCCGTCCCGTGGAGCCAGGAGGTCAGGCGGTCGGGCCTGACCGACCGCGCCTTCATGGCCAGCGCCGCGAAGACCGCCTGGGAGGCGTCCTCCGCGTCCTCGCGGGAACCCAGGCGCCGAAGGCAGGCCGCGAAGACCATTCCGGCGTAGCGCCGGGAGAGCCGCTCGAAGGCCTCGGCCGCGTCCGTGCGGGCGAACTCACCCAGGTCTCTCGCGTCGCTGCTGGCCATCCAGGTCCCCATCCGCCCCGCAGATCCCTTCCGAAGGGTGAATTGCCGGAGGAAGCGGCCTCTTCGGGAAAAAGCCGGGAAAAGCGCGGTGCGCTACCCGGTGGGTTTATAACCACTTAGGGGCGAAAAGGTCAAGTCCTGCGGTCTTGCATGCAGTTCGCCGCCGTTGACTGGGACCCGCGCTCCAATACACTGAGACCGGCATCGCTCTCGTTGGGGAACTGGCCGGGAGGACTCTTGTGAAGCTGTGGGCTCTGGTCGCCCTGCTGGCCCTGGCCGCGGCCGTGGTCCTCGTCCGGATTCTGCTCGGGCGGGCGCGCGCCAGGCGCCGCGCGAAGCTCCTCGCCGCGCCCTTCCCGGAGGAGTGGGCCGCGACACTTGAAGGCAACGTGCCCCTTTACACCCGCCTGCCGGAGGAGCTGCGCGCGG
>CAZONU010000484.1:0-3262 GCA_964581145.1 uncultured Planctomycetia bacterium
CTACAGGACTACTGCCTCACCGGCACACCGGTGGACGACTACGTGGTGGACGCGCACTGCCACATGGGACCCTATTTCAACTTCCAGGTGGTGGGCGGCGGCTGGGCGGATGTCATGGTGCGCTCCATGGACGCGCTGGGCATCGACGTGAGCCTGGTCAGCCCGCACCTGGCCATCACCGGCGACTGGGCCGGGGGCAACCGGCAGTCGACCGACGCCGCCGCGGCCTTCCCCGGCTGGCGGGACACCCCGGTCACCAAGCGCGTGCAGGTGATGTTCAAGCTCAAGGAGCTCCTCGAGAAAAACCTGCACGACCTGGCCGTGCTGCTGGCCACCGAGATGGGCAAGAGCTACAAAGAGGCCCGCGGCGACGTGCTCAAGTCCATAGAGGTCGTCGAGCTGGCCTGCGCGGTCCCCGTGACCATGCAGGGCGATTCGCTGATGAACTGCTCCAACCGCTACGATACCGTGACCTACCGCGAGCCCCTGGGCGTGTTCGTGGGCATCGCCCCCTGGAACTTCCCGGCGATGATCCCCATGGGCTGGATGACCCCGCTGGCCCTGGCCACCGGCAACACCTACGTGCTCAAGGCCGCCAGCTTCGTGCCCCAGTCGTCGATGGCCATCGCCAAGCTGCTGGGCGAGGCGGGGCTGCCCAAGGGCGTGTTCAACCTCGTAACCGCGGGTCGCAGCGAGGCCGAGCTGCTCCTCAAGCACCCCGGCGTGAACGGGATTACTTTCGTGGGCTCAACCAAGGTCGGCCGGCACATTTACTCGACTGCGGCGGCCAACGGCAAGCGGGTGCAGTGCCTCACCGAGGCCAAGAACCACGCGCTGGTCCTGCGCGACGTCCCCATCAAGGCCACCGCCCAGAGAATCATCAACTCCGCCTTCGGCTGCGCCGGCGAGCGCTGCATGGCCCTGCCGACCGTCGCCGTCGAGGAAGAGATCGCGGACGAACTTGTCAAAACCATCTGCGAACTGGCCAGCAAGCGCAAGATGGGACCCGCCTGGGAACCCGAAACCGAGATGGGACCGCTGATCAACGCCGAGCACCGCGACTTCGTCACCGGCTGGATCGAGAAGTCGGAACAGGAGGGCGCCAAGGTCGCCCTCGACGGCCGCGGGGCCAAGGTGCCCGGATACGAGGGCGGTTTCTTCCTGGGACCGACGGTCATCGACCACGTCACCCCGGACATGAGCTGCGGCTGGCAGGAGGTCTTCGGACCAGTTCTGTACGTCAAGCGCGTAAAGAGCTTTGAGGAAGGTGTCAACCTCATCAACCGCAGCGAGTTCGCCAACGGCTCCACGGTCTTCACGCAGAGCGGCTATTACGCCCGGGAATTCGCCCGCCGGATCCACGCCGGCATGGTGGGAGTCAACGTGGGCATTCCCGTGCCCATCTCGGTCTTCCCCTTCTGCGGCCACAAGCACAGCTTCTTCGGCGACCTGCACGTAATGGGCCGCGACGGGGTGGCCTTCTACACTGAGACCAAGGCGGTAACCAGTTTCTGGTTCAACGAGGACGACCTCAAGGGCGAGAAGGTCAGCACCTGGGAGGGCACCATCACCCGCACGTAGCGCCTCGCGCAGACCAGAACACGTCGCTCCGGCCGGCCATAAGGGTCGGCCGGAGTTACACTTAGAGGCTGCATCCGGTTTTCGCGCTTGCTTGTCCGCTGGCTCTGGTGTATCCATACAAGTGGACCGGCATCCGACCGGACCAGCGTTTCGCGTTCCTTCTTTTCCGGGAGGATAAGATGAGTCATCGCTCACTCCAAATCGCCCTGACCGCGCTCCTGGGCACCGCTTTGGGGACCGCCGCCGGGGCCGGGGAACTCGCGGTCAAGATGACCGTCAAGGAGCCGGTCGGCGTGGCCCGGCGGGCCGAGCCGATCTGCGGCGGCATCCCGCTGCCCCGGCAGACCTTCAAGAAGGGCCAGGAGTTCGCGGTCTTCCAGGGCGGCCGGCCGGTCCCCGCCCAGGTGCTGCCCATGGTGGTCGACGAGAAGGGCTTCGTCCACTGGGTGCTGGTCGACCTCCAGGCCGACGTCCCCGCGGGCGGCAAGGTGGACTTCGTCCTCCGGGCGGTCAAGGGCGCGGCCAAGCCGCCGGCGGCGCTCAAAGTGAGTGAGGCCGGCGACGGGGTCACCGTCGAGACCGGCCGCATCAAGTTCGCGATCTCCAAGAGCAAGCCCTTCAGCCTGTTCTCTTCGGTAACGATTCGCGGCGAGCCGGTAGTGAAAGGCGGCGAGGTCAGCTACACCGACGCCTGGGGCGAGAAGAAGAAGTACGTGGCCGACAAGCCCACCAGCATCGAGGTGGAGTACAAAGGCTCCATGCGCGCCACGGTCTGCGTCCGGGGGCGCTTCGTGGGCGACGAGAAGAGCAAGCTCGGCTACATCGCCCGGATCACCGCCTGGGCGGGCAAGAGCCGGGTGCATGTCAAATACCTGCTGTCCAACTCCAACGAGCAGCACTACTGCTACCGCCAGATCAAGGACTCCTCCATAGCCTTAAAACTGGCCGGCAACCCCTCCGGGACCCTGCTGGGCGGCAGCAAGCCGCTGGCCGCGGGGGCCGACGGCTGGGTCTACTCGGGCCTGAACGCCCGCGCCGCGGGCGCCGCCAAGGCCGGCAGCGAGGCCGACGCGGCCTGGACCTCACAGGGCAAGGGCGACGTCAGTCAGGGCTGGATCGCCGCCAAGGTCGGCGGCGGAACCGTCTACGCCTGCGACACCTACTTCATCGACGACCCGCCCCGCAAGCTGGCGGTCACCGGCGGCAGCCTGATCCTGACCGGCAGCACCGCGCGCTTCGAAGGCGGCGGCAAGGGCAGCACGCCCTTCGCGGCCAAGCACCGCGTGCTCTTCGACTGCTCGCACATCAGCTCGCAGTACCTCATCGACTTCGCCGCGCCGGGCGGCGGGAAGCAGATGGAGGACTTCGCCAGGGGCGCGCGCGGCTGGCTGCACCTCATGGCCGAGCCCTCCTGGTACTTCCAGACCGAGTCGCTGGCCGTGGGCAGGTTCGGCACCCAAGCCGACGAGCTGAAAGCCTACGACACCTGGAAGTGGAGCTACGCCAAGAGCCAAGTGCCCAAGGTCGCGGGTCGCCGGGTCTTCCACTCCCGCTACGTGTGGTGGGAGGACAACCACTTCGAGACCGAGCAGGACTGCGTCGAGGCCCTGCTGCTCATGTACCTGCGCACCGGCTACCGCTCCTTCTTCGAGTCCACCCAGGCCTGGGCCAACTACAACAT
>CAZONU010000485.1:0-1332 GCA_964581145.1 uncultured Planctomycetia bacterium
CACCTCGGGTATCGGGCAGATGCATCCCAGGGCGTCGATTCCGCTGATCACCCCCGGCTTACTCATCATTTCCTGGGCGTCCTTGAGGTTCACGAACACGGTGATATCTTCCACCGGGGCAACGGCCTTCAGGAGGCGCACGACATTGAACTTGCGGCCCTCGACGTCCAGCTGATCGTCAACTTTTGCGTTAAGTCGCCTGGCCAGGCTCGACCCCAGGTAGCACCCTCCTCGCGGGACGTTGTAGGCCTGCGGCATCGGCTTCTTCTTGCGCATTCCGACCCGCCCGAGTTCCTTCTTGATCCCGCACAGGACCGCGGATCGGCCGCCGAGTTCGATTCGCTTCTGCAGCTTGCCGATGAAGTGCTCGGCCGCGACTTTCGACTTGGCGATCTTCTCCACGTAGGACTCGGGCATCTCGCCGGCCCCTTCGTAGCCCTGCCAGAAGCTGCCCACGTCGGTTTCGACCGGCAGGATCAGCACGTTGGTACCCAGGCTCTTGGTTATGCGCCTCATGGTATCCACCAGACCTGTGTTGAAGGTCTGCGTGAACACGACTCCTGCGGCCGCCAGTGCCACCGCGCTACAGGCCAGCAGGAATCCGCCCTTGCGCCGCAATATCTCCCTTGCAGCCAGTCCCGTCACGTTCATGCTTATCCTCTCTCCGCGGCCCGGTCCGCCGCCGCCATTCGCCTCAGTGGTCGCAGATGTTGCCGCCGGTCTGGAGCGTCCCGTCCAGGTAGGCCTGAACGACCTTTTCCGGCTCCTCGCTCGGCGCGCCGATGGCCACCCGGATGCCGGACTGCTCGAACAGCCCCTGGGCGCGAGAGCCCATGCCGCTGGCGATGATGAGATTCGTCCCCTGCTCGGCCAGCCACCGGGGCAGCTGCCCCGGCTGATGGCCCGGGGCCGGGGCACGCTCGGTCTTCTCGATCTTCTTTGCCTCCTCGTCGACATCGAAGAGGGCGAACTCCTGGCAGTGCCCGAAATGCATGCTGAGCCTGCCCTCGGCCAATGGAATCGCGATGCGCATGGTTCTCGCTCCTTTCCGTGGAATGGGGGGCGCCTCGGCGGCGGACATGTTCTTGATCGGCTCGACTGCGGCCAGGAACGCCCGGGTCGCGGCCGAGTCCGGATGCGCCAGGACAAAGGGTCTGCCCTCGTCGGAGGCGGTGACCACGTCCGGGTCAATGGGAATGCGGCCCAGGAACGGCACCCCCATCTCGGCCGCAAGGGCCTGTCCTCCACCGGACTTGAAAGGCGCGCTTTCTTTCCCGCAGTGCGGGCAGACGAAGCCGCTCATGTTCTCGATTATCCCCAGGGCCGGCAGGT
>CAZONU010000485.1:1342-3261 GCA_964581145.1 uncultured Planctomycetia bacterium
GGCGGACGGCACCTGGGGGGTCGTAACCAGCACGGCGCCATCGGCGCCCTCAATGAGCTGCGCGACGGAAAGCGGCTCGTCGCCGGTCCCGGGCGGCGAGTCGATGATCAGGTAGTCGAGTTCGCCCCAGTCCACGTCGCGCAGCAGCTGCTTGATGACGTTCATCTTCAGCGGCCCGCGCCATATGACCGCGCCGCTCGCGTCGTTCAGCAGCAGGCCGATGCTCATCACCTTGAGGCCGGCAGCGGTCTCGAACGGCACCATGGTGCCGTCTCCGGACGGACGGGGGCGCTGCCCTGCAATGCCCACCAGCCGCGGGATGCTCGGGCCGTGGAAGTCCACGTCCAGCAGCCCCACCCGTTTGCCGTCGGCGGCCAGGGCGGCGGCCAGGTTGGCGGCCACGGTGCTCTTGCCCACGCCGCCCTTCCCTGAAAAAACGAGTATCTTGTGCTCGATCCGGCACATGCGCTTGGCCAGCGCCTGGCGCTCGAGGAAGGCCTCCAGCGCCTTCCCGGGCTTTTGCTCCTTATCGGGAGCCGTCATGGGCTACCCCTCCTGCTTGTCCGAGCGAAGACTACGGCGCGGTTCTCAGCCTCCCCTCGTCATCGTCGCGCCACACGCCGGACACTTCAGGCCGGTGCACGGCGTGCCCCTCTGGTGCGCAACCTTCTTGCCGCAGCTGGGGCACACGCAGGCGCCTCCCGGCCCCAGGCTGAAGCCGCCCATCCGGCCGCGCCCGCCGCCGCCGCCGCCGCCTCCTCCTCCTCCGCGCCCGCGGCCCGTCCCGGGGCCCTGCCCGGTCGGGCCGGTTCCGTCTCCTCTCGGCATGATCTTTCTCCTTTCCTAGACCCAGTGGCCTTCCACATCGGCCCCTTCCGATTCCTTCAGTTCCCCGGCCTTGAACTTCTCCAGGGCCTCGGACACGGTGCCCTCAGCTCCCGTAAGAACCTTGATCCCCGCGGCGGACAGTGTGCGGAAGGCGTTCGGGCCGCAGTGGCCGGTGATCAGAACTCCCGCACCCTTGGCGGAGACGTTCTGCGCGGCCTGGATTCCCGCGCCCTGCGGGGCGTTGAGGTTCTGCGCGTTGTCCACGGCCTCGAAGCCCCCGGACTCCGCGTCCACGATGACGAAGTACTTCGCCCGCCCGAAGCGCGGGTCCACTGCGCTGGAGAGATCCGGCCCCTGCGACGTGACAGCGACTTTCATGATGCTTCCCTCCTCCTATCGAAACCCCTGTCCGCCCCGGAAGCGCCCGCCTCCGCGGCTCCGCCCGCGCCCACACCCACGTCCGCCCCGACGCCCGCGCCCGCAGCCCGGCATCAAGAACCTGGGAGCGGGCAGGTTCCCCGCCAGAAATGCCTCCAGCACGGTCTCTACATCCCCCGCTGTAAAGGGGATCAGCCTGATGTTCGCCGCCGCAATCATGGCGCCCAGCGGCCGCGAGACCGCCCCGCAGATCAGCGTGTGGACCCCCAGCTGCCTGAGCCGGGTCACCTTCTCCGGCGGAAACTCGCTGACCAAGGGAATCTCGTGATCCGCGACCCTCCGGCCGCCCTTCACATCCACCACCAGAAGGTGGCGTGAGTGGTCGAAGACCGGAGATATCCGCCCGTTCCACACCGCCAGCGCGAGCTTCATTTCGCGGCCTCCGACCGTCCGGAGCGCCCATCCTTCCGGGGAAGCTCCAGGTCCAGTGCCTTGATCTTTCGGAAAAGCGTGCTCTTGTGAATGTCGAGTTCTCTCGCGGTCGCCAGGCGGTTGAAGCCGTTCCTGCGCAGCGCCTCCATGATCATTCGGGCTTCCGTTTCCCGGAGCGTGGCCGATGCCTTTCCCGGTTGGGTCGCCCCTGGCGCCCTCGCGCGGAAGTCCTCGGAGAGATGGCCGGGTTCGATGAGACCCTCCCGGCAAAGGACAAAGGC
>CAZONU010000486.1:0-3258 GCA_964581145.1 uncultured Planctomycetia bacterium
AGCACGGCCCGCGCGCCGCCTACACCCGCCGGGAGAGCCCGACGCAGATGACTATCGTGTTTGACGAGCCGGTGGAGGCGGCCAGCGCCGGGATCGCCGCCAATTACGCCATCGAGGGCGTCGCGGTCAAGTCCGCGAAGTTCAACGCGGACAATCGCGCGCTGCAGAGGGAGGTGAGGCTCGAAACCGACCCGATGACCGCAGGGAAGGCCTACAAGCTGCGCGTCACCGGGGTCCGGGACCGCAGCGAGCGCGGCAACGCGGCCGACGGGAAGGCCTTCAAGTTCCTGGCCAAGCCGGGCAAATCGGCGGCGGGCGACTACGTCCCGCGCTGGGCCATCGTCGGGCCCTTCCCGCACTCATGGAAAGCGAACTACCTCGACGTCAAGCGGGTCCGGCCCTCTCCGGGAGACGCCCTGGCCGCCGGGCTCGACGGCGCGTTCAAGGGCGAGAAGAAGTGGCAGGCGGCCGAGAGCCGCGGCGGGGTCATACTGCCCGTCTCCAAGCACTACGGCGAGATCAAGATGGCCACCGCCTACGCCCACGTCTACGTCTACTCGGACCGGTCGCGGGGCGCGCTTATGCGCATCGACGCCACCGACGGCCACCAGGCCTGGCTCAACGGCCGGCGGGTCAGCTTCCAGGATAGCATGAATAAAGGCCGCGGGCTGCACGACTATACGGACGAGGCCAGGGTGCGCCTCGGCAGGGGCTGGAACCGGCTGCTGGTCCAGCACTCCAACCGCTTCGGGCGCTGGCAGATGGCCGTCCAGCTGACCGACGCCGGGCGGCGCCCGCTGCGGGACCTGACCTGGCAGCTGGAGAGCCCCTTCAAGTAGGCGGGCCGCCCCCGCCCCGCCGCGCAGTTTGACTTGGGGGCGGCCGGCGGATAGAGTACGCGCGCGCGGCGGCGCGGGCCGCCGCACGAGAAACGTCCGATTGACGGAGACTGCAGATGCGAAAACTCACCAGTAACCTGCCCTTCACACTGGCGGCGGTCCTGACCCTGGCCGTCGCCGCCGGCTGCACGGTGAACATCAGCGAGGCCCCCCGGCCCCGGCCGGTGGTGGTGACGGCGCCGCCGCCGCCGACGCCGACGGCGCTGCGCGCCAGCCGGGTGGTGGTCAGCCCCGCCCGCACCGAGCTCTTCGCGGGCACCACGGTGCGCTTCGTGGTCCGGGCCTACGCCGCGGGCGGCCAGGAAGTGGCCGTCCAGCCCAGCTGGTCGGCGTCCCACGGGCGCATGGCCGCCGACGGCACCTTCACCGCGCCGGTCAAGGCCGGCTCGGTGGTGATCAGGGTCACCGACGCGCTCAGCGGCCTGCGCGCCAACGCCTTCGTCAAGGTGGTCGGCGGGGTCCGGCCGGCGGTGGGCCGCGCGGTGCGCCTGTACATCTCGCCCCACCGCACGACGGTGGCCCGCGGCGGCCGGGTGCGCTTCACCGCGCGGGCCTACGGCCGCTACAACCGTCCGGCGGGCTTCAGGGCGGCCTGGAGCGCGGCCGGCGGGACCATCAGTTCCGGCGGGACCTACACCGCCGGCAGCCGCCCGGGCCTTTACCTGGTCACCGTCCGCGACACCCGCACCGGCCTCAAGGCGGCGGCCTCGGTCAGGATAACCGGGCCCACGGTGATAGTCCGGACCCCGGTGCGCCTGGCGGTCTCGCCCGGCAGCGCCAGCGTGGGGGTGCGGGGCACGGTGCAGTTCAGGGTCGCCGGCTACGACCGCAGGGGCAAGCCCGTGCCGGTCAGGCCCGCCTGGAGAGCCACCGGCGGGACGGTCTCCAACACAGGGCTGTTCACCGCGGGGTCGCGCACCGGCACCTACATCGTGAGCGCGTCGGTCGGCCGGCTGCGCTCGAGCGCGCGGGTGACGGTGACCCGCCCGGTGATTGTCCGCCGGGTGGCCCGCGTGTCGGTCTCGCCCAGCCGGACGCTGGTCAAGTCCGGCAAGACGGCGCAGTTCGCCGCGCGGGGCTACGACCGCTCGGGGCGCCTGATAGCCTTCCGCCCGACCTGGAGCGCCACCGGCGGGTCGATCAGCTCGACGGGGCTCTTCAAGGGCACCCGGCCGGGCACTTACACGGTGACCGCCCGGGCGCCCTCCGGCGCCAGAGGCACGGCGACGGTGACGGTCGGCCACGTGATCCGGCCGAGGCCGCCCAAGCCGCCCAAGCCCAAGCCGCCGGTGATTCACAAGCCGCCCAGGCCCAAGCCGCCCAAGCCCAAGCCGCCGGTGGTCCACAGGCCCAGGCCCAGGCCCAGGCCACCGGTGGTGGTGGTCCCCGCCCGGCTGGCGGTCAGCAGGTGGAAGGTCAAGGGCAGCATCGCCAAGCCCAAGCTGGAGTGCTCGGTGGCCACCTACGGCAGCAAGGTGCGCACGGTGCGGATCTACGGCATCTCGCCCAAGGGCAAGGTCACCCTGCTGCAGTCGCGGATGGCCAAGGACAAGCAGACGGTGACCTTCAACGCCGGCTTCCACCGCCTGAAGACCAAGTGGATCGAGGTCCGGCTGTACGACGCGGCCGGCAAGATCGTGGCCCGCGAGAAGCGCCTGGCCAAGTAAACGCGCAGCGCTGAGAGGCGAACAGGCCGGCCGGGTCCCGCGGGGCCCGGCCGGTTTTCTTTGCGGCCCCCGCGCGATTGTCCCCTGGCCCCCGCGGCGGGGGGGCCTACAATGCTCCTGCGTTTACAGGGAACGGAGAGGCCGGCATGGGCAGCGAAGAGGGCGGTTCCGGGAAGAAGGCCGGCCTGGTCGGCTGCCTGGTCTTCTGGGCGCTGGCGATTGGGGCCTACTTCTACCTGCGCAAGACCCCCTTCGTGACCGGGACGTTCGCGGCCGTTCGCAGCGGGCTGGACTGGCTCAAGGGGCAGGACCTCGGCTGGCTGGCGGCGATTCTGGGCGTGGCGGTGGCCTCGCCCGCGGCGCTGATATGGTGGCTGTGGCGGCGCTATAAACGCAGGAGGGAAGGCCGGGACTAGTTCTTCTTCGGGGCCGAGGCGGCCCTTATCTTCTTCAAGGCTGCCGCGGCGGCCTCGCGAATGTAGCCGTATTGGTCGTTGGCCAGCGCCTTGAGTTCCGGAACTGCCTTCACTGCGGCTGGCTTCATATCGCCCAACGCCTTTGCTGCCGCATGACGGACGCTGCTGTCCCCGCTGTCCAAGGCCCTCCTCAAGGCAGCCTCTGCATCCGCCCCGCCGATCTTGCCAAGGGCCTCCGCGCCACGCCACAACCGCTCTCCATCTCGCGCCTCGTCC
>CAZONU010000487.1:0-3230 GCA_964581145.1 uncultured Planctomycetia bacterium
CGCGCGGACGACTCCATCGTGCTGGAGGCCGGAGAGGAGCAACGCATCGTCCGCCGGGCGCGGGGCTTCACCCCCGGGGCGGTCGGCGTGCCGCGCGCGGGCGGAAAGACGGTGCTGGGCGCCGGCGCCGAGATGAAGGGGGGCTTCTGCCTGCTGCGCGGCGAGCAGGCCTACATGTCCCAGTACTTGGGCGAGCTCGGAGAGGCCGGCAACGTGGAGTTCTACCGCGAGGCGCTGGTCCGGTTTATAGAGTTGTTGGGCGAGCCGCCCGCGGTGCTGGTCCACGACCTGCATCCCGACTACTTCACGACCCGGCTGGCCAAGACTTGGCCGCGGGAGCTGCCCGCCGCTCCGGCGCTGCCGGCCGCCGAGCGGGTGCTGGCCGTGCAGCACCACTACGCCCACGCGCTCTCGGTGCTTGCCGAGCTGAGCGCCGGGGCGCCGGAGCGGTCGCTGGCGATAATCCTCGACGGAACCGGCTGGGGAACCGACGGGACCGTCTGGGGCGGGGAGTTTCTTCTCTTGGAGGGCTCCGGCGCGCGCTGGCAGCGGCTGGCGGCCCTGGCGCCCTTCGAGCTGGCCGGGGGAGACCGCGCGGTGCTGGAGCCCTGGCGGCAGGCGCTGGCCCTGGTGCGGCGGGCTTATGACCGTGCCGTGCCCGCGCCGCTGGGCGCGCGTTTCGAGGAGTGCGCCGGCGGGGCCGCCAACCTCGACGCGGTGCAGATAATGATCGAGCGCGGCTTCAACTCGCCGCTCTCGGGCGGAGCCGGGCGGCTTTTTGACGCCATAGGCTTCCTGGTCGCCGGGCGGGCGCGGGTCACCTTCGAGGCCCAGGCGGCCATGGAGGTCGAGGCCCTGGCGGCGGGCTTCAAGGGAAACGCGCGGCCCTACCTGCTGGAAGACCGCAAGACTTTGGGCGATGCCCCCGACCGGCTGGACCCCGCGCCGGCGGTGCGCGCCATCGTCGACGACCTGGCCGACGGCCGGCCGGCCGGGGAGGTCGCCGCCGGCTTCCAGCAGGGCCTGGCCGAGAGCTGCGCGGAGCTGGCCGCGCGGCTGGCCGGGGAGAAGGGCGTCCGCGACGTGCTCCTCTCCGGGGGCTGCTTCCAGAACGCGCTGCTCCTTGGGCAGCTCGGCCGGGCGCTTGAAGATCGCGGGCTGAGGTGGTACGCTAACCGCGAAGTGCCGGCCAACGACGCGGGAGTCGCGCTGGGGCAGGTGCTGGCCGCGGTCAGGGCGGAGGAAGCCTGAAAATGTGCCTGGCGGTCCCGGGCAGGGTGGCGGAGGTCGAGGGCCTGAGGGCCCGGGTGGACTACGGGGGCGGCCTGGTCCGCGAGGCGGGGCTGGACATGCTGCCGGAGACCGAGGTCGGCGACTACGTGCTGGTCCACGCCGGCTACGCCATCAGCCGCCTTGACGAGCAGGAGGCCCAGGAGACTCTCGATCTGATCCGGGAGATGGGCGGCGTTGGGATTTGACGCCGGCGCCTTCCGCGACGCGGGGCTCGCGGGGAAGCTGGCCGCCGAGATTGCGCGGCTGGCCGGCGACCGGCGCTTCACCTTCATGGAAGTGTGCGGCACGCACACCGTTTCCATCGCCAGAAGCGGTCTGAGGAGCCTGCTGCCCGAGGGGGTGCGGCTGGCCTCCGGGCCGGGCTGCCCGGTGTGCGTCACGCCCCAGGGAGAGATCGAGCGGGCCGTCGCCGCCGCGCGGCTGGAGGGCGCCGTCCTGGCCAGCTTCGGGGACATGCTTCGCGTGCCGGGGCGGGACGGCTCGCTGGAAACCGCCCGCTCGGCCGGGGCCGACGTGCGCGTGGTCTTCTCGCCGCGCGACGCCCTGGAGCTGGCCCGCCCGAACCCCGAGCGGCAGGTGGTCTTCGTCGGCGTGGGTTTCGAGACCACGATTCCCGCCTTCGCCGCGGCGATCCTGGAGGCCCGCCGGGAGGCGATCTCCAACTTCGCGATCCTGAACAGCTTCCGGCTGGTGCCCCCCGCGCTCCGCGCGGTGCTGGAGGCCGGACCGCAGGTGGAAGGCTTCATCCTGCCGGGCCACGTCAGCGTGGTCCTGGGCGCCGAGCCCTACGCCTTCCTGGCCGGGGCCGGCCGGGCCGCGGTCATCGCCGGCTTCGAGCCGCTGGACGTGCTGCTGGCCGTGAAGATGCTGGTGGAGCAGGTGGTGAGCGGCAGCCCCAGAGTTGAAGTGGCCTACCGGCGCGCCGTCCGTCCCAGAGGCAACCCCGCGGCGCGGGGCATGATCGACGAGGTCTTCGCGCCCGCCGACGCCGACTGGCGGGGCCTGGGCCGGCTGCCCGCCAGCGGGCTGGCCTTCCGCGACGGCTTCCGGGAGTTCGACGCCGCGGAGCGCTTTGGCTTGGCCACGCCGGAGGCGCCGGAGCCGGCCGGCTGCCGCTGCGCGGAGGTGCTGCTGGGAAGCATCTCCCCCCGCGAGTGCGCGCTCTTCGGCGCCGGCTGCACGCCGGAAACGCCGGTGGGGCCCTGCATGGTGAGCAGCGAGGGCTCCTGCGCGGCCCAGTACCGCTACGGCGGGGGATCTCGGGGATGAGCGGCGAGGAGAGTATCCGCCTGGCCCACGGGGCCGGGGGCCGGCTGACCGGCGAGCTGGTCGCCGAGGTCTTCGCCGCGGCCTTCGGCAACGAGATACTGGCGCGCCTGGAGGACGCCGCGGAGCTTTACCTCGCCGGCCGGCGGCTGGCCTTCACCACCGACTGCCACGTGGTCCGGCCGCTTTTCTTCGCCGGCGGGGACATCGGCCGCCTGGCGGTCTGCGGGACGGTCAACGACCTGGCGGCCAAGGGCGCCCGGCCGCGCTTCCTGTCGCTGGGCTTCGTGATCGCCGAGGGCCTGGAGATCGAGACCCTGCGGCGCATCGCCGCGTCGGTGGCCGCCGCCGCGGGCGAGGCCGGCGTGCGCATAGCCGCGGGGGACACCAAGGTCGTCGAGGCCACCGCCGCCGACGGGGTCTTCATCACCTCCTCGGGGGTGGGCGAGATTCCCGAGGGCCGCGAGCTGGCGATAAGCTCGGTCCGCGAGGGCGACCTGCTGGTGCTCAGCGGAGACCTCGCCGAGCACGGCGTGGCCGTGCTCGACGCGCGGGAGTCGCTGGGGCTGGGGGCGGAGTTCCGCAGCGACTGCGCGCCGCTGGCCGCTCTGGCCGAGAGGGCCTGCGCGGCGGCCCCGGACCTGCGCGCGCTGCGCGACCCCACCCGCGGG
>CAZONU010000488.1:0-3217 GCA_964581145.1 uncultured Planctomycetia bacterium
GCCGTGCTTCTTGACGTTCATGGCCTTGAGCTTGCCGAGAATCGCCGTGCGCGTGGGATACTTGTCGCTCACTCGCCAGATACTCCTCGCCCCCCCCCGGGCCCCGCCGCAGCGGGAGCCAGCATAGCCCCCGGGGCGCCGGCGGTCAAGGGGGAACTTCGGCGCGGAGCGGCGGGTCAAGGCGAGCAGGAGGAGTCAGGCTATAACGGGTGCCTCTTCAGCCAGTCCATCAGCATGGCCTTCAGCCCGTCAGGATAGGTTTCCTGATCGCTGCGGAAGAAGGGCATCCTGTCCAGGTAGGCCTCGAAGTAGGGGCGGTAGCGCTGACTGTCGCCGAAGGTCATGTAACGCAGCAGCTCGCAGCGCAGGAGATACATCGACCAGTCCTCCGACCGGCGGAAGTCTTCGAGCGACTTCAAGATTTCGCAGGCCAGCTCTTCGGGCTTCTCGCTGTGGCGCAGCCTGATCCGGACGATGACCGGGTCGCGCCGCCAGTCCGCGCCCGCCGGGAGCCGGGCTTCAAGCCGGCGCGCGTCCCGCAGCGTTCCGCAGCGGGCCAGCTCCCTGTGCAGGGCGAAGTAGAGCTCCCCGTACCTGGGGGTGCCGGCGGGCAGGCTCCAGAAGTAGGCGCGCAGCTTCGCGTCCGGCCAGCAGTCCGCCGCGGTCTTGGCGAAGACTCTCTCTATCTGGCTGTTGCCAGGCCATCGGCGGTGGGCTTGCTCCAGCTCGGGCAGGGCCGCCGCGTCGCGCCGGCAGGAAAGAACCGCCCGGTCGGCGAGGGCCATGTCCTCGTCGAGCAGGAAGTGCCGGATCTCGGCCTGGAGCAGGTCCTTCCCCAATTCCACTACCGGCCTGAGAAACCAGCGCTGTTCCCCATGAAGCTGGCGCATCCTCTGCTCCAGCCTGTCCAGCGCCTTGCGCTTGGCCGGGTCCTTGGGCATGCCGTACGTCCAATGGCCCTTTTCGCCGCCGTCCCGGTACCACAGGGGCGCGCGCGGGTTGTTCTCCGGGGTTATCCGCGCGGGCCGCGGCGGAGCCCCGTCGGTCACCAGAAACAGAATCAGCAGCCCTGGAATCCACCGTCTCATGCCCCCCTTAACGCGAGGCGGTCATGGAAGGTTCGCTGGAATCTGCGTGTTCGGGAGCCGAACCCGCCGGCCAGTCAAGCCGGCGGGGCGGGGGAGGGCGGTTGCCTCCGGCGCTGTCCGGGGCTGAGTCTACGCGGAGTGCTCGCGCACCAGCACCCACCGGACCCTGCCCCTGCGGTCGAAGAGCACCTGGACGCAGCCCTTCCCGGGGCCGGCGGAGAAGTGTATTTCGTAGCGGGCCTCTCCCTTGGTCACGTCGCAAAGCGCGAACGGTCCGTGCTTCTGGAGCAGGGCGACCACCTCGGCCCGGGTCTGGCCGGGCTTCACCGCGGACGTGAAGGCGGCCACCCGCCGGGCGTAGTCCGGGGCTTTGCTGTCGCCGCTCCAGACGGATTTCGGAATCCGCGCGCATCCCAGGGAGGACACCAGGGCGCAGAGGACCGCGGCCATGCCCCACACCCAGCGCCTGCGCCGGGAGCGCCTCTCGACCTCATTCATTCCAGTCACTCCTTCACCTCCCCACGAATCTTCTTCAGGGCCTCGGCGGCGGCCTGGCGAACGTCGAAATTCTCATCTTGGAGCAAAGCCTGAAGCGGGGCGGCGGCCCGCACGTCACCAATTTGCCCGAGTGCTGCGAGCGTGTCCAGGCGCAGCCTCCCCTCCGAATCGTTCAATACGGACAGAAGCACGTCCACAGCGTCACGACATCCCATTCTTCCCAATGCATATGCGGCCGCTGCACGAACGCGCGCGTCCTCCTTCTTGTCCCCGAGCATCAAGACCAGAGCCTTGGCACACAGGGCTTCCTTGCCCCCTATGTCTCCAATCGCCTTTACAGCGCTCCAGCGAATCTCGGTCTCTGGATTGTCCATCTGCGCTGCGAGAGATGAAAGGGCTCGCTGGTCGCCTATCCACCCCAGGGCCGTCGCAGCGGCAGCGCGCAAGCACCCACTCTCATGCTCATCCTGCAGGATATCTATGAGTGGTCCAACGGCTTGAGGGTTATGACTCCATCCCAGTTGGTACGCTGCATCGGCGGCGATGTCAGGGTCATCGTCGTTGAGCAACTGCAGGAGGGCTGCTTGCCCCTTAGCGTCACACTGAGCGAGCATGTCCATGGCATCGGAGCTATGAGGGGCTACGCATTGGGGGAGTCGAATGTAGAGAGCAAGAGCCGTGACAGCCGATTCAGGTCCCCCCAGTTCCTTCACCTGTTTGCGGGCCTGACCGGGCATGTATCCCGTGGATGCCCTGTATCGGAGAATCGCGGCACGGACCTGCAAGTACGGCATCACCACCAGCCAGCAGAAGAGGCCGGCTGTAAGCAGCAGCGCCAGCGCCACGCCCCAGTAGACGTAAATTTTCTTGGAGCGGGGCTCTTGACCGGCGTAGCCTTGGCGAAGCCGGTTCTCGATGGGCTGCTTCTCGTTAGTCACGCGATACCTCCCCAAACAGCATACCTCGCGCTCACCCCCGGAGTCAAGGCTTAGCTCGGGGTTTCGGGCCCGCCACGGCGGGTGAAGCTTGCCCGCCGGCAGTTGGGCGGGTTCGGGGTTCAGGAGACTGGAAAGCAGGGCCTCCGTGGCTTGCTGCCCGTTCCCGGTTCCCGTTTGGCGCGTTCACTTCGGACCCCCCGGTTAGTCATTTCCAGGAAATTTTCTTTTCTTATCCGCCTGCTCCGGCCACGTTTAAGAAAATAATTTTTCCGGTTTGAGGAAAACACCCCCTTCCCGGGAACCCCGTAAACCGTACCGTAGCCCCCATTTTATCCCGGAATTTACTTGACTTTTCCGCGGGAATGCGGTATAATGACTATAGAATATGGGACCACAGAGACACGGAGACACAGAGGGGGCTATTGACCTTGATCGCGGAAAGCGACGCCCTGAAATCCAAGCCCGGCCCGCCGCGGCCCGAGCCCAAAGGTTCTCGGTGCCTCTGTGCCTCTGTGGTGGATAAGAACTTGCTGATCAAGGTGGCCCGCCAGCGCGCCCGGGGCGTCTCCTGGGAGATTATCGCCAAGGAGACGCCCCACTCCGCGGGGGAGTTGTGCCGGTTCGCAATCAAGCACCCCGAGGCCTGGCGGCCGCTCTACGTCCGCGCGGAGAAGCTGCGTTTACAGGAAGCCG
>CAZONU010000489.1:0-3200 GCA_964581145.1 uncultured Planctomycetia bacterium
GATGTGGACGTGGCCGTGCATGTGAGGGTCGTGCAGGCCGATCAGCACCTCGCCCAGCTCCAGTCGCAGCTCCACCCGGGGCGCCTGGCGGAGGCTCTCCTCGTAATAGGGCAGGGCTTCCTTGAACCCGCCCCGGCGGAAGAGCACCCGCCCGAGCAGCTCGCGGCCCTGGGGGTTCTCGGGGTCTTTCTTGAGCAGCGCTTCCAGCGTCCGCTGGGCCTTTTCCCACTTCCGCAGCCGGAAGCACACCCTCCCGAGAAAGAGATACCGCGAGAGCCGAACGCCGCCCGCAGCGATCTCCGCGTCCAGGAGCTTCTCTGCCCTGGCCAGGTCACCGGCCAGGTAGGCCTTGGCCGCCGCGTCTTCGCCGCCCTTCGCCGACCCGCCCGTCGCGGACAGCGCCGCCGCCAGCAGAAAGGCCCCCACCCACAGACACGCGCATCTCATCGGGCCGCTCCTCACAATCAAGGCCTTCCCAATCAACTATTTGGAGTTATCGAAACGGTCCTTTCGGAAAAAGCGGACTGTCTTGCCACGGGGTTCAAGTGGAATTCCCGGAGCCCGTTTTGTGAGAGGTTTCCTCCTGCCGCGTAGTCCGCGCCTGCGAGGTCGGCGGTGCGCCGAGAATGGGCGCTCGCGCAGCTCGTCGGAGCTGCGCCGCCGCAGCCGAGCGGCGCGGACGGCTCACGCCGGAACACGCTCGGCCTCCTTTGCTGCCTGGAGCACGCGCAACTCCTCCAGCTTCTTCCTGGCCGCTCGCGCCCACTTCTGCCACTTGGGCAGCTTCACCGCCAGGCCGTGCACGTAAACGTCCTCGGGTATCAGCGCCCAGTGAGGCCTCTCGACGTTGTAACGGCGGCCGAAGACCGCCAGGGACTCGCGCGCCTCGGCCGGGGATTCGTACAGGTTCCAGTAAACCTCCTCTTCCTTCTTGGAAAGCGACCCGTGCATGCGCTCGGCCTCGGCGCGCGCCAACTCCAGCGCGGCCGTAACCTCTCGCGCGCTGTAGCTCGATGTGAAGTGCGCCGCAAGCAGGTAGCGCGAGTAGTAGTCGATCACCGTCACCGCGTACCACCAGCCGTGACCCGGGATATGGATGTAGGTCACGTCCATCTGCCACAGCTCGTTCGGCCCCCGGGGCAACAGCTCGAAGAGCTTCGCCGCCTGGTAGAGCTCCGCCTCCCGCGGACGCGGCAGGTGCAGCAGATGGTGCTTCTTGAACACCTTGTACGCCTGGCGGTTGGAGACATCCCGGCCCGCGCGCCGGCAGACCACCGCGATTTTCTTGTAGCCCCACCACGGATACGTGTGCGCCGCGCCCAGCACCCAGGCTTCCACCTCGGTCGGCACCGGCTTCGGCGCGGGCCCTGGGCGCTTGCGCTCTTCCTTCGGCTTCGGCCGGCTGTACCAGCTAGAGGCCGCCAGGCCCAGGCCCGACAGCACGCGGGTCAGGCGCGCCTCAGACACCGAACCCATCCCTTCCTTGACCCATTCTCGCACCTCCTCGGTCAGGTCCGGTCTTCATCGAGTTTTCTTAAAATGCTGCCGGCAATGGTCAGCTCGCCGATCACCCGCTTGTGCTCGTCCAACTCGCGCTTCAACCGCCCGATCTCGGCGTTCTGCGACGTGCCCTTGCCCTTGCCCGTGCCCCTGGCCACCGCCACCTTGCCGGCCTCCAGGAACCGGTCCCGAAGACGGTACAGGCTGTTCTCGCTGATCCTGTACCGCCGAGCGATCGCCGCCACGGATCTTCTCCAGGCCGGACACCTACCGCGCCGGCCGGCGGAAGCAGAGCGACTGCTGGACCATCTACAGCCTCCGGCGGGCCATCAAGACGGCGGCGCGACACGCAGACCTTGACTCCGGGGTCGGGACACATACACTCAGGCACACGGCAGCCACCTGGTTGGTCGCCGCCGGGGTTGGGATGCGGCGCCTGCAGAAGTTGCTCGGCCATGCGTCAGTCAGCACGACAGAGGGGTACGAGCATGGGGCGTACATGGCTTGGGAGCAGGAGCGGAAGGCGCTTCCGGGGGCTTTCACTACAATTCATCTACGGGTGGTCCGCCTGATACTGTCTGGACCTGCCCGAACCCGCGTCAGACCCGGCGGCAGGAGAGGCGCCAAATAGCCGATTCAGCTGGGGATTCGCGGTAAGAGGCCCGAAACGGTGACTTGCGGGCGAGTGGCGGAACGGCATACGCTGCGGCCTTAAAAGCCGCTGGGGGTTCGCCCCCGTGCGGGTTCGAATCCCGCCTCGCCCACCACGCAACCATCTGAAAGCTTGAGGCTTTCGGCACCGGCCGCCTTCTTGTGCATACATGGCGCATTATCCGGCCCCGACTTGACCGCCTGTCCTACCTTCTCAGCGACCTCTACAAGCCGCTCCCGGCGAGCTCGGGCGTAGGTGTTCATAGTCAGGTCCGGGGTGCAGTGACGGACAAGGCTCTGCGCTTCCTTGGCCGACGTCCCCGCCTCGACCACGAATGACACATAGGCCACCCGCAGCCCGTGGAAGTCAAGCTTGCCCTGGCCGGGCAGGTGCTTGGGGATGCCTGCCCGCTTGCGGTCATTGTCAAAGGCGTCCGTAGTGTTTCCGCCCACGGCCAGCAGCCGCGCGCCCATCAGCGCATTGGACATCTCCTCCGGGGCGGGCCACTGGGAGCCGCGCTCGCAGGCGCCGAGCCACTCGAAGGCCTTGCCGCCCAAGACCAGCAGGACGGTGACGACGGCCACGTGGTAGCCGACCGACTTCCAGTCCGCCCGTCCCAGTTCGCCGGCCAGCCGCCGCGGACCGTAGAGGCCGATCCCGGGTGCCAGCAGCAGCACTGCCGCGGCGGCGTAGACCAGGTGGCGGGCCAGTTCGTCCTGGGGCCAGAGCGCGGCGGTCTTGAGCGCGGCCAACCACGCCGCCGAGAGCGCGAAGAGCGCGATCCAGCGGCCGCGGAATTCGCTCCACTTCGGCGGGCGCAGGCGGTCGGGCAGCAGGAAGCCCCCGACCCGGGCGGCGAGGCCCGGCCCTTCTTTCTTTTCGGCCGCTTTATTCTCTTCCACGCGGGGCATTATAGCCTTACCCTTGCGCGGCGAAAGCCGCTTCTCAGCGGGGCCCGTCGCGGATTCTCCAACCTTTTTCACCGCCAAGACACCAAGACGCAAACTTGGAACCGCAGATGGACGCCGATGAGCGCTGATGGTTTTCC
>CAZONU010000490.1:0-3186 GCA_964581145.1 uncultured Planctomycetia bacterium
GTCGAGGGTCGACCACAAGCGGGTGGTCCGTCCGCGGGCGGCGTCGGCGGCCACCACAACGTGGCGGTCGACGGCCACCGGCAGCACGTGGCCGCCGTTGTAGTCGGTGTGCTCGCCGATCAGGTTGACGCGGCTCGGGGCGGCGGCCAGCCAGCGCGGGTTGCGCCCGAACTTGTCCTGGAAGGCGGCGACAGCCTGCCGGCGGAGATCCTGGTTCACCCGGGTTTCCTCCCGGTGCCCTTGCCCCGCTCGATTCTAAAGGCCTCCGCCCATTTTTTCCACAGAGCTTGCTTCGCGCCGCGCCCGGCGGGCGGGCCCTCGGGGTCGAAGCCTATCGCCGGGCCGCCGGTCCTCATGGCCCGCAGCGCGCGATGCGCCGCGTCGCGGATGGCCGCGGACTCGTCGCCGAGCAGCACGACCAGCGCGTCGACCGCGTCGGGAAAGCGCAGGCGGCCGGCGGCCCGGCAGGCGGCGTAGCGCGCCGGCCAGTCGCGGCTGGCCAGCTCTCTGAGCAGAAGATCCCGGCCGCGCCGGCCGCGCCGGCCGCCCAGCAGCCACAGCGCGGCGGCCGCCGGCGCGCGCACCCGGGCGTCGGAGCTCTTCACCATCTCGGCGGCGAGCTTCCCGGCCCTGCGGCCCACCGCCCCCGGCCCCGGGCCGGCGCGGACCAGCTCCAGCAGGGCCTCGCCGCGCAGGCGCGAGTCCCGGCGCTCGGCGGCCAGCCAGTAGATCTGGTGAGCCTTCGACCCCCGGCAGGCCCGGACCCACTGCTTCCACTCGCGGAGGAGCTCCTCCGCGGGCAGGGCCCCGAAGCGCGGCCGGCCGAGCTCCACCCGGTAGACGCGCTCCAGGGAATCGAGGGCGCCGCCGGCCAGCACCCGGTCCTCGCCGCCCAGCGCGGCCAGCATGTAGGAGGCCGCGCCCCGACCCCCGCGGCGGACCAGCGCGCGGAAGGCCAGCTTCGCCACGTGCTCGTCCCGGTCGCGGGCCAGCTCGTGGAGCCTGCGCCCCGCGGGAGAGCCCGCGCCCGCGGGCATGAAGCCCAGGCTCTCGGCCGCCGCGCGGCGCACGCGGACGTCCCGGTCCTCCAGGAAGCGCAGCAGGACCTCGGTCGAGCCCGGCGCGCGGCAGGTCCGGGCGGCGGCGGCGCGCACCCGGGGGTCGCGATCCCGCAAGGTATCGGCCAGGACCGGCGGCCGGTCCCCGCGGCCCGAGACCGCCGGCACCAGCCCCTGGGCCTTGGCCGCGGTGTAGCGCACGAAGGCGGACCCGTCGGCCATCGCGGCGCGCAGCGCCAGCCGCGCCTCGGCGCGGTCCTGGAAGGCCTTGAGCTTCCAGGCCGCGGTGGCCCGCACCAGCGGGTCGGGGTCGGCGCCGGCGCGGGCGGCCAGCAGGGTCACGTCGGCCCGCCGGGCCCAGGCGGCCAGCACCCGCAGCGCCGAGGCCCGCCCGAAGAGCCCGCCCAGGGCGAGCTTCCGGCGCACGCCCTTGCCGGCGCGCTCGGCCCCGCGCTCGAACAGGCCCGCCTCCGCCCCGGCGCGCACCGCGGCGCGCCAGTCGTCCAGGTTCCTGAGCAGCTGGTCGAGGACCAGCTCGTCCTTGACCATGGCCAGCGCGCGGGCGGCCAGCCGGCGCTCGCTCCCGGGGCGGTGCTCGTTGTAGATCATGCGCAGCAGCGGCCCGATGGCCCCGCGGCCCATGGCGACGATCTCCCTGCGGACCCGGGCGGCCTCCGGCCCGCCCTCGCCCAGCGCGGTCACCAAGCGGGCCACGCGGGCGTCGAGCCCGGCCTCCGGCGAACCTTGCGGAGGGGGCCGCCGCTCCGGCTCCGGCCCGGCCAGGCCCACGGTGAACGGCGACGGGCGCCGGCGGGTGAAGCTGACCAGAGCGCCCAGGCTCACCGGCCCGCACGTCGCGTAGACCCGGCAGCGCTCGGGGCGGTCGGAGGAGACCAGCAGGGTCCGCGCCCGCCCGCGCGCGTCGGTCAGCACCGTCTCGTGGCTCAGCGCCGCGGCGAGGATGAGGCCCCTGCCGCTGCGCCGGTCCAGGCGAAAGGAGACCGGCACGCCCGCCGCCGGCCGGCCGGCGGCGTCCCTGGCCTCGGCGGAGAGCTGCACGCACCAGCCCGGCTCGAGAAAGCCGCCGGCCGCGGCCCTGTCGCGCTCGGCGTCGAAGGAAACCAGCCTGACCCCCGGGGACACCCGCGGCGGGGGCGCCGCCCGCCCGCCTTCGCCCGTGCGGCGCGCCGGCCCGTCCCCGTCGGGAGGGTCGCCCGGCGGCGGCGGACATCCCGCGGCCAGGACCAACAGCCCGGCGAGCGCGAGGAGTCCGGTCCGGCGCATCAGCGGCCCTCCAGCCAGCGCTTCCAGGCTTCGGGGTCGGGCGGCAGCCGCCTGCCGGAGAGCTCGGCCAGCGCGCGGGCGGCCAGCTTCGAGGCGGCCTCCGGCTCGCCGGCATCCCACGAGATCGCGCGGTGCTCGCCGAGCAGCTCGATCAGCGCCCCCAGCCCGCCCCGGCCGGCGGGCCGGCCCTTGCGCGCGCGGGCCACGGCCAGCGCCGCGCCGAAGCGCGTCGCGGGATCGCCGGCCTTCATCAGCTCCCCGAGGCGCTCGATCACCTCGGCCTCCAGCCCGCCGCCCCTGGCCGCCAGGCGCGCGGCGGCCTCGCAGGCCGCCCGGCGCACGACCAGCCCCCCGCCGCGAAGGGTCCCGGGCAGCAGCTTCTCCGCCGCGGGCGGGTCGGCGTCGGCCAGGACCAGCAGCGCCGCCGCCCGGCGGGCGGCGGCGCCCCCCCCGGCCCAGGCCTTGACCCTGGCCAGGTCGGGAGGAGCCAGGCGGCCGGCGGCGGCCAGTTCCCGGAGGGCCCCCGCGGCCGCGCGGCGCACCGCTTCGCTGCGGGCCGCCAGGGCGGCAGCCAGCGGGCCGGAGGCCTGCCCGGCCCGGCGCCGGCCCAGCGAGCGGGCCGCGGCGGCGGCCACCGCGGCGCTCCTGTCGGCGAGCGCGGCCAGCAGCACCGCGACCGTGCCGCGCCCGCCCAGCCGGCCCAGCGCGGCGGCCGCCTCCCGCCGGCAGTGGGCCGAGCCGTCGGCACGCAGCGCCGCGGCCAGCACCGGCTCGGCGGCGGGGTCGGACAGCCGGCCCAGCGAGCGGGCGCACTCGGCGCGCACCCACCCGCTGGCGTCGCTGC
>CAZONU010000491.1:0-3180 GCA_964581145.1 uncultured Planctomycetia bacterium
CCTGATGGCGGGCGGCCTCCAAGTGGTCGACGGCAACGCCATCGTCGCCCAGCGGGTGGCCGCCGGCCAGGCCCTGGTGGGCCTCGCCGACACCGACGACGCCTGGTCGATGATCGACAAGGGCCATCCCGTGAAGATCGTCTACCCCGACCAGGGGACGAACCAGATCGGCGCGCTGGTGATTCCCAACACGGCCTCGATGATCCGCGGGGCGCGGAACCCCGGGGCCGCCAGGAAGTTCCTGAACTTCCTGCTCTCCGACCGCGCCGAGAGGCTGCTGGCCGGGCCCCCCGCCCGGCACCTGCCCACCCGGCCCCGGGTCAAGGCCGCCGCTGACGCCCGGCCCCTCTACATGATCAAGCCCATGAAGATAGACTGGCAGAAGGTGGGCGACGAGGTCGATCGCCAGCCGAAAGAGCTGGAAAGGATATTCCGGCGCCGCAAATGACCAGACCCGAGAAAGCGCTGCCTCCATCCTCCGTAGCAGGGCTACTGCGGAGGACGGGCCTGGCCGCCGTGCTCCTGGTGGTCCTCTGGCCGCTGGCGGCCTTCTTCTGCGAGCCGCTCAGTTTCGAGGAGCTCCAAAGCGACCTGATCGCCGCCCCCTACGTGCGCACCGTGCGCCTGGCGCTGCTGACCGCCGTCGGCGCGCTGGTCCTGGGGCTGCCCGCGGCCTGGGCCCTGGCCGGCTCGGGCCGGCTGGCCAACTGGCTGCGCGCCGGGGCCTTCGCCGTGCTCCTGGTGCCGCCTTATCTCGCGGCCTCGGCCTGGTTGGGCTTCGCCTGGCGGCTGGGGCTGCTCACGCTCGACGAGAAGGTGCTGGCCTTACTGCCCGGCGCGGGCTTCCTGGGCGGGGGCAATCTGCTCGTCGCCGCCTGGGTGCTGAGCTGCGCGCTGTGGCCCTGCGTCGCGCTGCCGGCGGCGGCCGCGCTGGCCGCGGTGGGCCGTGAGGGCCGCGAGGCCGCGCGCCTGGCCCGCGGGCCGTGGGGCTGTCTCCGGGGGGTGGAGCTGCCCGCCGCGCTGCCCGCCGCGCTAATCGGCGCAATCCTGGCCTTCGCGCTGGCCTGCGCGGAGCTGGGTACCACCGACCTCTTCATGGTGGGCACCGCGGCCCGCGACGTGCTCCGCGGCTTCGAGAGCGCGCGGGACTACTCCGCCGCCGCGGGGCGCTCGCTGCCGCTCCTGGGGCTGGCCGTGCTGTTGGGGCTGGGCCTGCTGATCGTCGGCTGGCGCGCGCGCTTCGTGGAGCTGGCCCGGGCCAGATTCAGCCCCGCGCCGGCGCCCCGCTGGGCCCGGCGCTACGCGGCCGGGCTGCTGGGCATCACCCTCGGCGGAGTGCTTCTCGGACTGCTGGTCAACGCGGGCAGCCTCGGCGCGCTGGCGAAGGCCGTCGGCGATGAGCTCGAGCTCGTGCTGCGCAGCCTGTTCGTGGCCCTGGGCGCCGCGGCGCTGGCCGTCGCGCTGGGCGCGGTGCTGCTCTGGGCATTGCCGTCACGGGGAAAGTGCGCCGGTCCGGCGCTGGCCCTGTCTCTGGGGGCGCTGTCGCTGACCCTGCTCCTGCCCGGGAGCCTGTGGGGCATGGGAATGCTGGCCACCAAGCGGGCCCTGGCCATGGACCCCTCGGTGGAGGCCGGGCTCTGTTTGCTGGAGGGCCCCCTGACCCTCTTCTGGGCGGGGGCGGCGCGGGCCGCAGTGGGCGCCGCGGCGGTGCTGGCCTGGGGCCGCAGGGGTCTCAGTCGTGAGCTGCTGGAAAGCGCGCGGCTGGCGGGGCTGTCCGCCCCCCGGCGGCTGTGGCTGCTGGCCGGGCTGATGCGCTGGCACCTCCTGGCCGCGCTGCTCCTGGGCGCCGCCCTGGCCTTCGGTGAGCTGGGCGCGGCCATACACGTCAGCCCCCCCGGCTGGGAGATGCTCTCCCTCCGGGTGTTCAACGCCATGCACAACGGACACGGCCACGTGACCGCCGCCCTGGCGCTGGTGACCACCGCCCTCGCCGCGCTGTTCGGAGCGCTGGCGGCGCTCGCGGCGCGGAGGAAACCAGCCTGATGCTCAAGCTCGAGGACGTGCACTTCAGCCGCGGGGATAAGCCGGTGCTCGCCGGCCTCACCCTGGAGGCGGCCCCCGGAGAGGTCCTGGCCCTGCTGGGCCCCACCGGGGGCGGCAAGACCACCGCGCTCCGGCTGCTGGCCGGGCTGGAGGTCCCCGCCCGCGGCAAGGTCTTCGTGGGCCGGGGGGCGGTGGCCGGGGACGGCTTCACCTTCGTGGCCGCGGAGGGGCGCGGCATCGCCATGGTCTTCCAGAACCTGGCCCTCTGGCCGCACATGACCGTGGCCGAGAGCCTGCGCTTCGTGGCCGAGCCGCGCGCTGTTGAACCGGCCCTGGTGGACTCGCGCGTGGCCGCCATTCTTGACGAGTTGAACATCGCCGGGCTCGCCGGCCGCCGGCCGGCGGAGCTCTCCGGGGGCGAGTCGGCGCTGGCCGCGGTGGCCCGGGCCCTGGCCCAGGAGCCGGACGCGCTCTTGCTCGACGAGCCCTTTTCGGGTCTGGACGCCGACCGCCGCGAGGAGATCCGCGAGCGGGTCTTCGGCCTGGCCCGCTCGCGCCGCCTGGCGGTCGTTTACGTGACCCACCTGCGCGAGGAGGCCCTGGCCAGCGCCGACCGCCTGGCCGTGCTGGTCGCCGGTCGGGTGCGGCAGTGCGCCGCGCCCGGGGAGGTCTACGCCCGGCCGGCGACCGCGGCGGTGGCCCGGCTGACCGGCGAGGTGGGCCTGATGGCCGCGGAGGTCACCGCCCAAAGCGTGGTCACCCCGGCGGGCTGCTTCCCGCGGAGCGCCGCGCCCCGCGCCGGGGAGCTGGGCACCGGCTGGAAGGGCCTGGCCGCGCTGCGGCCCGAAAGCCTGCGTCTGGCCGGGGACGGGCCGGTGGCCGGGCGCGTCCTGGATGCGGAGTTCCGGGGCGGGAGCTGGCGGCTGGTGGTGCGCACGGCCGGCCCGGGGACCGCGGAGCTGCGCGTCGCCGCCGAGCGCCCGCTGGCCGCGGGGGCCGAGGTGCGCCTGGCGCTGGCGGGGGATATCCCCCTTGTGGAGCGGGACTGAAATCGCTACCATGGCGGACATGAAGCGGCTCTTGCTATCGGCGATCGCGATCCTGCTCCTGGGCTGCGGGTCGGACGACTCCGCCGGC
>CAZONU010000492.1:0-3180 GCA_964581145.1 uncultured Planctomycetia bacterium
TCGCCGGGCTCCTCGCCGGCGGGGTCGCGGTCTGCCTCCCGGAGGTGCGCGGCACCGGGGAGACCAGCCCCGGCGACGAGCGCTGGCGCGAGGCCGAGGCCAACACCGTTTCGTCTGAAGAATTGATGTTGGGGAGCACGCTGCTGGGCGCGCGCCTGCGCGACCTGCGCGCCGTCCTGCGCTGGCTGGGCTCGCGGGCGGAAGTCGACGCCGCGCGCCTGGGACTTTGGGGCGCCTCCTTCTCGCCGGCCAACCCGCCCGGCTTCGGGCCCGTTCCGCTGAAGGGCGACGGCATCGACGAGCGCAGCAAGCGCGACTGGCTGGCGGGCCATCCTCCCGCGCGCCTCGCCGAGCCGCTGGGCGCGCTGCTGGCCCTCTTCGGCGCGCTCTTTGAGGACGGCGTGAGGGCCGCCCTGGCCGAGGGCGGGCTGGTTTCCTTCGCGGCGATGCTCGACTCCTGCTCCACGTGCGTGCCCCACGACTGCCACCTGCCCGGCGCGCTGGCCGCCGGCGACCTGCCGCCACTGATCGAGAACCTGGGCGTTCCCGTCCGGCTCGCGAACATGGTGGACGGCCTGAACCGCCCGGCGGGCGGCGAGGAAGGCGGCGCGGCCGCCTGGCTCATTGAGTCGCTGAGGGGCTGAAAGGTCGATGTTCAGCCGCATCCGCAAGCTGCTGCGCGACCCGGTCTACCGCCGGGAGCGGCGCCACGCCTTCTTCGGAAAGCGCTGGTTGGGCCCGGGAGCGCGGGCGGCAACGGTAGGCATTGCCTACGGGGCGTTCATAACCGCCTGGGTCGTCGGCGGGGAAGATTGGGTGGATTGGGCCAGGTGGGTAGGCAATATCGTCGCCTTTCTGGTGATCGGCCTCACAACGTATGCTGCTCCCGGTGCGGTCGGCGCGGCGGTAGCTTCCGAGTTCGACAATCACACCGCCGAGGCGCTCTTCCTGACGCCGCTCTCGCGCAATCATATCGTTTTCGCCAAGCTCTTCGCGCGGCTGACCGGGCTCTTCGAACTCTACGTGTGGGTTCTACCGATCTTCCTGCTGACCCCCCGCCCGGAGCTCATCGGGGCTCTGATCGGTCTGGACCTCACGCTGCTTGCGAACTGGATCCCGGGCCTTGGGGAGGCGCAGTTGCCGATTCCGCCCCTTTCGGTGACTTCGGTGCTGCTGGGCTTCAAGAACTGGGTGCAGGCTGTCACCGGGCTGTATTACGCCGGGGCGCTGGGGCTGGCCTCGGCGATGTTCGCGCGCAGCGGCAAGCTGGCCATCGTCCTGAGCTACGTGGGCGTGCTGTTCATAGCCGGAACGGTCATCGGCGCACCGGTCATCGTAGTCATTGCCGCCACCGTGTTCGGGACGGTCTGGCTCGCCGCCAACGGGATGCACGGACTGGCGCTGCTGCTCGACCTGTCAGTCACCATCCTGATCATGGAAATACTGGTATCGCTGGTAATTCCCACTGTTGCCCTGCGCCTCTGCGCGCGGCGCATCAACGCGCACCTCGACGCCGGCCAGTAACGGGAGTTTACGGCTGCGCGGACCGCTGTCTGGCAGTGGCGGCGGTGCCCGTGGAGGACTGCCGACTGGGCTGATCCGGGCCTCGAATCCCTTTGTGCACAAAACCTGTAACCCCCGGCAAGCTGGTCGGTTAAAGAGCATCTGGGCCGGAACCGTTGACACCCGGTGCCGGGCGGGCTAAACTGCTCCCGGGACGTTTTCAGCGGAGTTTCCCATTGGCCACATCGCTTCGAAACCCCACGGCAGTGCGTCTGGCCGGGCTCGCGGCCCTGGCCACGGCACTGCTCCTGGCCGGGCCGGGCGGCGGCGCGCGGCCGGGCGAGCGCTTCGAGAACGGCCGGCTCACGGAGATGGAGCTCTCCGGCCTGGTGACGACCCCCGAACGGCCCTGGAAGGTGGGGGGCGCCGACGAGGACCGCCGGGAGACGCTGGTGGCCGGGGAAGTCTTCGGCGGCAGGCTGCGCCTGGCCGCCAAGCTGGCCCGCGACTCCGGGGCCAGCGAGGTGCGCCTCTCGGTGTACCTGGTCAACAAGAACGGCTGGTTCTACAAGAGCGCCGGCGACTACCTGCTCACCCACCGGCGGCTCCGGGAGATCGACATCGACCTGTCGCCGGACTCCCCGGACCTGATCCCCGCGGGCAGCGCCCGGCCCTGGGGCGAGGTCTCCGGGACGGCGCTGCGCAGAGTGGGGCTGGCCGTCTTCGCCAGCCGGGGCTACTTCGGCGAGGTGGAGGTCCGCAAGGCGCGCATCACCGGGGGCAGTTCCCGGGACACGATCCGCCGCGAGGGCCAGGAGCTTTCCGCCGACGGCCTGGAAGTATCCCCCGCCGCGCCCGGAGCCGGCGACCTGGTGGAGCTGGCCTTCGGCTTCCCGGTGGCCTTCGCCAACCCTTTCGACCCGGAGGTCGCCGATCTGCGCGCCCGGATCACCTTCCCGGACGGGGCCCGCCTGGCGGTGCCGGCCTACTTCGACCAGGACTTCGCCCCGGTCCGCGAGGGCTTCGAGGTCCGCGCGGTGCCGGTGGGCCCGGGCCGCTGGAAGGTGCGCTTCCGCGCGGGGGCGCCGGGCGGGCACAAGGTGGCGCTCTTCTGGAAGGACCAGAAGTTCGCCGGGCTGCCCGTCGAGGTCGGCCGGGCCCGCAAGCGCGGGCGGATTGCCGGGCTGGTCCGCACCGACAGCGAGCACCTCCAGAAGCTGGCCACCGTGGGGGACGAGAGCTTCCTGCGCCGGCTGCCTGCCGACCCCGGGCGGGGGCGCGCCCTGTGGCGCTCGGGACGCTTCGAGCTGACCGGTCCGGAGCCCAAGTCCCTGGCCGGCTGGATGGCCCCGCTGGAGTGGACCAGCCAGTGGGGCCGCTGGCTGGGCCTGGGCCGCTACAACCTGGAAACCGCCTGGAAGCTGGAGCTGGCCCTGGAGCGCGCCGCGCGCATCGGCGTCAAGCGGCCGCTGCTGCTCAACTTCGACGGGCTCTTCGCCGAGGGCGGCCGGCACCCGGTGGACCGCCCCAGCGGAAAGGACGGCTCCTACCTGCAGGACGGCAGGTACCGCTGGGCCTTCAACCCGCTCTCGGCGCGGCTGGGCGGTCCGCTCCCCGGACCCAGCCAGTACTTCACGGACCGGCGCGCCGAGGCCGCGGCCCGGGCGCTGTTCCGCT
>CAZONU010000493.1:0-3167 GCA_964581145.1 uncultured Planctomycetia bacterium
GAACCACCTGCGCAGCAAGTACTGCAACAACTGCGGGGCCCGGCTCTCCGCCCCCCGCGCGGCGCTCAACGGCCGCGGGCGGGTCAAGCTCTACGCCGACGTGGCCCACCCCATCACCCCGGAGTGCCGCGAACTCTTCCACCAGAAAGTCATTACCGCCTACGAGGAGGAGCTGGCCCGCGCCAGCCAGCCCGGCTACCAGGCCAAGCCGCTCAGCGACGACGAGGCCGGCGTGGAGGTCGAGGCCTGGGACGAGTTCCCCGCCAGCGGCGAGCTCGGCCCGCCCGAACCCTCGCAGGACGAGTGAGGCTCCCCCCGCGCCACCCTTTAGTGGCTTGACACCGCCGGCCGGGCGCGGCATAAAACTCTCATGTTCAAACTGGCCATCATCGGCTGCGGAACCCACTCGGAGATAGGTCACGCGGTTCCCCTGGCCCGCTACGCCGCGGCCCATCCCGGCGAGCTGGAGCTGGCCGCCTGCTGTGATCTCGAAGAGGTCCGCACCGAACTCTTCCGCGAGAAGTACGGATTCCTGCGCGGCTACCGGGACGCCGGCGAGATGCTCGACGCCGAAGAGCCCCAGGCCTGCATCGCGGTGCTGCCCGTGCGCCTGGTGGCCGGCATGGCCGAACGGCTCTTCCGGCGGGGCCTGCCCTGCACGGTAGAGAAGCCGCCGGGGGCCACGCTGGCGGAGGTCCGCCGGCTGGTGGATCTCGCCGCCGAGACCGGCGCGCGCCACATGGTCTCGGTCAACCGCCGCTTCGCGCCGCTGCTCAACCGGGCGGTCTCCTGGGCCCGGGAACAGGGCGAGATGCGCTACGTCCGCGCGGCGATGATCCGCAAGAAGCGGGTGGAGCCCAGCTTCGTGTGGAGCACCGCGCTGCACGGCGTCGACGCCCTGCGGCACATCGCCGGCGACGTCCAGAGCGCCAGCATCTCCGTGCAGGAGGACCCCCTGCTGGCCGCGCGCTGGTACCAGGAGGACTACGAGTTCACGGGCGGCGCGCGCGGCCGTCTGGACATCATCACCACCGCCGGGATGCAGGAGGAGAGCTACGACATCTTCGGCGAGAACTTCCGGGCTCACGCTGTCTTCCCCATAACCAACGGCTTCTTCGGCCCCGGGAGCACGCTGCGCTGCTGGCGCGATAACCAGCTGGTCATTGACGAGGCCGCCCCCGCCGACGAGCCCCGCGACGTGACCGCCGGCCCCTACGCGGAGGTCGAGGCCCTGGCCGCCGCGCTGCGCGGCGAGCGGTCCTGGGGCCCCACGGTGGCCGACGTACTGCCGTCGGCCGAGCTGGTCTTCGATTTCGCCAGACGGGCCGGCGTTCTCGATAAGTCCGACTAGCTAGAGCGTCTGCGCCTCCGGCGGGCGCCAGTGGGGCTTTTCGGCCTCCTCCATGGGCCGCACCCTGGCCTGCGCGCTGCGGCCGTTGACCTCCAGGGTCTTGCCCACCTCCACCTTGCCGTCGCCGCCGTTCGCCGAGTAGTCCGCCGAGCCGGCCAGCACGGTGACCAGCGCGGCGCGCTCGGCGACCGGGTCGGCCTCGATGCACACCCGGGAGCCGGCGGCCAGGCGCAGCTTCTTGAGGGGGGCCAGCTCCACGGCCAGGTTGGAGCGGGCCTCCAGGTAGGCCCTGCCCTTGGAGATGCTCAGGGCCCTGCCCCCCCCCGCGAAGCGCACCTCGGCCGGGCCGCAGAGGTCCAGGCGGGTGTGGTCGTTGAGCTTGAGGCAGACCAGCGCGCCTCTGGGCACGGAGACCTCCTCGCCGGGGGCCAGCTTGCGGTCGGCGGGCCAGTCGGCCTTGAAGTGGTCGCCGAAGCAGGCCAGCACCCTGCCGGCCGGCTCCGCGGTGAAGAGGCCCAGCCGGGGGATCAGCGCGGCCAGGACCAGGGCCCCGGCGGTGCCCAGGACCAGCACGATCCAGGCGGCCAGCGGGACCCGCCGCGCGCCGCCCCCGGCGACCCGCTCGTGCTGGCGGGTGGCGCGGACCAGCTGGGCCTCGACCCGGGCGCGGCTGGTGATGTTCTTGCGGATGTCATCGTCCAGGCGGGTGTCGAAGGTCCGGACCGCTTCCAGGGCCCGGCCGGTGCCGCGGAGCTGCTCGGCGGCGGCCCGGCACTCCGCGCAGGCGGCCAGGTGCTTCTCGATATCGGCCTGCTGGGCCGCGGAGGGGTCCAGCTCGCCGACCACGTAGTCCACCAGGTAGGGGCGGAGCCGGTCGCATTCCTTGCTGGCCATTATCGTCTCAACGCCTTTCTGCTACTACTGTTTACACCAGCCGGGCCGCATTTGTCAGCTCAACCTCCGCTATCCTCGTCCCCATCCGGGTCCAGTTTTCCGTTTCCGGGGCGCTTGGGGCCGCGGCCCCCGGTGAAGCGCTCCTCCAGGTCCGAGAGGCTGCGCCGCAGGCGGTTCAGCGCGGAGTGCAGCCGCGAGCGCACGGTGCCCAGGCGGGTGCCCACGATCTCGGCGATCTCCCGGTACTTGAGGTTGCTGAAGCGGTGCAGGATCAGCGCCTCGCGCTCGGCCTCGGGCAGCTCGGCGATGGCCTGGTGCACGCGGTCCAGGACCTCCTTGCTGACGATGCTGGAGAGCGGCGTGCGCGTGGCGGCGCGGACCTCGTCGATCAGCGCGGGGCGGTCGGTTTCCCGGCGGTCGCTGGGGCCCTCCTCCAGGCTGTGGGCCGGGTGGCGCTGGCGGTAGCGCAGTTCGTTCTTGGCCAGGTTGCGCACGATGGTGAAGAACCACGTCGAGAACCGCCGGGGGTGCTCGTAGCTGTCCGCGTCCCGGAAGATGCGCAGGAAGGCCTCCTGGGCCAGGCTCTCGGCGCTGGCGCGGTCGCCGACCAGGCGGCAGAGCAGCGCCAGGGTGGGCGCCTCGTAGCGGGTGAAGAGCTCGTCGAAGGCCAGGTCGTCGCCCTCCTGGCAGCGGAGCATGAGGTCCTCGTCGCCGAGGTCCTTGACCTCCGCGCCGCCGGTCGGGGGCATCATGGTGCGCGTGCTTTTGCGTCTTTTGGCCACGCCGCGCATTATAGGTCTCGCGCTTCCGGGGGCAAGCGCGCCGGGGCAGGAACCTTTTCAGCGCAGAGCTCGCGGAGCTGCGTTCTTCACCACCAAGACACAAAGCGCACCAAGCTTTCAACCACAGAGGCACAGAGGCA
>CAZONU010000494.1:0-3164 GCA_964581145.1 uncultured Planctomycetia bacterium
CACCTCGCTGCGGTCCACCGGGCGGGCGCTGGCCAGCGCCTCGCGGACCACCTCGGCGATGGCGGCGATGCCCGGCAGGTCGCCCAGCTTGCTGCCGACCACCTCCATCTCCTCGGCGCCGAGCATGGTCAGCGCCGCGCGGTTGACCTTGCGGACCAGCAGGTCGTTGTCCACCACCATCAGCCCGCTGGAGAGGCTCCTGAGCACCGCCGCGGAGTACTCGGTGGCGTTCATGATCTGCTCGTAGAGGCGGACGTTCTCCAGCACCGCGGCCGCGCCCAGGCTCATGGCGGTGACCAGCTCCTGGTCGGTCTGGTTGAACAGCCGCCCGCCCTTCAGGGTGTCGAGGTAGACCAGCCCCGAGCACTTGTCGTGGACCTTCAGCGGTGCGGCGATCACCGAGAGGATCTGGCCGGCGCCGAAGGCGGTGCTGTCCGCGAAGCGCTGGTCCGCGGAGACCTCGGTGAGCATCAGGCTCTCGCCCTTTTCGAGCACGTGGCGGCTGAGGGTCTTGCTGACCGCGATCTCCTCGGCGCTCTTGACGATGGCCCGGTCCTCGCGCAGGCGGACGTTGGTGGGCTTGAGCGAGCCGTCCTCGCCGGCCAGCAGGATGAAGCCGCGGTCCGCCCCGGTGGCCTGGAATATCTCGTCCATCACCGAGCCCAGCAGGTTGGAGACGGTCAGCTGGGAGGCCACCCGGATCATGAAGTTGTAGAGGCGCTTGAAGTTCTCCTGGGCCTTGACGTCCACGCGCATGCGCGCCGGGCTCAGGAAGTCCTTGCCGGCCGGGTCCAGGCGGAACTGGGTGGTGACGTCGGCGGGCTTGCCCTCGTGGAACATCACCGCGTGGGTGATGTTCTCCCGGGACTTCTTCTTGATCTCCACCAGCATCACCGTGCTGCCGATGCTGATGCGGTCGCCGTCGGCCAGCACCGCCTCGCTGGTCCTCCTGCTGTTGAGATAAGTGCCGTTGGTGGAGCCCAGGTCGCGCAGGCGCAGGGCGCCGCCCTTCCTGCGGATCTCCGCGTGGGCCCGGCTGGAGGACTCGTCGTCGACGGTCAGGTCGTTGAAGCGCTCGCGGCCCAGGCGGACCAGGTCCTTCTCGATGACGTAGCGCTGGCCCTGCTGCAGCCCGGAGATGAAGACGAGGGTTTCCACTCGCTGCGGCCTCCTACACGATCAGGAACCTGGCCAGGCGGTCGGCGGCCTCCCGCGCCGCCGCCGCCGGCACCCGCCTGCCCGTAGAGCTGAACAGCTTGATCAGCCCCCGGGTCGCGCGCTGCAGCCGGAATACGCCCGGGGCCTCGGCCGCCTGGATCAGAATGGTGACCGTCTGCTCCACCGAGAACTCCACGCCGGACTTCATTATCTGGGAAAGGTCCTTGCCGCGGATGTGCTCCATGGCGTAGTAGTGCAGGCCGGCGTCCTCGTCCTGGCCCAGGCTGAATATCTGGATGATGTTGGGGTGGACCAGAGCGGCGGCCGAGCGGGCCTCGCGGTAGAAGCGCTGCACGAAGCGGGGGCTGCGGGTCAACTGCTCCGGGAGGATCTTGACGGCCACCTCGCGGCCCAGCGACTCCTGCCTGGCGCGGTAGACCGTGCCCATGCCGCCCTCGCCGAGCAGGTCCAGCAGCTTGAAGTCGCCCAGCTTGTCGAGCAAGGGAAATCCCCTTGAGCGTGAAGCGGGGCTCGTGAAGAGTGAAGCGACGGACGGCCGGGGGCGCTTCACGTTTCACGTTTCACCCTTCACTCTTCACGTGACGTGGATTCTAGGCCCAAGTGGCCGGGAATCAAGGGGAAGGGAGGAGTCGCCTGTTTCTCAGTTCGTGTTCATGGAGGAGTTCGGCGATCTCTTGGTGCCCCTTCTCGCGAGCTGTGGAAAGCGGTGTGGAACCGATCTCGTTGTGGGTGTCAGCAACCGCCCTTGCTCTCAATAACACCTCCACCACTTCCCGGTGACCTTCCCGGACGGCCCGGTGCAGCGCGGTGAATCCCTGGTTGTCTTTCCCGTTCAGCGCGGCCCCTTTGCCAATCAGCATTCCCACCATTTCATGATGGCCCTTGGCGGCGGCTTCATGCAAGGGAGTAGAGCCGTTGATGTCCTTGGCGTCGAAATCGGCGCCTCCGGTCAGGAGCAGCTCTGCTATCGCCTGGTCGCCTTTGTAGGCCGCCTGGTGTAACGGCGTGCAACCTCCCGGGGACTTGTTGCCCTTGGCATCGGCACCTCTGTTCAACAGCAACTCCACCGCTTCGCGGCGGCCCTTCGCGATTGCAAAGTAGAGCGCCGTCCAGCCGCCGCTGTTCTTGCTTTTTACGTCCGCTCCCTTGTCCAGCAGGATTTCGACTATTTCCTTGCAACCCCCGGCAGCCGCTGCATGTAGTATCGTATTCCCCTTCTTATCCCTGGCCGCCACGTTCGCTCCGGCCGCCAGCAGCAGTTGCGCCACTTCTTTGCGACCCTTGAGCGCCGCTCCCAGCAGGGGGGTCATGCCGTTGATGTCCCTGGCGTTCACGGTCGCCCCTCGGGCCAGCAGCAGCTTCACAACTTCCACATGCCCCTGCGGGGAAGCCATGCGCAGCGCCGTGAACCCGCTGTTGGACTCGGCGCCGATGTCCGCGCCGTTTTCCAGCAGCAGCTTCGCGATCTCCGCATGCCCGTTGTGGGCCGCCAGGTGCAAGGGTGTTTCCCCGAACTCGTTCCTGGCGTGCACGTCGGCGCCGTCGGCGAGGAGCGCGGCGACTTTCTCCGCGTCGCCGTTCTCCGTCGCATCGTGAAGGGAAGTTGGGCGCCACGTGGCCATGAGAAACAGGCCGGCGCCAATCACCAGGATCACGGCGAAGAACGCGAGGGCGACCTTCGTTTCACGCTTGATTGAGATTTTCACCAGTGATATCCATCCGCGAATCCCGGGGCGCCAAGCCCTCCATGCTGTCTACCATAGCCCTCCGGCGGGCAGGTGTCAATCTTCAAGGACATACGCTCCCCCGCACTCTCGGGAAGTTCCCGCCGAGAATCCCGGAGATCGCGTCGCGCTCGCAGCCGCGCTCCAGGAGCATGCCCGCCGGGCGGCCCGGGGGACAAGGCGCCGCCGGTTGACCGCTCCTCCCCGCGGCGCTAACATGTGCGGTCGAGGACAGCGAGAAGGGAGGAGAGAATTATGAAG
>CAZONU010000495.1:0-3164 GCA_964581145.1 uncultured Planctomycetia bacterium
TCGTAGTCCACGATCGGCTTCGCCGAACACTTGACCTGATACCGCGACACCTTCCCCCCGTCATCCGCCGGCGCGGTGAAGCTCACCGTCGCCTTGCCTGCGGTGAGCTTTGCCGAACCGTCGCCGTCAACACTCACGCGCAGGTCGCCGACCACCTTCGGCGCCTGCGCGTCCTTCCGAGGATGCGCCCACTCGTAGAACGTCCGCCCGGTGAAACACACGCTCTCGGTGTGCGTGCTGTAGGCGTTGGCCCAGCGGGTGACCGTGCGGGTCCTCTTGGCCTCCGCGACATCGGCGCCGGGATGCGTCGCGCCGTACCAGAAGTCGCGGGCGCGCTTCTTGAGGAAGGGCTCGCCGCACAGGCTGTAGGCGCGCGCGGGCACGTCCGGGTAGAACCCCGCCTGGTAGCCGTTGATCCTCTGGCCCTTGCCGGAGGTGGCACCCTCCGGCAGGTTCCAGCTGATCCTGTCCCAGGCCCAGCCCTTGGTGGGGAAGTCCACCATGAAGTGGCTGTAGGTCAGGCAGCCGTGCTTCTCCTGAAAGAGCACGCGCGCCACCGCCTGGCCGTAGGCTATCACCCAGTCGTGGGCGTCCTCGTTCCCGGTCAACCAGTAGTAGGTCTCCATGGCCCGGGACTGCGGCGGGTACATCCAGGTATGCGGGTCGAGCACCGGCATCCACTTGGCGCCGGTCTTGGGGTCGCTCAGCCGGCCGTCGGCCCCCACGGTGACGCCCAACTCCTTCATCTTGGCCACGCCCTTGGGCCCGGCTTTCTGATTTATGGTCCCCATGTTCACCTTGCGCGGTCCGTTGAGGAGACCGCGCGGCTCCCTGCCGGGACGCTCCAGGAAGACGCGCGCGAGGAAGTCGCTGGCCTCGATCACGTACGGGTCGGCCGGCAGGCACATCCGCGTCGCGTTGGTCAGGTAGCCGGCGCGCGTGAAGTCCCGGGAGAAGCCCGCGGCCTTGCCCGGGACCTTGCGGAAGGCGCGCTTCTGGGTGTCGTAGTTCTGCTCGACGCAGTCCACGGCAGCCTCCAGCGCGTCGTGGTCGCCGGTGATCAGGAACCACTCAGCCAGGCCCTCGCCCCAGTTGTGGCAGTAGCAGGCCTTGGCGTTGCCCAGGACCAATACGTCCCGGTTGCCTCCGGCAAAGTGGCCGCGGCCGCCGACGCCGTTATTGAGGTAGTTGCGATCGCCGGTCAGCGGATCCTTGCCGCGCTGCGGCCTGTTGCCCATCGGCCCGCGATTGCCGCCCGTCTTGATCCACCAGCGGCCCCCGTCCTTCCAGCGCCAGCCGTCCGTGCGGGCGGCCTGGAGGTCCATGAAGTAGTTGGCCCAGGACTCGGCTGCGTCCAGGAAGGCGCGGCTGCCGGTGCGCAGGTACATGAGCACCAGCACGTCCAGCGTGTCCTGCTCGCTGGTGTAGTGGTTGTCGTCGCCGCCGGTCCAGCGCCCGATCCTGCCGGTCTGCCCGACCGCAGCCTGCGGCGCCCGGGCCTTGGCGTATTTCCATCCCCACTTGTCGTAGGCGGCCATCTCGTCGGCCTGGGTGCCGAACTTGCCCACCGGCAGGGCCTCGGTTTCGAAGTACCAGCTCAGTGGGGCCAGGAGGTGCAGCCGCGCGCGACCCGCCTTGGCCTTCCGCGACAACTCCTGCGCGGCCGCGGGAGCCTGGAAGTCGATGGTGTATTCCGAGGACAGGTGCGAGCAGTCGAATATCCAGCGGTGCTTCGCCTGGAAGGGACTGGTGGTGCCCTTCAGCGGCTCGACGATTCCGGAGAGGACCAGCGAGCCCTTCTCGACCGCCAGCCGCCGCGGGGGATCCTCCACGAAGTACAGGTCGCTGGCGAGAAGCGCGCCGCCGTCGAGCTGGGCCGAGATCCATCCCTCGGAAACGTCCCCCCTGCCGGCGCTGGTCCACAGGTCCTTGCCGCCGCTGGCCGCCTTGGCGCCGCCCGGCCCGCTCGCGCCCGGCGTGGCCCGCAGCCACCTGGCCGTACCCAGGCTGTCGTGGCTGTGGCACGCCGCGCTGACCACCCGCATGGACTGCTGCATCCAGGCCTCCGGTCCGGCCTTCAGCGGCTTGCCCGCACCCACCATCGTCCCGGCAGGTTTGCCCGCGAGCTTCAGGCTTATCGTGGAGTCTTTGATCCGCCGCCAGCTGTAATGCTGCTCGTTGGAGTTGGAGAGCGAATACTTGACGTGCACGTCGGAGCGGCCCGCCCAGGCGGTCACCCGGGCGACGTAGAGCAGCTTGCTCTTCTCGTCGCCGACGAACCGCCCCTTGACGCACACCGTGGCCCGCATCGAACCGGAGTATTCCACGGTCAGGCTCGAGGGCTTGTCCGCCACGTAGCGCTTGCCGTCGAAGGAGTCGGTGTAGCCGACCTCGCCGCCGCCGGCGACCGCCTTGCCGCCGGCCGCCGCGGTGGTGAACAGGCTGAAGGGCTTGTCCCTGGCGATGGTGAACTTGATTTTGCCGGTGTCCACGGTCACGCCCGCGGCGTCGGCGGTGACTTTCAACGCCGCCGCCGGCTTGGCGCCGGGCTCCGCCGCCTTCAGCGTGAGGGTCTTCTTCTCCCTGGCCTTGAGGTCGGTCTGGAAGTCGACCAGCACCCAGCGCAGCGTGCCGTCCGGGTCCACCACCAGCGGAGAAATCTGAACGGGCACCTCGCGATCGCCGTCAAACAGCGCGAAGGCCTGGCCCTTTTTGAACGTGGCCTTGGGCAGCGGTATTCCCCCCGAGACCGGCCCGGACTTGCGGGCCAGGCCGGCGGGCTCCTCCACGGTGATCGGCAGGGAGAGCTCGGCCGCGAGCAGCGACAGTCCCGGAAAGAAGGCCAGAACACATAAGAGCGAGCAGGTCCTCATCGTGCGATTCCTTTCAGCCTCGAGGCATGGCCTCGACCCCGCCTCGATATTCTACCCCGGGATCCCCCGCCCCTCGCCGACCGGTCCCCCGCCCGCCGCCGCGGCTACTTCCTGCCCTTCTTCCAGAAGTAGTACTGCAGCAGGTGCCCGGAGCGCAGGTGCATGGCCCGCCGCCGCGACCACTGCGAGTTGCCCGGCAGGAAGACCGGCGGGCACTTCGACTCCGGCGAGGCCTCCAGCCAGTGCTCCACGGCGTCCTCGGCGCAGTCGCTCTTGCCGGTCTTCAGGGCC
>CAZONU010000496.1:0-1444 GCA_964581145.1 uncultured Planctomycetia bacterium
CCAGGCGGTGGAGGCGCACGACGGTCAGCAGTTCCTGCGGGTGGCTGGAGGCCAGCGGAATGACGCTGCCCACCTTCATGAGGTCAGGCAGCACCAGGTAGCCCACGTGGAGGATGTGACTCTGGAAGTTCTCCGCGTGCTTGGCCAGCTTGCGCAGCTTCTCGGTCTGGGGGCTGACCTTGACGCCCAGGGCCGCCTCCGTGGTCGTGACGCTGACCAGGGTGTGGGCGATGCTGCAGATGCCGCAGATGCGGCTGGTTATGTGGTGCAGCTCGTGCCACATCCGGCCCCGGACCATGGCCTCGAAGAAGCGCGGGGCCTCGGGGACCTCCCAGCGGCACTCCTTCACCTTTCCCCTGGTCACGTCGACCACGATGTTGCCGTGGCCCTCGACGCGGGTCAGGTGGTGCACGTTGATCTTGACGGTCTTGGTCCCACTCATTTCGCCAGCTCCGAACAGCCCGTGTACAGCCGGAATTTGTTCATCACGTCCTTGAGGTCCAGGCCGTACTTCTCGAGGACCTCCCTGGCCGCATCCGTGTTAGGGTCGTCCACGAACCCCCGGCAGCCCCAGCAGATGCTTCCCTGCGTCACGCAGGCGGCCCCGCAGCCCGCGCGGGTCACGGGCCCCATGCAGAACTGCCCCTTCTCGAAGACGCATACGTTCTCGGCCGCCTTGCACTCCACGCAGACCGGGTAGTTGGGCATCTCCGGCTTCTTGCCCAGGAGAAGCGCCTTGACGACTTCCAGGAATTCCTTGCGGTCGATGGGGCAGCCGTGGACGTAGGCGTCCACCTTGACCACGGCGTCGACCGGGCGGGTGGCGTACGTGTCGAAGTGCTTGGCGTCCTTGCCGTAGACGTAGCGCTTGACGTCCTCCAGGTCCTGAGAGTTTTTCAGCGCGTTTATCCCGCCGATGGTGGCGCAGGCGCCGATGGCGACGAGCAGCTTGGCGTTCGCGCGGATTTCCTTGAGACGGGCTTCGTCCGACTCCCGGGTGATCGAGCCCTCCACGAAGGCGATGTCGTACTCGTCCGAGTGCTCCTTCATCGCCTCCCGGAAGCTCACCACCTCGACGTGTTCCAGGAGCGCGAGGAGATCCTCCTCCAGGTTCACCACCTGGAGCTGGTCGCCCTCGCAGCCGGCAAAGTCAAAGAAGGCCACTCGCGGCTTCATCACAGGGCCTCCTGCAGGTTGATGATCTCGGAGTAGCGGAAGACCGGGCCGTCCCGGCAGACGTAGATGCCGTTTATCTGGCAGTGCCCGCACTTGCCAACACCGCACTTCATGCGCCGCTCGAGGCTCACGATGATACGCTCGTTCGGAAGCCCTTTCTTCTTGGCCTCCGGGATCACGAACCTGTACATGATCGGCGGCCCGACCACGACGCAGTAGGTTTTCGCCGGGTCAATCGATATCTTCGGGAAAAGCGTGGTGATGACGC
>CAZONU010000496.1:1454-3152 GCA_964581145.1 uncultured Planctomycetia bacterium
ACTCCCTTTTCAAGGGCCTCGAGGCCCTTGATCTCGTCGGTGAAGAGCCTTTCGGCGGGGCTCCGCGCGCCGAAGAGGATGATGACGCGGCCGTAGTCGCTCCGGTTGTCGAGCACCTCGTTGATGAGCGAGCGGAGCGGCACGAGGCCGATCCCGCCGGCCACGAAGAGGACGTCCTGCCCCCGCATCTCATCGACCGGGAAGTTCGTGCCGAAGGGGCCGCGGATGCCCACCCTGGCTCCCGGCTCCAGGCGATGGAGCGCGCCGGTCACGTTCCCGACCTGGCGCACGGCGAGTTCGAAGCTCCCGTTGCTGCGGCTGGGGGACGAGGAAACGCTGATGGGCACCTCGCCCACGCCGAGGACCGACACCTGCACGAACTGCCCGGGCTTGTGGCCGAGGCTTCGCCCGCCGTCGAGCCTGATTTCGAAGAGCTGCTCTCTCTCGGTCAGGGGTTTGACGCGGGCTACCGCGGCGATTTCCGGGGTGTAGAGCCTGCTCTCGCCGCTCCGCTCTGCTGTCCTCATGCTGTCTCTGCCTCCTTCAGGTCGTTGTACACTGCCACCGGATCGGCTATGTCCGGCAGGCACGCCGACGCGCAACGGCCGCAACCGACGCAGGCGATGTGGCCGTACCTGTCGTAGAGGTACATGCCCTTGCGGTAGAAGCGGTGGCGGTAGCGCGCCAGCCGCTTCTCCCGGAAATTCTCGCCGGTCCCGACCTTGGCGAAGTCCTCCAGGACGCAGCCGTCCCAGACCCTGTAGCGCTCCCCCTCCTTCAGGGAGATGTTCACCTCGTCCCGGACGTCGAAGCAGTAGCAGGTGGGGCAGACCAGGTTGCAGCTGCCGCAGGAGAGGCACTTCCGGGCCTTCTCCTCCCAGATGCCGCTCTCAAAGGACCGGCGAAGGAGGCCGGGCAGCTCCGTCGGGCGGAACCTGACCGCCCGGGTCGTGCCCAACTCTTGGAGCTTCTCACGCGCCTCAGCGCGGGCCTGGAGTTCCTCCGCCGTCGCGTCGCGCGCCTCGGCGTACTTCTCGAGCAGGGCGGCCCCCTTTTCCGAACCGACCTCAACCACATAGGTGCCGTCGATGTCGGTGAGCCAAAGGTCAAAGCCGTTCTCGACCGTCCCACAGCCCATGGCGCCCCAGAAGGCCTTCTCGCTCGCTCGCGCCGGGTCGACGCCGATGACGGTGAAAGCCTCGCGCCGCGCAAGATAGTTGGGATCGGGATCGCCCTCGCGCATCAGGCGGTCGAGCTGGTTCATGGCGATCATGTCGTAGGGGTGCACGCCGACCAGCACGGTCGGCCGAGGCGTCTCTATGCACGGCTCGGCCGCCGGCGAGTCGCCCAGCTTGAACCTGACGAGCGTCTCCCGCGGGGGCAGCAGGTACTTCTTGGGCGGCAGAATGGTGACGTCGTAGTCGAGCCTCAATTCAGAGGCGCTCGCCAGCGGCCCGAAGACGAAACGATCCGGCGCCCCCTCCTTGGCCTTCACGCCGATCACGGTCCGGGCGGCGATCATCTTCTCCACGAAGCTCAAAAGCTGCGGCGCGGTCAGAACCTTGGTCACCGGCTCGACGGTCGGGACGGGCTGGACGGGTGCAAAGACCGGCGCGGCCGGAGCCGCGGCTATCCCGGCTTCCGCCGGCAGCCTCAGGGTAAAGGTCGCTCCCTGCCCCGAAGGGCTGCTCGCTCTTA
>CAZONU010000497.1:0-3150 GCA_964581145.1 uncultured Planctomycetia bacterium
GCTCAAGACCTCCACGCGCACGGGGTAGTCGGCCATCCTTTCGCGGAAGGTGCGGCCGTGCTGCTCGGCCAGCAGCGTGGTGGGCACCAGCACGGCCACCTGGCGGCCGCCGGTGGCCACCTTGAAGGCCGCGCGCACGGCGATCTCGGTCTTGCCGAAGCCCACGTCGCCGCAGAGCAGCCGGTCGGCCGGGCGGGGGCTTTCCAGGTCCGCGCGGACCGCCTCCCAGCCGGCGGCCTGGTCGGGGGTGTCCTCGTAGGGGAAGGAGGCCGCGAAGGCCCGGTTCCACTCGTCGCCCGGCGGGCAGGTGATGCCCGGCTGGCGGGCGCGCGCGGCGGCCAGCTCCAGGAGCTCGGCGGCGATGTCCCGCACCGCGCGGCCGGCCCGGCGGGTCTTCTCCGCCCAGCGCCGGGAGCCGATGCGGCTGAGCTCCGGCCGGGCCGCGCCGGGGGCCAGGTAGCGGGAGACCAGGTCGATGCTGACCGCCGGGACGTAGAGGCGCACGTCGTCGGCGTACTGCAGGGCGAGGTGCTCCTCCCGGCGGCCGCCCTTCTCGAGGGCCTCCATGCCCAGGTACTTGCCGACCCCGTGGGTGCGGTGCACCACGTAGTCGCCGGCGGCCAGGTCGGCCAGGCTCTCGATGGGCATGCTCGGCGGCGCGGTCCGCTGCCGGAAGCGGCGGCGCTCGCGGTAGCGCCCCAGGAGCTCGCGCTCGGTGACCACCGCGAGCGAGCCCGCCGGCCAGTCAAACCCGGCGCTCACCCGCCCGACCAGCAGCTCCAGCGACCCCGGCCGCGCCCCGGGGTGCTCGCCCAGGAGCTCGGCCAGCCGGCCGCTCTCGGCGCGGTTGTCGCTGAAGACCAGGACGCGCTCGCGCTCGCCGGCCAGTCCGGCCAGCGCGGCCACCGCCTCGGCGGCCCCGGGGCGGGAGAGCCGCTCCAGGCTGCGCGCGCCGAAGTCCATTTCCCCGGGCGCGTCCGCCCCCACCCGGCGGAGGACCAGGCGGCCGGGAACGGTCTCCAACCTGGATTTCAGCTCGTCGGCGCTGGGCGCGCGCCGCCCGGGCCGGCCGGTGAAGCCCGCGGCGTAGAGCTCGGCGTGGGCCCGGATGTCCTCGGGCTCGAAGGCCGCCAGCAGGCCGCCGGCGGGCAGGTACTCGAAGAGCGAGGCCTCCGCGCCTCTGAAGGCTGCCGCGCGGTCCAGGCCCGCCAGGCGTACCGAGGAAATCGGCGCCGTCGAGCGCTGGGACTCGGGGTCGAACTCCCGCAGGCTCTCGACGCGCTGGTCGCCGAACTCCACGCGGCAGCCCGCCGAGCTGAAGAGCGGAAAGACGTCGACGATTCCGCCGCGCACCGCGAACTCGCCCGGCGCGGACGAGACCGGCGCGCGCTCGTAACCGCGCCCGGCGAGCCAGTGAAGCAGCTCCCCGCGGCCGAGCCGCTGCCCGGAGCGCAGCTCCTTCTGGCCCCGGAAGAGCTTCTCCGGCTTGGGCACCGGCTGCATCAGCGCGGCGGCGGGGGCCACGACGACGGCGGGTTCCTCGCCGTCGGCGGCGCGGCGCAGGGCCTCCAGCGCCCCCAGGCGCGCGGCCAGGCAGTCGCTTTCGGGCTCGGCGGCCTCGCCGGGCAGCACGTCCCAGGCGGGGAACCCGCGCACCTCGACCGCCGAGAAGGCGGCCAGGTCCTCCTCCAGGCGCTCGGCCTCCTCGGCACCGGGGCAGGCCACCAGGATCGAACGCGCCAGGCTCCGGCCGAGCGCGGCCAGGACCAGCGCGCCGGCCGAGCCCCACAGCCCGGCGCACTCGACGGGCCCGGCGCCGCCGGGCTTCAGCTTGTCGAGGAGCCCCGCGGCGAAATCGCCCTCGGCGATGGCCCGGACGATCTCCAACCGCCCGCAGCCGCGCTCTTCGGGCCCGGGGGATACGCTCAACTGCCTTCTGCGCCGGGACATGCTGTCGATTTTCGCCGGGAGCGCGCCCGGGCGCAAGCTGCAGGGCTAACCGCCCTCCGCCAGGCGGTCGAGGGCCTCGCCGGTGATGCGCTGCACGGTCCAGTCGTCCATGGGCACGGCGCCGAGCTTGCGGTAGAAGGCGATGGCCTTGCGGTTCCAGTCCAGCACCCAGAACTCCAGCCGGCCGCAGCCGCGCTCTTTGGCGATCCCGGCCAGGCGCCGGAAGAAGGCGGTGCCCAGGCCCCGGCCGCGGAACTCGGGGCGCACGTAGAGGTCCTCCAGGTAGACGCCCGGCCGGCCCAGGAAGGTCGAGTAGTTATGGAAATAGAGCGCGAAGCCGGCCGGCTTGCCGCCGACCTCGGCGATCAGCACCTCCGCATAGCGGCGCTCGCCGAAGAGCGTTTTCTCAAGCCCTTCTTCGCTGGCCACCACTTCGCCGGAGAGCTTTTCGAACTCGGCCAGCTCGCCGATGAGCTGGAGGATGAGGGGCACGTCTGCCCTCGCGGCCCCTCGGACCTTCACGTTCTCGGCCATGGCGTCACCTCTCAGGTCGCGTGGACCAGCTTCCAGATTACTTCAAAGACCAGCTTGCCCCCGGCCAGCGCCAGGAACGCGTAGATCAGGCGCACGAACCAGACCGGGTCGGTTTTCCTGTTCAGCCAGGAGCCCAGCCAGACGCCGAAGGGCGCCAGTGCGAAGAGCCACAGGCTGCTCCTGAACGCGCCCCAGGTGAGCCGCGCCTCGCTGGAGGAGAGAATGAAGAAGGGCAGCTTGAAGACGTTGAAGAAGAAAAAGAAGCGCGCGCAGGTGCCCACGAACTCGCGCTTGTCGAGCTTCTGGGGCAGCACGTACATCTGCACGATGGAGCCGGCCGCGTGGGCGATCATGGTGGAGATCCCCGCGGCCAGTCCGGCCAGCGTGCCCACCGTCCAAGTGGGCTTCCAGGGCGGGCGCTCGGCGACGCGCCGCCCGAACCACGCGCGGGCCGCCCAAAGAGCCACGAAGGCCAGGCTGAGGGCGCCGATGCCCAGCTTGAGCAGCCAGCCGCGCGCTCCGAAGGGCTTCAACAGGAAAAGGCCGGCGACGATCCCCGCCACCGTGCCCGGCGCGATGTGCAGCAGCGCCCGCGGCCGCCAGGTCTTGGGGTAGTGCGGCAGGGTGCAGATGTCGCAGACGATCAGCACCGGCAGCCACATGCCC
>CAZONU010000498.1:0-3116 GCA_964581145.1 uncultured Planctomycetia bacterium
GGGCCTTGCAGAACATGGTCGCCGAGCGCAGCGCCCCGGCCAGGCCGTCGGCCACCTCGCAGAGCGCGCCGGATATCTTCATCTGGCCGGGCCCGACCCCGGCGGCGCTGCCCACGTGGATGGCCGCGCGGCCGCACTTGTAGCGCTCGGCCTTCTCGTAGCCGATGCCCAGCACGCCGTCGATCGCGTCGGTGAACTGCCGCCCGCCGCCCGAGGCGCTGCGCGCGAAGTAGAGCACCCCGTCGGCCTGGATGACCAGGTCCAGGTTGTCCCGGCCGATGTCCAGCACCGCGGAGGTCTCGCCCGGCCGGTACTGCGCGCTGGCCAGGAAGGCGTTGAAGAGCCCCACCGCGTTGGGACAGCACCACTCGGCGCCCAGCCCGGCCTGCCCGGCCAGTACCATCTGGCGCTCGACGTAGTCGGTGCGGCCCACCGCCACCAGCGAGACCATCTCGCGGGTCAGGTCCCCGGGGATGTCCAGCCCGGCGAAGTCGCCGCAGACCTCCGCGCCGCTGGTGCCCTTGATCTCCAGGTCCATCATCATCTGGAGCTTCCAGGGGGGCACCGGCGGGGTGGCCACGTACTTGACCATCAGGTCGCGGCCGGTGAGGCCCACCGCCCCCGAGCCCGAGAGGCCCGCGCGGCGCAGCTCGGCGCGCGTCGAGTCGGGCAGGACGCGCGGGGGCAGCGCCTGGACCTTTCCGGGCTTGACCGGCGGGGGCGGCGGGGTCGGGTCCGGCGCCCGGCAGGCGCGCAGCACCTGCCAGGTCCCGCCGCGCCGGCGGACCTTCACCGCCTTGATGGCGCTGGCGCCGAGGTCAATGCCCAGTCCGGAGGCCATCAGTGCGCCCTACGCGAAAACGTCCTTCCTCTTCAGCTCTCAGCCCGCCGCGGCCTTGGCGGCTTCCACCGTGTTCTTGAGCAGCATGGCCACGGTCATGGGCCCCACGCCGCCGGGCACCGGGGTGATGAAGCCGGCGACCTCCTTGGCCTTCTCGAACTCCACGTCGCCGACGGTCTTCTTGCGGGGCTTGCCTTTCTTGTTGAGCTTGGGCTTCCCGTCCGGCCCGATGTCCGGGACGCGGTTGATGCCGATGTCGATGACCGCCGCGCCGGGCCTGATCATCTCGCCCTTGACCAGCCCGGGCAGGCCCACGGCCACGCAGACGATGTCCGCGCGCCCGGTCTTCTCGGCCAGGTTCTGGGTGGCGATGTGGCAGACCTCCACGGTGCAGAAGTGATCCAGGAAGAGCAGCGCCAGGGGCTTGCCCACGATCTCGCTGTGGCCCACCACCACCACGTTCTTGCCGTAGAGCGCCGGGGTGGTCTTGCCGGCGGCCACCATCTTCTGGGCGAACTCCGGCAGCGGGTCGTAGCTGGGAGGCAGCTCCAGGCTCTTGGCCAGCAGGAACGCGCCCTGCGCAGTGCAGGGGGCCAGCCGACTGTCTCCGTAAACCACCCGGCCCATGTTGGCCGGGTGCATGCCTTCCACATCCTTGTTGTAGGCGATCTCCAGCTGGGCCTTCCGCGGATCAATGCCCTCGGGCACCGGCATCTGGAGGATGACCCCGCTGACCGCCGGGTCGGCGTTGAGCTTGCCGATGTGGGCGGCCAGGTCCGCCTGGCTCGCCTCGGCGGGCAGCTCGTCGAGACGGTAGGAGATGCCTATCTTCTCGCAGCTCCCCCGCTGGTTCTTTATGTACACCCGGCTGGCGGCGTTCTCGCCGACCTGCACCGCGACCAGCAGCGGCTCCCGGCCGGCGGCCTTGAGCTTCTCGACCTCGGCCTTCAGCCCGTCAGTGACCCCCGCAGCGACTGCGTTCCCGTCGATGATCTCAGCTGTCATCTTTCGCGCCTCTCTTCCTAATTGAGAATTAAACAGCCGGTCCCGATGTCCGGCCCCGATTAATATCTGAGGATAGGGCCGGGAGGCCCGATGTCAAGCGGCTTCTGGACCCGGTCACGGGCCGGAGCGGCAGCCCTATCCCCCCTTTGTTGCTAAGTTTCCGTCCCGATGAGCGTCCCTAGCGCGTCCCCTGTAGTAGAGGCAGCCATGTGCAGACGGACCGCCGCGATCCTGCTCCTTGTCGCCGGCCTTCCGGCCCTCCCGGCCGGGGCCCGCGCGGTCAAGACGGATACGGAGGCGAAAACCGGACCAGCCGCCGTTTATGGTGACCTCCGCAGGCCGCCCGTTCCTTCCCGCCGGCCGTAAAGGCTATTCGGGCACGTAGCGCATCAGGTAGGTCCGGCCGCGCGAAGTCATGCTGATGAGCACGTCGTGCTTCGGCGAGTAGACCAGCGGGCCGCTGTGATCGCACCCCAGCCCCGTGCGCAGCCTGGGGCCCTTGACCTTCACCTGTTTCAGCACGTTCTTCTCCACGGAGTAGGCCCAGATCTGGTCCCCGCCCTCGCACCTGGCGCCGAGAACCACGGTCTTGTGCCTGGGGATGTAGACCTCCCCGCCCGACCAGCGAATCTTGGGCAGAGCCCCCTTGGCCGTCTTTTTGCCGGTCTTGCCGGTCCCCGGGTCCACCTCGTAAACGGTGTTTCCCACGATGCTCAGGAGCAGCTTGCGGTCAGAGTCATATGCGACCGTCCCCAGTTGGAACTCGCCGGTAATCCTGGCGACCTTCCATTTCCCGGCCTTGGGCAAAAAGATTCCCACTTCCCGACAGACCCGGCTCTTCCTCGTGGGTCCCCAGAGAGTCATCACCCGGCCCGGGGTGTTGATCAGTTGTCCGCCGCGGCGGACGTCGGCGTCGACGAACTCAGTGGTCTCCGGGTCGATGTAGCCCATGGTCTCGCGGCGAACGTGGCCGTAGGAGTTCTTCCGCCAGGGGACACGGAACTTCCCGGAGGGCGCGGCCGCCTGCCACATGTCTCCGCCGTAGACCATGACCTTGTCCACGCTGTCCCAAGAGTAGTAGGACTTCCCGGTGTGCACGTTCCAGGGGCGCCGCTTGAGGGTCAGGCCCCTGCAGCCGTTCTCCGTCTGGTGGGGCGGGGGCATGGACTCCGGCGGCCAGCAGTCCCACCAGGTGTTCAGCGCAGGGTCATAGAAGGCTAGTGTTCCATCATTTTTGTTTCAGCGGGTGAGGACTTTGGTCGATATCTCT
>CAZONU010000499.1:0-3109 GCA_964581145.1 uncultured Planctomycetia bacterium
CTCCCTGTAGCGTTCGTCCTCGGGGTTAACGGCCACGGCGGTATCGCCCAGGATGGTCTCCGGGCGGGTGGTGGCCACCGTGAGCGAGAAGCGCCCGTCGGCCGCGGGGTAGCGGATGTGCCACAGCCAGCCCTCGGTCTCCTGGTGCTCGACCTCGTCGTCGGCCAGCGCGGTGCGGCAGCGCGGGCACCAGTTGACCAGATAGTGCCCGCGGTAGACCAGCCCCTTCTCGAACAGCCTGCAGAAGGCCTCGGCCACCGCCCTGGCCAGGCCCTCGTCCATGGTGAAGCGCAGGCGCGACCAGTCGCAGGAGCAGCCCAGGCGCTTGAGCTGGCCGATGATGCGCCCGCCGTACTCCGCCTTCCACTTCCAGACCCGCTTCAGGAACTTCTCGCGGCCGAGCTCCTCGCGGTTGGTGCCCTCCCTGGCCAGCTCGCGCTCGACGACGTTCTGGGTGGCGATGCCGGCGTGGTCGGTGCCGGGCAGCCACAGGGTGTTGCGGCCCTGCATGCGCCGGGTCCGGACCAGGATGTCCTGCACGGTGTCGTTGAGCGCGTGGCCCATGTGCAGTGCGCCGGTGACGTTGGGCGGGGGGATGACCACGCAGTAGGCCTCGCGGCCCTCCTGCGGGGAGGAGGCGAAGCACGCCTCCTTCTCCCAGGCCGCGTACACGCGCGACTCGACGCCCCCCGGGTCGTAGCGGGTGGCCAGCTCCTGGGGCTTCTTCTTGGCCATGGTCTCTCCCGGCTCAAATTTCCCAATCGGGCGGATATCCTATCGCGCCCCGCCGCGGAATTCAACAAGGCAGCCAACCGAGATAAACGGCCAGCACAGGCAGATCGCGTCCGCTGCCGGCAGAAAGCTGGGTTGCGGGCGGCCGGCGTCGGAAGATAATTCGCGGTTGCCACAAGTGTCTTGCGCAATTGAGGAGGTATTTCGTAGACTTATTGGGGGCAAAGGCAAATGAGAACCCAACTCGCAACGCTTCTCTCACTCTCGGTTCTGGCCTCCGGCTGCCATCGGTCCCCTCGACCGCTCAGGCCCCTGCAACTCCTCCCGGAATCCGAGCCCGATACGGCCATCGACTACAGCATGAAGCATCCCTTTATCGTCTATCGGATAGGCGATTGCGACCCAGATAAATACGATCTTCTCTATCACGCAGCCATAGCCCGGTGTGTGGCTGACCGGACAAGATACCTAAAACGAAAGAAGCTGGCCCTGGAAAGGAGCCGGCAGTACCTGGATGCCTTTCGTGCGGAGAGCGATGACTATTGGCGGAGACATCATCCCCGGGCCATGGCCGCCCGTCTGAGGAGGCTGCTGGAACTCTACCCCGAGCATCCGTACTCCAAAGCGCTGGCCGCCGCCATCGACGAACTGGACAGAACCTCCAGTTTACTGAAAGCCATCAACCCGTGCCTGCGGCTGCCGGGAAAGGAGAAATTCAAGTACTTGCGGCAGGGAGACGGGAACATTGAATGCAAGGCGGGGACGATGTTCGGCCTTAACGTTGAGACCCTGCACTGCGTGAAGTCCGTGGACGTGAAGCTGAAAACCGGGGCGCTGGTGCCGCTCATGCTGGCCAGCACCGGAGCCCATACGTCCTATGGGGGAAGCTTCCTGGTTACTGAGAGCACGGCCTACCAGATCGTCTGTACCGACCGCAAGGGCGCGAAGGAAACCTTCGGACCCTACCGGGTGACTCTCCCCAAGGGGAACTCGCCCATTGCCTTTGCGATGGGCAAGCCCTCCGAGGGACTGGCCCTGGGCATCGCCGCCCAGCCGAACGAGCCCGGCAGGCTGCTGGTCCGCTTCAAGAACACTGGCAAGAAGAGCGCGCGAATCTATCTGCACCCTTCGTATGACTGCCCCCTGAGCATCGAACTCGTGGGCGGGAAGCAGGCCAAGCGTTTCTGGCACAAATCTTTGGGGCGCACAGAGGACCTCGTGCCGCACGAGATAATCACAATTTATCCCCAGGGGACTTATTCATTGCAGATATCTCCGGGCGATTTCATGGAAGTAATACCGAAAGGCAGGTATCGGATCTCCTACCAGCTTCCAGACTGGCTGACGTCACACCGGGAAACGCTCTTCAAGAACATCTACCGGGGGAGGTGCTCCTCGGGAATCATCGCTTTGCCGGGCACGCCGGAAAAGAAATGAGTGGCTGAGGTCCCGGCACGATCAGAGCGGGAGCGGGCCTCGTGAGCTGCCAAGCCCGCTCCCGGCTCACGGTTACTTCTTGGTCCGCGCCCTTTTCTTCGCGGCGCGCTTCCTGGTCTTCTTGCCCTTTCCCCGGCGCCGCGGGACGCGCCCCTTGAGCAGCTTGTACTCGATGGAGTCTATCAGCGCCTTCCAGCTGGCCTCTATGATGTTCTCGCTGACCCCCACGGTGTTCCAGCGCTCGCTCCGGTCGGAGCTCTCGATGGTGACGCGCACGCAGGCGGCGGTGGCCTCCTTGGCGTCTATCACCCGGACCTTGAAGTCGACCAGCTGGACCTCGGCCAGCTCCGGGTAGAACTTCTCCAGGGCCTTGCGCAGCGCGCCGTCCAGGGCGTTGACCGGGCCGTTGCCCTCGCTGGCGGTGTGCTCGACGTGGCCGTCGACCTCCAGGCGCACGGTGGCCTCGGTGCGCTCCACGCCCTCCTGGGAGAAGTCGCTGGAGGCCCGGAAGCCCAGCAGCTTGAAGAACGGGCGGTAGCCGCCCATGGCCTTGCGGACCAGCAAGTCGAAGCTGGCCTCGGCGGCCTCGAACTGGTAGCCCTGGCTCTCGAGCTCCTGGACGCGCTCGACGATCTGCTTCATGAGCTCGGGGTGCGCGGCCAGGTCGTAGCGGTCGCCGGCCAGGGCCAGGACGTTGCTCCTGCCGGAGAGCTCGCTGACCAGCACGCGCCGGACGTTGCCGACCCGGGCGGGGTCGATGTGCTCGTAGGTGGCGGTGTTGCGGCTGACCGCCGAGACGTGCACCCCGCCCTTGTGGGCGAAGGCGCTGCGGCCCACGAAGGGCTGGTTGTCGGCCGGATGCAGGTTGGCGGTCTCGTAGACGTAGCGGCTCACCCGGGTGAGCCGGGCGAGCTTGTCCGCGTCCAGGCCGGCCAGGCCC
>CAZONU010000500.1:0-3096 GCA_964581145.1 uncultured Planctomycetia bacterium
GGCTGTGCTTGAGGAAGCGGGTCCACAGGGCGAAGGCCGCCGGCGCCTGGCCCATGGGCGCGCCGGGATGACCGCTCCCCGCCGCCTCCACGGCGTCCACGGACAGGAAGCGGATCGTGTTGATGCACAGCTGGTCGATTGAGTTCTGGTCGCTGCTCATGGGGCTTTCTCCAGATCCGGCGTTTACAGTTCTCGACGGATACTACCGCCCGGCGGGGCTTTTGCAACGTTTTTTGGGCCGCGGGGCTACTCTGCACCTTTTCCCGGAACGGCTCGGTTGCCTCCGGTGACCGAGGTCTTCGACTCGCTGAAGCCGGTACTGAAAAAGCCCCCCCTGCGTTGAGACCAACATCCTGGAGCGCATCGTCGAGCCCGAGCGGACGATCACCTTCCGGGTGCCCTGGCTGGACGACGAGGGCGGCTTCGGCGAGGAGATGCTCAAGACCCGCGGGGAGAGCTACAAAGGCAAGGCCTGCAAGGTCGCCGACGCCATGATCGACCAGGGCGTGGTCTAGGCGTCAACGGCCAGCGGGATCGGACCCGGAGGCGCGCGCAGGTAAGTCCTTGTATTCACGGACATACCGCAAGCGGCCGGCAAGGTAGGCAAGGCCGGAGCCATATGGAAAGCGGGCGGGCAGGAAGACGCCTGGGACGAAAGCCTTGCCCTCCGGCCCTGAGCGGCTGCCGTCGTCGAAGAAAAGGCCGGTGATCCGCCCGTGACGGCGCCACAGCCGCGACACCTCTTGGGTCCGGACCACGAAGGCCCAGGTTGTATTCTTTCGGAGGCTGTCACGGCTCCACTTGCCGCACCAGTCGATGGGTGACACTCCGTGAGTGCCGTGCAGGATGCGCGCCGTGTACCAGTTTGACCGGCCGTCACCGCGTACCTCTTCGATTCGAAACGTCGCCCAGTTCCCCGGAGAAGCGCCGAGCGCGGCGCGGAGGGCTACAGGCCGGAAGAAGAGGGCTTGACTCCTTTTCATTGGCCTTGAGTTTACAAGCTTGGCAAGAGCCCCAGGTTGTTTCAGGACCTTTAGATCGGCTCGGCGACATACGAAGGCCAGAAGTCGCTGCCGCAGGCAGTACTCCACCCATCTTCGGTTTGCATCGGTATGGGGAAGGCGGACCGTTGTACGGCCACCTACCTTCGTGCTGGCCGCCAGGAATCGTTGTCCCAGTCTCTCTCGACCCAGGTACCCGTGGCCGCCGCCGTAGAGGATGCCGGGCTTCAGTCCGGGAAGCACCGGAAAACCCGATTTCGGGGGAGGCGGAAGAGTTTTCGGAAGGGCTCCGCGGAGCATCCGGACTGGTTCGTAACTGATGTGAAGTCCCCCCATCCCGCTCATCTCGCCTGCCAGACCGGACACCTTGACGTCCGCGACCACCGGAGCGTGGTGAAACTGCCAGGCCTGCTCCAGCCGGCGCATGTCCCCGGCCTCATGTCGCAACGCCTTCTGAAGCCCGCCGAACGGGGCAGCTCGGAGGGCAATCTTGATCTTGGCGACGTCCGACTCGTCTATTGCCCTCATGCTGCCAATACTAGCATAGGGCAACGGCATCTTGGGCGAGGCCGAACTGATGTAGTGCAGGCCAAGGACGAACAGTTGTTTTCCCGGCTGAAGGGATGTTACTTTTCCATACTTGCGTTCGTTGCAGACGAACACCTTGGGAACGCCCTTTCCACGTAGAACTGCGACTGTTCGGAAGAGACGGTCGAAGCCGTCGGTCTTCTCATCGCGCCTGCGCTCGATCCTGGCCGCCACTACGACGGGCATCATCTTCCATCCGGGCAGCGACCATGTCTTTACCGCTTGGCGATTGTCTTTGCTGTCCGGGAGGATATCAATGACGCGAGCGTTTACGTCCCCCGCGTGACGTGCGGCAACCAGCCACCTGCCGCCAGCGGGGTACTTGCGCGGGTTAATCTCACGGAAGCCGTTCAGCAATGCTAGTTTGGGAGTCTGGAATCCGCGATATACTTCGACGACCTTGGCGTGGAGAGTTTCCCCCTCCAACTTGACGGCCTCAACCAGCGCGCTGATGTCCGCCAGGCCGAACGCGAGTTCGGAGTATTGCTCCAGCGCAGACGTCCTGGCCTCGAAGGTGGTCGCTGAGAACGAGTAGGGCGGCTTCTGCTCGGCATCCCCCGCCAGTGCATCGACACACGACAGAAGGGACAGGATTGCCAGCAAGAGCTGACATGGAGCCGTCTTTCGGGCCATCTGTCCCCTCGCTATCCGGGGCCATTGTTGTGACTTCCAATCGCCCCTTCCTATTCCACCCCACATGCGCCGGGATATTCCATGCCCCTTTCATCATGTTTGACCCTTGCGGGCCGGCACCGTCCCAACGGCCCCCAAAGGCGCGCGAAATCGGGCTGCGGCGGGGTGATGCGTCTCCGGACGGAAGGGGCCAGTCCACTTGTCTGGTTCCGCGGGCGCGGACAGTCATTTGCGCCCGGAGCGGTGTAGCCGTATAGTGGGCCCCGGCCCGGAGGAGGACAGGCGGATGAGAATCGTTCCTGCGGCGTTACTGCTGGCCGGCGTTGCCGCGTCTTGCGCGGCGGGCGAAGTCAGCTTCACGGCCAGGCCGGCCGCGGCCAAGGCGGCCGGCAAGGTGAAAATATCCTTCACCGTGTCCGCCCCGGCCGACGTGGAGGTCGCCGTGCTGGACTCGGGCGGCAAGATCGTCCGCCACCTGGCCGCCGGGGTGCTGGGCGGCAAGAAGGCGCCGCCCCCGCCCCTCAAGGCGGGACTCTCGCAAAGCCTGGAATGGGACCTGCGCGACGACTTCGGCAAGCCTGCCGCCGGCGGGCCCTTCAAGGTTCGGGTCCGCGCGGGGATGAGCGTCAAGTTCGGCAAGATCTTCGGCACCAGCCCCTACAGCGGGGTCTTGAGCTCCGGCGCGCCCTCGGACAGCGTGGCGGTCGCGCCCGACGGCAGCATCTACGTGAAGATGGCCTCGCTGGTGCCCCAGCTGCACGCGGGCATGCCCTGGCAGATCCGCAAGTTCGACAAGACCGGCAAGTACCTCAAGACGGTGCTGCCCTACCCGCCCTCGACGCCGCCGGCCAAGACACCCGGCTTCCGGCTGATC
>CAZONU010000501.1:0-3094 GCA_964581145.1 uncultured Planctomycetia bacterium
GAGTTCCTGGGCTTCGGGGCCAGCTGCGACGCCTTCCACATCACCGCCCCGGACGAGACCGCCGACGGCCCGGCCCGGGCCATGCGCGCGGCGCTGGAGGACTCGCGAGTCAACCCCGGGGACGTCGACTACGTCAACGCCCACGGGACCAGCACGCTCTACAACGACAGGATCGAGACCCAGGCGCTCAAGCTGGCCTTCGGCGAGCACGCCTCAAAGCTGGCGGTCAGCTCCACCAAGAGCATGACCGGGCACCTCCTGGGCGCCACCGGCGCGCTGGAGGCGGCGGTCACCGCCCTGGCCATTCACGAGGGCAAGGTGCCCCCGACCATAAACTACGAGACCCCGGACCCCGACTGCGATCTGGACTACGTTCCCAATGCCGCCCGCGAGATGCGGGTACGGGTGGCCGTCAGCAGCTCGCTGGGCTTCGGCGGGCACAACTCGATAATCTGTTTGGGCAAGTTGCGGGAATAGGAAAGACTATGGCAGCCGAAGGTCCCAAGGCGATGATCAAGCGCGTGGTGGTGAAGAACTACCGCAGCATGGCCGACGTGGACGTGGAGTTGGGACCGCTGACCTTCCTTGTCGGGCCGAACGGGTCGGGGAAGAGCAACTTTCTGGACGCATTGAGGTTCGTCAAGGACGCTCTCGACCATGACCTGAGCAGGGCCTTTTCCCACCGTGAAGTCCATATGGCCGCCCTGGCGCACTTTCGTGACCCCAAATGGTTCTCAATCGCGGTCGAGACCGACTTGCCGGGCGGGCGCCATGCAAACTACGGTTTCAAGATCAGGTTCTCGACAGAACTCACCGGTTCGCTCGACGCTCTCGTTGCGGAGGAATCCTGTTCCGTGCAGGACGCGAGCAAACGCGTGCTGGCCGGCTACGAACTGAGAGAAGGCAAGCTCACAGTCCCTCCGGAAGGCTTGAATCCCAAAGTTTCCCGGGACAGGCTGGTCCTGCCGGTTATTTCCGCCTCTCCTGAATTTCGGGATGTCCGCGACCATCTGACCGGCCTAGCGTTTTACGATATTGCGCCTGACGAGCTTGGAGCCTCGTCGCTGTTAACCACACGGCTGGCGCCAGACGGATCCAACGCCGGAGCGATGATCTGGCAGATGCGGAACGATCCCGGCCACGAGGGCTACTCTTCCGTGAACGCCCTGCTCAACGCCATCATTCCCGGGGCCTCCGCCGATGCCAGAGAAGAGCGCCTCGGCCGCGAGGGTTATGAGCTTTTCTTCTCGCAACAGATGAGCCCTGCCGAATCCCACCATTTTGAGCCCCAACAGATGTCCGAGGGAACGCTGCGGGCGCTGGGCAACCTCATCGCGCTCTACCAACACCCCCTGCCACCCCTGGTAGCCATAGAGGAGCCCGAAAGAGCAATTCACCCCGCCGCGCTCGGCGCCGTCCTGGACGCGATCCGGGCAGCCAGTGCCAGAACACAGGTGCTGGTGGCGACTCAGAGCGCCGACATCTTGGAAGGCAAGGACATCCAGGAGAAGGAACTTCGCCTGTGCTCCTTTGAGCGAGGCCAAACGAAGGTCAGTGGCCCCGGCGAATACTCACGCAAGGTCATGGCCGAGAAGCTTTACAACGCCGGTGAGTTGATGCGCATGGGACAATTGCTTTCCGACGAGGCCACGAGTGGGGTGACCGAATGATCCCCCGCCTGGTTTGCGCCGTCGAGGGGCCCGGAGACAGGGTGGCGCTGCCTAAGCTGCTGTTCAAGGTCTTCCCGCGGGATTCTGTGCGAGTGGAAACGGTGCCGGTGAAGCGGAATCGGATCGTCAGGGAAGGTGAAATCGAGAAGTGGGTCGAGGCGATGCTTCACAAGGGAGATTGCCAAGCGGTGCTGGTGCTGCTCGACTCCGACGATGATGCTCCCTGCGAGCTGGGGCCCGAGTTGTTGAAGCGCGCCAAGGCGCATTGCCACCGGGAATGCCGCGTCGTGCTCGCCAAACGCGAGTTCGAGGCCTGGTTCGTTGCCGGGATCGAGTCTCTCAGGGGAACCCAGGGCATTGCGGCCAACGCCGAATGTGACCTCGACCCCGAGGGCATATCCTATCCCAAGCGCTGGCTGAGGAGCCACATGGAAGGCTCGCGAACCTACGTGGAAACCAGGGACCAGGCGCCGCTCGCCAGCCGGCTGGACCTGGACTCGGCGCGCCAGCGGTCCGACTCGCTGGACAAGTTCATCAGGGACGTGGAGAACCTTGCCGAAAGCATGGGCGTTTCGGGGATGTTCAACTAGGAGCGCAAACGCATGGAACTCGACTACGGCCTCACCGAAGAGCAGGGCATGATGAAGGAGGTGGCCCGGGAGCTGGCCGAGAAGAAGATCCGGCCCATCGCCGCCGAGTACGACGAGAAGAACGAGTTCCCCGCCGAGATCGTCCCGGTGCTGGCCGAGAGCGACCTCTGCGGGGTATACATCCCCGAGGAGTACGGCGGCGCCGGCGGCGAGACGCCCATCATGAACATGTGCGTGGTGGTCGAGGAGCTCTCCAAGGCCTGCGCCGGCGTGGCCCTGGCCTTCGCGGCCACCGGGCTGGGCACCATCCCCATAATCCTGGCGGGGTCGGACGAGCAGAAGAAGAAGTACCTGCCGGAGGTCGCCGCCGGCAGGAAGCTGGCGGCCTTCGCCATAACGGAAGCCAATGCGGGCTCGGACGCCGCGGCCATCGAGACGGTCGCGGCCAGGGACGGCGACGAGTACGTGCTCAACGGCACCAAGCAGTGGATCTCCAACGGCGAAGTGGCCGACGTCTACACCGTCTTCGCGATGACCGACAGGAAGAAGGGCGCGCGGGGGGCCAGCGCCTTCATCGTCGAGAAGGGCGCCCCCGGTTTCAGTTTCGGCAAGAAGGAGGACAAGATGGGCATCCGCGCCTCCTCCACCCGGGAGCTGGTCTTCCAGGACTGCCGGGTGCCCGCCGCCAACATGCTCGGCAAGCCCGGCCGCGGCTTCATGATCGCCATGAGCACCTTCGACACCTCCCGGCCGGGGGTGGCCTCCCAGGCGGTGGGCATCGCCGCCGGCGCGCTGGACCTGGCCGTGGACTACGCCCCGACCCGCAAGCAGTTC
>CAZONU010000502.1:0-3062 GCA_964581145.1 uncultured Planctomycetia bacterium
CCCGGATTCCCTCCGCCTGGAAAGAATCGGTAACCGTCCCCGGATTCGCCGTCCCCGGATTCGCGCGCGGGATTCGCGCGCGCGGATTCGCGTCCTGAACACCGCAAGCTGAACACGGAACACTGTGGTAACCCTTGACTCCGGGGGTGAGCGCGAGGTATGCTGTTTGTGGAGGTATCCCGTGAGCGACGAGAAGCCGCCCGAAGCCAAGAAGCCCGGCCCGTCCAAGAAGGCCATGATCGGCTGGGCGGTGAGCTTGACCCTGGTGCTGCTGGTCGCGTTCGCTCCCCGCGCGTCGGCCGGCGAGCAGGAAGTGCCTCCGCAGACCGTTCCCAAGAAGCGAATTCGGATGGAAGCCAGGAAGATACGAGAGAAGCTGGCCGGTATTCTGAAGCGACTGGGGGACGACTCCTGGAGGGTCCGGGAAAAAGCTTCCGAGGAATTGGTCGCCCTTAGGGCCAAGGCCGTCCCGCTGATCGCTGAGCACGTCAACCACCGTGACCCCGAAGTGGCCATGCGGGTAAAGCAGGGACTGTCCCGCCTGTATGGCGGGACGGGAAGAGCCCTGGAGGGGCTGAGACTCTCCGCGGCACTGGTCGGCCGCAAGCCCAGGCCCGGCGAGGCCGTAACCCTCTGGCTGACCATCACCAACGTGAGCGACCACGACATCCACATCTTTCAGTACTTCTGGAACCTGGTGCTTCAACCCAAGAGCAGAGACGTCTCGGATCACGCGCGCGTGGTAGGGGCGACCACCCCGGCGACGCTCACGGCCCAGGACTTCCTGCGCCTCAAACCCGGCCAGAGCGTCGGCTATCTGATGGATGCCGATCCGCTGAAGCGAGCCAAGGGCGCCGCAGCCGTCCGGGCCTACCTGGAGATATCCCTGCCGGACAAGGCCCGCAAGATTATCAAAGGCAAGGTCTTCTCGGGCTCGAGCGAACTGGTCTCAGGGCCCATAGAGATGACCTATGCCGCGGAGGCGGCGCCGGCCGATCCTCAGGCCGCGGCACTGGTTGCAGAGCTGTTGAAAGGCAAGGCTGAGGCGAAAGCCAAGCTGAAGGCCGGCCTCAAAGACAAAAAGGCTGGAAAAGCGGCCTTGGCGGCTCTGCGCGCTGGGTTGCGCCTCGCCGACGCAGACCAGCGCTGGAAGGTGTTCACCTTCATCTGCAGCAACCCACATCCTTCTCTGGAAGACGATGTGGTTGACTTCCTGGCCCGCTACGGTCCTCGCATGAAGAACGAGGGGCCAATGCTCAAGGGCGTCAGGGCCTTGAGGGATGTGCTCCCTCCCGAACGCCGGTTGGTCTTCCTGCATCGGGTCGCCCTGACCATGCTCCATGACTGGCGCAGCGTTTCCGCGCTTGCCAGCCCCTACTCGGTGAGTTCGGACCCGAAGGAACGCGGGCTTGCTGCCAAGCTGTTCCTGCTCCTGCACGCGCGCGGCGATCGCCAGCCGGACGTCATGAACTGGCTGGCGCTGGAACTCCACTCCACGTCCGACACCAAGCTCCGGGACCGCAAGCGGGCCAGGAAGCTCGCCGAGATGGCGGTCAAGGCCAGCCCCGGGGACGCGCAATACCAGCTTACCCTGGCCTGTCTCGCGGGCGACAGGAAGAAGGTCGAGAAGCTGGCCAGAGCAGCCACCACACCCGGCAAGCAGAACAGCATCGCGTGGGACCTGGCCACCAATTTCCCGACCGGCTCGTGGCACTCCGCAGTGGCCCTGGAGATCGGTGCCAAGGCTCTGGCCGGGACCAAGCCCGAGGACCAGATGCGCCGCTACTGCCTGGATACGGTGGCCGTCTGTCACGCCGCCGTCGGCGACTACGCCAGGGCGCTCGAACTCGAGAAGCAGGCCTTGAGGAAACACCGGCCCGGCGACGGTTTCCGCAGGGACTACGCGGTCCGTGTGGCGCGCTTCGTGGCGCTGGCTCACGCCGGCAAGGACGAGCGCCCGGCAATGGCGCTGGCCTCACCGAAGCTGCGCTCGGCCGGGGCCCGGGACGCGCTGCTCAAGTCCCTCAAGTCAGAGAAGGACTCTCTCGTGCGCGCGGAGATTGTGCGCCTGCTCAGGACCTGCTACGGGAAGGACCCGAAAGTCAAGGAAGCGCTTAAGTAACGTGACCACCCCCAATCGCCCGGCTCAGCCCCGCTCCAAGAGGGGGTCGGCCTGAAATGAAGGTCTTCGGCATCGGGCTCAACAAGACGGGCACGACCACCCTGGCGGCGTGCCTGCGGCACCTGGGGTTCCGGCACGCGCTCTACAAGCCGGTGCGCCTGGGCCAGTTCCGGCGCGGCGATCTGGACTGCCTGTTCCACACCGTCGCCAAGTACGACAGCTTCGCCGACTGGCCGTGGCCCTGGCTCTACCGGGAGATTGACGCCGCCTTCCCCGGGGCCCGTTTCATCCTCACGGTCAGAAAGGACCGCGAGACGTGGTTCAGGAGCCTGTGCAACCACGTCAGGCGCAAGGGCCCCTCGGAAGCCCAGGAGCTGGCCTACGGCTGCGCGATTCCTCACTGGCACCGGGACGAGCTGCTGGCCCTTTACGAGCGGCACAACCGCGAGGTGCGGGCCTGCTTCCGGGGGCGGCCGGGGAAGCTCCTGGTGGTCTGCTGGGAGACGGGCTCGGACTGGGAGGACATCGGCTCGTTCCTGGGCCGGGCCGCGCCGCGCATCCCGCTGCCCCACGAGAACAGGTCCGTTCGGCGCATCAACTGGCTGTCCTGGACCAGGAACATCGCCTGCAAGCTGCACCGCGAGGCGCTCAGGAAGATCCGCGCCGCAGAGAAGAAAGAGGGCGCGAACAGGTGACCGACTCGACGCCCGCCGAGCAGAAGCCCGGCCCGTCGCGCAAGGCCATCATCGGCTGGACGGTCGGGATGCTGGCGGTGCTGGGCCTGGCGTGGTTCGTCGGGGCGGTGGTCGTGCCGGTCTGGCAGGTGCGCTCAGTGCTCAAGAAACGTCCGGACGGGCAAGAGCTGGATACTTACTGGGTGAAAGAACTCGGTGGCCCCGAGCGAGCGCCCGCGAAGATCCGCACCTACGCGAGCCTGTTC
>CAZONU010000503.1:0-3043 GCA_964581145.1 uncultured Planctomycetia bacterium
TCACGGAGGAGGACGCCGCCTATCTGGAGATGTTCTGCGAGGCGGCCAGCAAGCTGATCGACAGCGTCAGGGGCGCCGGCCACTGGCGCGAGCTGGTCTTCAGCTTGTCTGAGGCCTTCGGCCGCGCGGTTGACACCAAGGTCGGCGCGGTGGTCAACCACTGCGTCAGGGTGCGCGACCTGGCCGTGGCCACCGGAAAAGCCATGGGCCTTACTCCCGCCGAGGGGGACGCCCTGGAACTGGCCGCGCTGCTCCACGACGTGGGCCGCCTGCACGTGGAGGCCGAGGTCGAGTACGGCGACCCCGCCGGGCGCATTCACATCTTCTTCACCGAGGCCTTCATGCGCTCGGTGGACTTCCCCGAGCGGCTGGCCGCCGTGCCCGAGATCGCCTGCGCGCACCACGAGCACTTCGACGGCACCGGCTTCCCCCGGGGGGTCACCGGCGAGAGGCTGCCCCGCGCCGCGCGGGTCCTGGCGGTGGTCAACGCCTACGACATGATGCTCTTCGCCCCGCGCGCCGACGGGAAGCGCCTCGACGAGAGCCAGGCCCTGGAGGAGCTCCGCGCCGGCGCGAGCACGCTGTACGACCCCCGGGTCGTGGAGTGCTTCATCGAGGAGGAGATCTACGTCCAGGAGAAGCGCCTGCACGCGCGCCTGGAGCGCGAGACCCCGGTGGACGTGACCCCCATCCTGGCCGACGGCACCGAGGACCAGCCGGTCCAGAGCCAGGCGCTGGACATCTCCTCGGGGGGGATGCTTTTCACCTTCCCGCGCGAGCTGGCCTCCGGCAGCCTGGTGCGCATGGTCATCCACCTGCCCGGCGAGCGCCTGGAGGCCATGGCCAAGGTGGTGCGCCTGCTGCCCGGCGAGGGCGGCGCTTTCAAGGTGGGGGTCAGCTTCCTGTGGCAGGGCTCGGCCTGAGCGGGGCGGGAGTGACGAGTTGGCGCGACTGGTAGTCAAGTTCCGCGACGGCACCCTCAAGGAGCTGGAACTCCGCTCGGTGCTGAGCATGGGCCGGCAGGCGACCAACGACCTGCAGCTGCCCGAGGAGCTGGCCAGCCGCCAGCACGCGCGGATCATCCCCTCGGGGCGCTCCTTCATCATCGAGGACCTGCGCAGCGCCAACGGCACCTTCGTCAACGGCCAGCAGGTTCAGCGCCGGGTGCTGGCCAACGGGGACCTGGTGCGCATCGGCGGCTGCGAGCTGGTCTTCAAGGACGACGCGGCCAAAGACCTGGTCGGCGAGCTGATCGCCGACCGCTACCGGGTGCTGGGCAAGCTGGGCACCGGGGGGATGGGCACGGTCTACAAGGCGCTGCAGATCTCCATGGACCGCCAGGTGGCCCTCAAGGTGCTCAACCCCGAGCTGACCCGCGACCGCGAGTTCGTGGTCGGCTTCCTCAACGAGGCCCGCACCGCCGGGCAGCTCAACCACCCCAACATCATCCAGGTCCACGACTTCGGCGAGTTCGAGGGCTTCTACTACTTCTCCATGGAGTTGGTCGAGGGCGAGAACGTCCTGGCGGTCCTCAAGCGCGACGGCAAGATCCCGCCCCAGCGGGCGCTGACCATGGTCAGCCAGCTATGCACCGCGCTGGCCCACGCCCACGCCCACAACATCGTGCACCAGGACATCAAGCCCCAGAATTTGATGATCGACCGGCGCAACCGCGACGTGGTCAAGCTCGCCGACCTGGGGCTGGCCAAGGTCATCGGCCGCGACCGCGGCAAGCGCCGCGGCGTGCTGATGGGCACCCCCCACTACATGGCCCCCGAGCAGGCCAAGGGCGGCGCCATCGACGGGCGCACCGACGTCTACGCCACCGGCGCCACCCTCTTCCACATGCTCACCGGCCGGGTGCCCTACGACGGCAAGAACTCCATCGAGATCCTCACCAAGCACGTCAAGAACGAGATCCCCGACCCGCGCCAGTACGACGTGAGCATCCCCGAGTCGGTGGCCAAGCTGTGCATGCAGATGCTCGCCAAGGAGCCGGCCGGGCGGCCCCCCTCGGCCAAGCTGGTGGGCGACCGGCTCAAGGACATCCTGGCCCACGAGACCGCCCGCTTCCAGCGGCTGGCCGCCCCCAAGCCGGCCGCCGCCGCCGCCCAGGTGGTCCCCCGCAAGCAGCTCCGCCGGGCGGTCCGCGAGCGCCGCCCCCGGGCCGGGGCCCTGCCCTGGATCGTCGTCCTGCTGGTGATAGCCGCGGCCTTCGGGCTCTGGATCCTGCTGCCCTGGAAGGGGCCCGGCGGCGGGAACGGGAACGGGAACGGCGTCAAGCCGGGGCTCACCCAGCAGCAGATCGGCAAGTTCTTCGAGCAGGCCCGCGCCCACCGCGAGGCCGGCAACTACCGCCAGGCCGAGAAGGTCCTGCTCAAGATCGCCCGGGGGGTCCCGGGCACCGCCAGCGAGAAGCGGGCCAACGCCCAGATCGCCCAGCTGCTCAAGCTCCGCCGGGCCCGCCGCGAGTACGCGGACCTGGAGCGCTTCATGCGCAAGTACCCCAAGGCGCTCAAGACCGCCCGGCAGCAGCTGGACTCCTTCATCGCCAGCTACCCTTCGGCCCCCGAGGTCGCCCGGGCCAGGCGGGCCCTGGAGCGCGTGGAGCTGGCCCTGCGCGCCGCGCCGCCGGCCAACGGCTCGGACGGAAGCGGCGGCCGCGAGGAGGAGGCCCGCGAGGCCTACAAGACCGCGGAGGCCACCGCCGAGGCCCTGGCCGCCCGCCAGCAGTTCTTCGCCGCCGAGCGCAACCTGCTGGACTTCGCCGCCACCTTCACCGCCACCAGGGCCGCCGGGCAGGCCAAGAAGCGCGCCGGGGAGTTCCGCCAGCTGGGCGACCAGTACGTCGGCGGCATGTTCAAGAAGGCCCGGGGCTACACCAGGCAGAAGCGCTACCGCCAGGCCACCGAGCTCTACAGCCAGATCATCAGCCGCGACCCGACCGGCAAGTGGGGCAAGGGGGCCCGCGACGCGCTGGCCGCCCAGGACGCGGCCACCAAGGCGGCCTTCGAGGCCACCTTCGAGGGCCGGGAGATCGTCC
>CAZONU010000504.1:0-2987 GCA_964581145.1 uncultured Planctomycetia bacterium
CCAGGGCGCGCACCTGGCAGTCCGCGCTGCTCCCGAAGTAGAGCGTCCCGCCGGCGACGGCGACGTGAAAGGCGCGGTCGAAAGTCATGCGCGGGTCGTCCGGCCAAGCCGGCTCGGGCGGGTGAAGCGGCTTGTAGGTCCAAAGGAGCGAGAGCCTGGCGGGCAGCTTCTCGGAACTGCTCCCCGAGCGCGCCGCATCGGCGCGATACTGCGGCCAGTCCGCGGCGCGGGCGGCGGCGCACGGCAAGGCCAGCGCCAGCGTCAGGAAAGCTGAGCGAATGTCCACGAGGCTTTCTCCCTACTTTCCACGGAAGGCGTAGAGCTTGCCGTCGTCGCAGCCGACTACCAGCATGCCGTCGGCGGCGACCGGAGTCGCATGGCAGGTGCCGCCCATCGCGAAGCTCCAGAGCTGTTTCTGCTTAACGTACCGCCCGCTGATCGAGGCCGGGTCGGGCTTGACCAGGATGACCTTGCCCTTCTTCGAGGCGAAACATATCTCCTCGCCGACGACCAGCGGCGTGCCCATGGAGGCCAGCCGGGGCCAGCCCGCCAGCCCTCTTGCCCCGAGGACCCTGACGCCCTTGAGGGCCGGCTGGGTCTTCTCGTGCCTGTTGAGCTTCCCCTCCTGGTCCATGTCCGCAGCGCCGGCCGCGCCCGTGCCCGCGTAGAAGAGCAGGTTCTTCATGAAGGCCAGGCCGTTGTACCCGTAGGCCAGGTTGCCGAGGCGCAGGCGCTTGCCGCTGGCCGGATCGAACTCCGCGAACTGGCGGGGGGTGCGCAGCCAGAGCCTGCCGCGGTAGAAGTGCAGCGCTTCTATGGAAATAGGAACGCAGGTCTTCCACTGCTGCTTGCCGGTGGCCGCGTCCAGCGCGTAGGCCCAGTCGATCCACGAGGCGGCGAAGACCTGGCCGCCCTTTACTACGGGAGGCGCCTGCACCAGCTGGTTGCTGGTGCGGAAGCTCCAGAGCTTCCCGCCGGTTTTCCTGTCCAGCATGTAGATGTTGTGGTCGTTGGCCCCGAAGACCACGGCGCCGCCGAGGACCGCGGGCGAGGCCTGCACCGGTCCGCCGCACTTGAAGCTCCACTTCTTCGCGCCGGTGGCGGCGTCCAGCGCGTAAAACCCGCCGCTGTCCGAGCCGCAGTAGACCAGCCCGCCGGCCACCGCCGGGCTGCACTTCACCTCGGCGCCGGTGTCGAACTCCCACGTCTTGGCGCCGGAGCGCAGGTTCGCGCAGATGATCTTGCCGGAATAGGAACCGATGTAGACTTTGCCGTCGCGAATCGCCGCCGAGCCCGTGATTCGCCCGCCGGTGTCGAGCTTCCAGGCGGGCGTCAGCGGCGGGTTGAGAGAAACGGGCAGCCCGGCGCGTTCCGGCGTGCCGCCCAGCATGGGCCAATCCCGGCCCGGCCGCGGCGCGGGCAGCTTCTCGGCCAGCAGTTTCCTGACCGTTGCCTCCGGTGCGTTCGGCAACTCCTCGACGGCCTCGACGCTCGCCGGCTCGCCCTTCTTGACGGGGGCCAGGCAGTAGATCCGGCCGTCGCGGCTGTTGAGGTACAGCCGCCCGTAGGCGATGGCCGGGTCGCCGCAGGCGTTGCAGCCGGTCAGGAACTCCCAGACGGTCTTGCCGGTCTTGAGGTCGATGGCGTGGAAGGTCCAACTCGCACCCGTCGCCCCCTTGTACTTGTGTGGCGGCGTCGCGAAGCGCCAGGCCCAGATGCCCTCGCTGTCGTTGAAGGAGCCGGTGCCCACGTAGGCACAGTCCCCCGAGATCGACGGCGAGCAGCAGCCCGAGCCGGTCCTGATGAATCGAGTCCAGAGTTTGTTGCCGGTCTTGCGCTCGAAGGCCGCGATGCCGCCGCCGTAGTGCTTCTGGATTATCTTGTCCTTCGTTATGGTGGTGGTGCCGTAGAGGTTCTTGATGGGCACCGACCAGATCTCCTGCCCGGTCTTGGCGTCGAGCACGTACATCTTCTGGTTGGGGTTCGCCTTCATCGCGACTTCCCGGTTGGTCTTGGCTATGACGACCGTCCCGTCGCTGACCGGCGGCAGGCACGGGTATATCTTCCGGTTGCGCCAGACCTCCTTGCCGTCTTTCAAGTTCAGGGCGATTACCGCGCCGTGCACGGCTTCCTTCATCCCCCGCGTGAACTTGACGCGCGTGCCGGTGAAGACCTTCCCACCGGCAATGGTGGGCGCCATCACAACGTCGCCGTCGGTCTTGTCGAGCGGCCTGCGCCAGACCTCGCTGCCGGTCTTGACGTCCAGAGCCACGATTACAGGATCGCCGCCGTCGGCCATCAGGACCTTGCCGTCGGCAATAGCGGGACCGAAGCGGCGGAAGCTGATGCCCTGGTTGGTCTTGAACTTCTTCTCCCAGACGGGCTTGCCGGTCTCCACATCCAGGGCCACCAGGCGCGAGTGCCTGGAGTAACGCAGCCAGACGAAGAGCTTGCCGTCGGCGCAGCTGGAAGTCTGGGTGTAGTGGACGAACCGGTCGGAGAATTCCCAGCAGAACTTCCCGGTCTCGGCGTCCAGGGCCAGGATCGACTTGGTCATCTCCATGTTGCAGAAGACCTTGCCCCCGCCGACGGTGAGCCCCGCCCCGGCGTCGCCGGTGGTGTCGCTGTCGCAGCGGTAGGACCAGACCAGCTTGAGCGGCGGCTTCACCGAAGCGTCCGGCGAGACCCCGGTGCCCCCGGCGTTCCCGCGGTGCTGCGGCCACTCCGGTCCGCGGGGCCTGCCGGAAGGCTTCTCGCCGGCCAGGGATGCGGCCGGGATCAATAGTGCGGTCAAGAGCAGCGCGCAGCGCATGAAGTCAGTCCTCCCTCACTGGATCGCGCAGGTCGCCTCGGCGGCGTAGACCTGCTCGGCGCGGAGCAGCCGCCGGTTCATGCTGTCCGGCAGGTAGACGTACTTGTCGGTGGCGCCCACGCCGATCAGCCAGGCCAGCGGGATGTCCGGCTTCTTGAGCTCTTCGGTCTTGCTC
>CAZONU010000505.1:0-2980 GCA_964581145.1 uncultured Planctomycetia bacterium
CCAGCAGTCGGTTAATGGCCAGCGCGGCGCCGAACTCGGCGGCTTCTAATCTTGCGGGGCGCCAGGCCCGGTCCCAGGCTTTCGCGTAAATGAACCCCCAGCGCGCTATTTCCCCGGCGGCGTACCCCGTCTCGCGGGCCACCGCTCCGGTTTCTTCGCCGAGAGCGACCCCCCGCGCCGCGGCCAGCAGGGGGATCTCCAGCTCCTCGGGCGGAGGGTCGTTTTCGCCACGGAGACACAGAGGCACGGAGAAACTTTCTTGGTCGCGGGTAACGACGCCGGTATTGCCGGAGACGCCCGCCGCGGTCAAGAGCTCTTCTTTCTCCGTGTCTCCGCGTCTCCGTGGCCGGTATCTCCGTCTTTCTATGTGCCGGCGGTGGAGGGCTTCCGGTGACACCCACCGTTATAATTTGCCATCTCTGAGCCCAATGGAGGCGTTTTTCAAATCCGGGGGTGCATCCGGTCCGGGGGCGATTACCGATAAAATGGCCGAAGAAAAGGCGTCGGGGGCGCAATGTATACTGATGCAGCATTCTTCTCGGGCGCTTCGGCAGACGCCTAACCGGCGCGGTTTCCAGGAGAAGATTTTCCAACTTTTTCGGCACATGGGAACTGGGTTTTTCACTAGGTCGCAAATGGGGGCAAATAGGGGTTGAAAGTTCCGTTTTTCGGGCCACTGAACACTGGCAGCTGAGGTAAGCCTTGACTCCCGCGCCCGGGGGCGGCATACTATATCAGCGGGAAGGACGGCGCAGGAGGGGCTCTATGCGCGGGGAGGACCGGCCGTGAGGCTTATGCGCCGGGGGCTCTGCCTGCTCTTCGCGTTGGGGCTGATGGGCGGTGCCGCGCGCACCGGCGAGATACCTCCTGCCCTGGAGTTCTACGACGAGAAGAAGCTGCTGGCGGCGCTCAAGCGGCTGCAGGACACGCCGGCGAAGAAGTTCCGCGCGCAGGCGCGTGCGGAGGTCCAGAAGCTCGACGGGGAAACCGGCGCTCTCCTGGCCCTGCTCATGCACACCAAGAAGCCGAAGGCCAAGCATCACCTTCTGGCCATCAGGATGATGGGGGCCTGTGACCGCCAAGGCTTTCAGTTTCTTGAAGGCTATCTCAAAGACAAGGACCAGGGGGTGCGCAAGGCCGCCGTCCTCGGTCTCGGCGACATGGGCGGGAAGAAGGCCCTGTCCGCCGTGGTCCGGGCGTGCTCGGACCGGAGCCCTGAGGTGCGCGGGGCCGCCGAGGGGGTGATGAAGTCCGCCGGCGGCCGCAAGGCGCTGGACCCGCTGCTGGCCGGGCTGAAGGACCCCGAGGAGAAGACGCGCCACGCCGCGGCCACCAAGCTCCTGGCCGGCAAGGACCCCCGCGCCGCCCTGCCGTTGAGCGCCCTGCTGAAGGACCGCTCCGAGAGGGTCCGCATGCTGGTGGCGGGGGGCCTGAAGGACCTGGGCGACGCGCGCGTCGGCGATGCCCTGATAGCCGCCCTCAAGGACCCGTCCATGCGGGTGCGCCGGGGCGCCGTGGATTCCCTGGGGCACCTGCGGGTCGCCAGGGCCGCGCCGGCAATCAGGAAACTGCTCGGTGACGAAGCCGCGGAGATACGCGGGGCGGCGGCCGGCGCCCTGGGCCGGATCGGCGGTCCTGACGACGTTGGACGCCTGATCCCGTTTCTGGAGGACCGCAGTTCAAACGTGCGCCGCGCCGCGGCCTGGGCGCTGGGGAAGCGCAAGGACCCCCGGGCCGTCGATGCGCTGGTGCTGCGCCTGTCCGACCCGGACATCCACGTGAGGTCCATCGCTGGCCAGGCCCTCATCGATATCGGGAAGCCGGCGCTGGAAACGCTGCTGCTGGTAATGCAGAAGGGCTCGCCGAAAGCCCGCCACGCCGCCATCCGTCCATTGGGCGAGCTCAAGAGTCCCGCTGCCATCGACGCGCTCGCCGCCGCGCTCAAGATGAAGGACCACTCGGCGCGCATCGACGCGGTGGTCGCCCTGGGGAAGATACGAAACCCCAGGTCGGTGCCCCCGGTGGTGGCGGCCCTGAGCGATCCGGCGGTCGACGTCCGCTACTGGGCGGCGTGGTCCCTGGAAAGGCTGAAGGACCCCAGATGCGTCGAGCCGTTGTGCAGGCTGCTGGAGGACAAAGAGGCGAGAATCCGGCGGAGCGCGGTGAAGGCTTTGGAAGCACAGCAGGACGGCCGCGCCCTGGAGGCCCTCAAACGCGTCCGGGATGGAGATGCCAGCGAGTGGGTGAGCAAGGCTGCCAAGCAGGCCGTTGAGACTATCGAGCGGGCCGTCGCCGACAAGCGGCGCCGGAGCAAGGCCGTTCCGGGGAAGTAGCACCGGATTCTCTGCGCCCCCTTGACCCCGCCCGCGCGGTGTGTACCCTGGGGGAGGCGCGCGGCAATAACTGACGAGGGAGGATTCCATGAGGAACGCCGCTCGAACCCTGATCGCCGGGCTGCTGCTGCTTTCGGTCGCACGGGCGGTTCCCGCCGCCGAGTCCGACAAGGAGGGGGTGACCCCCGGCAAGTGGACCATGGATCTGGAGGCCGCCAGGAAGTACGCCAGGGAGAAGAAGGCCACCATCCTGCTGAACTTCACCGGTTCGGACTGGTGCGGCTGGTGCAAGCTGATGGAGAAGAACGTGTTCTCCCAGCAGGCCTGGAAGGACTACGCCAAGACCGACGTCGTCATGGTGATGCTCGACTTCCCGCGGGACAAGAGCCTGGTGCCCGAGAAGTACGTGGCCAGAAACACGAAGCTCAACGCGAAGTACAAGGTCAGGGGCTACCCCACCTACGTGCTGCTCGACGACGACGGCGAGACCGTGCTGGGCAGGTTCGCAGCGGGCCGGGACAAGACCCCCGAGAGCTTGATGGCCGAGCTGAAAACGCTTACCCGCTACCGGCCCGCGGAGGTCGCCAAGTACGCGGCGACGCTCAACGCGAAGGAGAAGGTCGAGTACAAGAAGGTCATCGATGAGA
>CAZONU010000506.1:0-2972 GCA_964581145.1 uncultured Planctomycetia bacterium
GGTCATCCGCGAGAAGCGCAAGCTCAACGACATGGTCCAGGCCACCGGCGCGGGGCTGAGCCTGGTGGACCGCGAGCGGCGGGTGATCTGGGCCAACCGGGTCTTCCTGGGCTGGTTCGGCGACCCCGCGGGGCGCTCCTGCCACCAGGTCTTCCGCTGCGCGGAGGACCCCTGCGAGGAATGCCTCCTCAGCAAGGCGGTGATCAGCGGCGACAGCACCGCCGAGAACTGGAGCACCTACACCGCCGGCGGCACCCGCCGGCACTTCCAGAACACCATCACGCCCATCCGCGACGAGCTCGGGGATATCTTCCAGTTCCTGGTGCTGACCCAGGACGTTACCGCGCGCCAGAGCAAGATCGAGCAGCTCAGCCTGCTGCGCCGGCTGAGCGAGGCCATGAGCGGCACCCTGGAGCTTCCCCGCGTCCTCAACCTGATCCTGACCTGCATGACCGCCGGCCACGCGCTGGGCTTCAACCGCGCGTTCCTGTTCCTGCGCGACCGGGCGGCCAACACCCTGGAGGCCCGGCAGGCGGTGGGCCCCACCAGCCGGGAGGAGGCCTTCCGCATCTGGGGCGAGCTCGCCGCCCGCGAGCAGGACACCGAGAGCGTGTTCGCCGACGCCGAGACGCTGCCTCCCGCCGAGGAGCAGCCGCTCTTCGAGATGGTCAAGGGGCTCTCCTTCCCGCTGGGCGAGTCGCACGCCGACGAGATCCTGGTCCGCGCGGTGCTCGAGAAGAAGGTGCAGACCGTCGCCGACGCCGCAAACGACCCGCGGGTGACGGCCGAGTTCCGGGAGCGCCTGGGCGCCAGGGCCTTCGTGGTCGTGCCCCTGGTGGCCATGAGCGAGGTGGTCGGCGCGGTCATGGCCGACAACATCTACAGCGGCCGGCCGATCACCGAGGAGGACACCGAGATACTGAGCATGTTCGCCAACCAGGCGGGCCTGGCCATCGAGAACGCCGAGGCCTACGCGGAGCTCCGCGACAAGATGGCCCGCCTGCGCTCGGCCCACGCCCAGCTGGTCCACGCCGAGAACCTGGCCACCATCGGGCGCATGGCCGCCCACGTGGCCCACGAGATCAGGAACCCCCTGACCACCGTGGGGGGCTTCGCCCGCTCGATCCTCAAGCACCCCCAGAGGGCCGAGCGCGCCGCGAGCAGCGCCCGGGTGATCTGCGAGGAGGTCGAGCGCCTGGAGAACATCCTCTCCAACATCATGGACTTCACCCGCCCGGCCAAGCCGGAGTTCCAGCCCTGCTACCTGCCGGACTTCCTGCGGCGGATCGTCCGCGAGCAGCACGACGAGCTGACCCGCCGGGGCGCCGCGGTCGATCTGGAAATTGACGAGGGCGCCCCCACCGTGCAGCTCGACGGGGAGAAGATCAAGCAGGTGATAATCAACCTCCTCAAGAACGCCGCCGAGGCCATGCCCGAGGGCGGGGCGGTGCGCATCGCCCTGCGCCACCTCGACGGCCGGGTACAGATCGCGGTCACCGACACCGGGCTGGGCATGACCGCCAGGCTGCTGGGCAAGATATTCAGCCCCTTCTTCACCACCAAGCCCGACGGCACCGGGCTGGGCCTGGCGGTCAGCCGGAAGATAATCGAGGACCACGGCGGCAAGCTGCGCGCCGAGAGCGAGCCGGGCCGGGGCAGCACCTTCAGCATCGTCCTGCCCGTGGAGCCGCCCCCGCGGCTGGCCGCCGGCCCGGAGATCGACGAGGCCCGCGAACTGCTCGACGAGAGCGCCCCCCGCCCGGACGCCGCCCCGGCGCCCTCCGACGGGATCGACCTGCCGCCCTTCGGACGCTAGTGTCCTGTTGCGGAAGTCGCCGACGCGCCAGAGCCGCTGTCCGGCCGCCGCAGCGGAGGCCTAGCAGGCCGTTGGGAAATGGAGCAGCCGTGATTGGAGGCAGAATGGTTCAGATTCGAGGAGGGGTTCCGAAGTCGATGCCCGAGCATCGTCTTCGGGTTCTCGACGAAGAAGATGGGCCGTTATGACCCAACCCCGCGGGCGGCCGGCGGTCCCGTCGCGCGGCTTCGTTTTCGGGCCTTCGCACGATGCCAGAGGCATCGCGCTCACCCTCAGGCCTCGCATCGCTCGGGAGCGCCGGCCGTCACGGCGCTCCATTTCCCAACGGACTGCTGGAAGGTGATTGCCGCCTCCTGGGCCTGCCTGGTCCTGTTCATCGCCAGCTGCCTGCTGCTGGGCGCCGCCGGAATCCGAATCAGCGGCGGGAGGGAAACTTTCGGATTCGACTCGCCCAAGCGCGGCGCCCAGGCGCTGCTGGTGCAGACAGCCCTGCTCCTGCTCAGCAGCTTCGCGGTCTACAGCGTGGTGGGCGGGGAGTACGCCGTCAGCCTGACCATCCTTTTCGTCGTTTTCGTTCTGGGGGTTCCCCTGGCGCTGGCCACCTGCTACTACGTGGCCGTATTCGGGGGATTCCTGGGCAGGAGCATCTACGCGCCGGATGTGATGCTGCCCGGCACGGAGATCCCCGAGCTCGACCGCGCCCGGGCCCTGGTCCACCGCGGCGACCTGGAGGGCGCGGCCGCGCGCGCCGGGGAGTTCCTGGCCGGGCACCCCGCGAACATCGACGCGCTGCGCTTCCTGGCCGGCCTGGAGCTCCGCCGCGGGAACTTCGACCGCGCCGCCGGGCTCTGCCGGCGGGCATTGCAGGCCGACGCGGAGGTCCGCGCCACCAGGACCGGGCTCGCCGAGGAGGAGCGCGTCAGGCTGCTCGCGCTGCTGGCCGACGCCTTCGAGCGCGGCGGGCGCGGCGCAGAGGCCGCCGAGGCCATCGAGGAAAACCTGAGTCTGCTCACCACCGAGCGCTTCAGGAGGACGCTCTCCGAGCGCGCCGCGCGGCTGCGGGGCGAAGGCGATAAGGTAGAGTCGTGAAACCTTTCAACGTGCAGGGAGCCTGACAGGCGGATGGGAAACGCAGCGCACGCTCACAGGTACGGCC
>CAZONU010000507.1:0-2956 GCA_964581145.1 uncultured Planctomycetia bacterium
CGTCGAGGGTCACCGGCCCGTTCTCGAAGCGGTGGGCCTCGGAGAGCTCAAGAAGTCCGTCGGCCAGCCGGCCGAGCATGACCCGCCCGCTGGAGGCTCCCAGGTCGACGGCGATGAAGTTGTGCGCCACGGCGCGGCCCCTCGCTGCCCCTTTGCCCGGGTAATTGTGGGCCGGCGCGGGGGCCTGTCAAGGCGGCCGGCTCCTACGAACTTGCCGGACCGCGGCGAAACGACCGGCGCCGGAGCGGGGCCCCGGCGCCGTTTGATGAAGGAGTTGACTGCCTGTGAGCCGCTGTCAGAGCACGCCTTTCTTCGCCCCGCCCTTCTTCTCTTCGAAGGGATTCTTGAAGGGATTCTTTTCCTCGGCCGGCTTCTTCTCCCCGGCGGGGGGCGTTTCCTCGGCCGGCTTCTTCTCCCCGGCGGGGGGCGTTTCCTCGCCGGCCTTCTTGGGCGGCGGCACCTGGGCGACGACCTCCAGGATGTCGCCGCAGGGCAGCACCGCCAGGGTGGCCCCCAGGCCGGTGCGGCGCAGGGCCAGTCCCAGGACCTGGCCGGCGGCGTTGAAGACCGGGCAGCCCGCGAAGACCGAGCCGGAGGCGATGTAGCGCACCCGCGGCTTCTTGATGATGCTCAGCACCCGGGTGACCGCCACGCCCGGTTCGCGGTTGGCCTTGCGGCCCAGGCGGGTCAGGCTGACCAGGTCGTCGAGCAGCTCGGGGGCGGGGGCCTTCTTGAGCTCGAGACAGGGAAGCTTGAGCTCGGTGTCATCCGGGCGGACGAAGGCCAGGTCCAGGTCCTTGTCGGTCTGCACGATCTTGGCGGGGTGCTCGGTGCCGTCGGCCAGGATGATCTTCACCCCGGTGACCGAGGTGTCGATCTTGAGGCCGGGACGCTTGGGGATCTGGCTGGTGGGGTCGGCCCCGGCGTTGGAGACCACGGTCAGGCCGTTGGGCTTGATCACCGTGCCGTTGATCTCCAGCTTCTGCTCGCGGTCGGCGACCTCGCGGCCGTTGTAGAAGGCCTTTATCTTGATCACCACCTGGACCAGGACGATGGCGTCCTTATGCTTCTCCACCAGGCCCTTGGCGACCTTGCGCGCGCCGGCCTCGCCGGCCGGCGCGGTGCCGGCCAGGAGCGCGGCCCCGGCCAGGGCCAGCCCGGCGCCCAGCGTCAGTCTGCGTCTCATCATCGCTTCCTTTCTCTCCGCTCCACCTTACTTGGATTTGCCCCAGTCCGGTTCGAGCTCCAGGTAGAGCGTGTGGACCCCTCTCCGAACGAAGAAGACGACGTGCCGGGGCTTCTTCTTGCGCAGCCCCTTCATGACCTTTTCGAGGTCGGCCACGCTGTTGACGCTTTGGGCGCCGACCTTCAGCAGCAGGTCGCCGACCGCCAGACCGGCCAGGGCCCCCCAGCCGGCCCGCTGTACATCTTCGACGTAGACGCCCCGCTGTTTCTTCGACCATTTCTGCTGGGCGCGGTCCATGAAGGCCACGTCGCGGCCGGTGAACTCGAAGACCTCGTCCTTGTAGCGCTTCATCTCCCGGACCGGCACCGGGGCGCGGACCAGCTTCACCTTGATCTTCTGCTTCTTGCCGCCGCGGATCACGGTCATCTCCGCCTCGGAGCCGATGCGGTAGCGGCGGACCATGGTGGGGAAGACCATGGCGTCCTCCGGCTGGGAGGCGTCCACCCCCTGGCCGTCGACGTGGGTGATGACGTCGCCCAGCTTGAAGCCGGCCTTCTCAGCGGTGCTGCCCGGGTAGAGCTGGGTGACCAGCACGCCCTTGGTGCCCTTGAGCTTCATGGCCTCGGCCAGGTCCCGGGTGAAGACCTGCACGGCGGCGGGGAACCAGGCCTTGCGCACCTCCGGGGCGCGGTTGGCCTCCTCGCTGGGGCCGATCTTGACCGCGGTGAGCAGCCGCTGGGTCTTGCGGGCGAAGGCCACCACGGTGGGGACGGGCTCCGCGCGCCCCTTGGTGACGGCCGCGGTGACCGCCTCCAGCTCGGCGAGGCTCTTGACCGGCTTGCCCCCGACCTCCACGACGATGTCCCCGGGCTTCACTTGTGGTTTGGCCTGGCCGCAGGGGCCGCCGGGCCGGACCGAGCCGACCAGCACCCCGGCGGTGCTCTTGCGCTTGAGCTCGCGGGCGGCCCGGGCGGTGAGGTTCCGGAAGGTGGCGCCCCAAGCGCGGACCTCGCGGTCCTTCCCCCGGGCCTTGCCGCGGGCGGCGGTGGTGAGCCTGGTCTCGACCAGCTTCTTGGCGCGGACCAACTGGAGCTTGACGGTCTTGCCCACCGGGGTCTCCAGGACCATGCGGTTGAATGCCGGCAGCTCCTCGGCCCAGCGCACCTGGACGGTCCGGCCGTCATATTCCACGATGATGTCGCCGGGCTTGATGCCCGCTTTGGCCGCGGGCGACCCCTTGACCACGCCGTTGACCAGCACGCCGTTGCTGAACCCCGAGCTGCGCAGCAGCGGGCGGACCTCCACGCCGATCGAGCTGCGCCGGACCTGGCCGTGCCTGATGATCTGGCCGGTCACGTACCTGGCCAGGTTGGAGGGTATGGCCCCGCCCAGCGAGGCCACCCCGATCTCGTTGACGCCCACGATGCGGCCGTCCAAGTCCACCAGCGGCCCGCCGGAGTTGCCGCCGAATATCCTGGCGTCGTGGGCGATCCAGCGGACCAGCGAGCCCACCGGCTCGCCGTCCAGGCGCATGCGCCCGCCGGGCAGGATCAGCTGGGTGTTGCTGACGATCCCCTGGGTCACCGACTGGCTGAGCGCCCCGGGGCTGCCCATGGCCAGGACCACGTCGCCGACCTTGAGGCTGCCGGAGTCGCCGAACTCGGCGCAGGGGAACTTCTTTACCGGCTTGCGCATGGTCTCGGGCTTGAGCTTGATGACCGCGAGGTCCGAGAGCGCGTCGGTGCCGACCAGCTCGGCCTCGGCCTCGTC
>CAZONU010000508.1:0-2946 GCA_964581145.1 uncultured Planctomycetia bacterium
GTCTTCGCGGCCAGCGACGACGGCTACCTCTCCTGCCGGGCGGCGAAGGACGGCAGGCTGCTCTGGAAAAAGCGCGGCGGCCCCGGCGAGGGAATGATCCTGGGCAACGGGCGGATGGTTTCCAAGTGGCCGGCGCGCGGCGGTCCGGTCGTGGTGGGCGACAGGGTCTACTTCGCCGCGGGCATCTGGCCGGCCGACGGCGTCTATCTCCACGCGCTGGATGCCGCCACCGGCAAGGAGGTGTGGAGCAACGACAAGGCCGGGAAGATGGTCAGGGAGCATCCCCACAACTATGGAAAGCCGATCCCCGCGGGCATAGGCGTGCAGGGCCACTTGGCGGCGGCCGGAAACCTCCTGGTCGTGCCCACCGGGCGGAGCACGCCCGCCGTCTACGACCGCGCCGCGGGGAAGCTCAAGTACTTCCATCCCGCGAAGAGCGTGGGCGGATCGGGCGTGATGATCTTCGACTCGCTGATCTTCAACGGCCGCAACGCTTACAGCGCGGCCGACGGCAAGCTCGCCTTCGGCAGCGGCCGGAAACACGTCAACACGTCCTGGGCTCCGGTCGCGGCGACCAAGGGCCTGATATTCCGCGCGGGGCTCAAGGGGCTGGAGGCCATCGACCGGGCCAAACCCTTCGTGAAAACAGGCTCGGGCCGGAAGGTGAAGGTTGCGGTCAACGTGAAGAAGACGCTCCGCGCGCCGTGCTCCGGCGAGATCATCGCCGCGGGGGGCACGGTCTACTGCGGGGGCAAGGGACAGGTCGCCGCCGTCGACGCCGGGAAGCTGGCAGCGACCTGGACGGCCGACGTGGAGGGAACCGTCTGGGGCCTGGCCGCGGCCGGCGGGCGGCTGTACGTCAGCACCGACGCGGGGCGCATCTGCTGCTTCGGCGCGGGCGGCGGCGGGAGGGTCGTTGAGCAGAAGCCCGAAGCCAGCCCTTACGGCTCCGGCGGCGCCTGTGCGGCGGCCGCGCAAGATATCCTCAAGAAGACCGGCGTTCGCAAGGGCTACTGCCTGGACCTGGGCTGCGGCGACGGCCGGCTGGCCTATGCGCTCGCCAGGCGCAGCAGGCTCATCGTAGTTGGCGTTGAAAAGAACGCCGCCAAGGTGGCCGAGGCCAGGAAGAAGCTCGCCGCCGCCGGGCTCTACGGGGTGCGGGTCACGATTCACCAGGGCGATCCGGCGAAGACTTCTTACCCCAGGCACTTCGCCAACCTGATCGTCTCCGGGAACTCGGTGACCGGCGGCGCCCTTCCGGAAAAGGAAGCCGCTCGCCTGCAGCGTCCCTGGGGCGGAGCGGTCTGCGCCGGCAGGCCGGGAGCCATGAAACCGAAAGTCCGCGGCCCACTCGAGGGCGCCGGGAGCTGGACCCACCTCTACGCGAACGCCGCCAACACCGGAGCCTCCACTGACACTCTGGCCAGAGGCCCGCTGCGCATGCTCTGGTTCGGGGGGCCGCGGCTGAATGTTCCCAACCGTCACGGGCGTCCCCCCTCACCGCTCTTCTACGAGGGCCGGATGTTCGCGATGGGCGTGGACGCAATCCGGGCCCTCGACGCCTACAACGGCCACCTCATCTGGGAGTTCCCGCTCGGCGGAGTAGGCAAACCGTACCACAATGAGACCCTCTTGGGCGTGGCTGGCGCGGGGAGCAATTACTGCGTCGCTCCAGAGGGTCTCTTCGTCCGCACCGCAGGCAAGTGTCTGCGAATCGACGCGGCCACCGGGAAGAAGCTCGGCGGGTTCCGGGCGCCTGAGCATCCCGACGGGAAACCCGTCCGCTGGGGATATCTGGCCTGCTCCGGGGGCACGCTCTACGGGACAGTTACCAACGACGAACACCTCGTGAAGCGCGTGTACAGGACGGTTCCCAAGATGCTGAGAACCGAGTCCGTGAGTCTCTTTGCCATGGAGGCCAAGACCGGCAAGGTAAAGTGGTCCTATAAGGCGAGGAAGTCCATCCGCCACAATGCGGTGGCGGTCGGCGGCGGGCGCGTTTACCTCATTGACAGGCCGATAGCCGCTCACGATCACGTCCGGTCGAAAGAGAAAAAGGGGCCGCATCCCGGGGGCGAACTGGTTGCCCTGGAAGCGGGCAGCGGCAGGGAATTGTGGAGGAAGGGGGAGGATATCTGGGGCACCGTGCTTTCGTTCAGCCCCGAGCGCGGCGTCCTGTTGATGAGCTACCAGGCCGGCGGATACAACTTGAGATCGGAGACCGGCGGGAAACTGGCTGCCTTCCAGGCCTCGACCGGCAAACGCCTCTGGGAAATTGAAGCCCGCTACCGCTCGCGGCCGATCATCATCGGCGGAACCGTTCACGCCGAGCCCTACGCTTACGAGCTGGCCACCGGCAAGAAGACGGGCTTCAACTACAGGCGCGGCCACGGCTGCGGGACGGTCTCGGGCTCGCCCCACCTGCTGCTCTTCCGCTCCGGCCCCCTGGGCTTCGTGGACCTCGACTCCGGCAAGGTCGGCAAGAAGGCCGTGGAGTTCTACGGCGGAACCCGGCCGGGATGCTGGGTGAACGCCATCCCCGCCGGCGGGCTGGTGCTCCTGCCCAACAGCTACAACAACTGCTCGTGCAGCTACCTGAACAGGACCAATGTGGCTCTGCAGCCGAAGGAGGAGGCCAGGAAATGACCCGGCCCACTGGACCTCTGGTGTTGGCAGCCGCGCTCCTGGGCGCTTGCCTGCTTTCCGCGCCCGCCGCCCGCGCCGCGGACTGGCCGCAGTACCGCGCCGACGCGGCGCGCACCGGATACACGCCGGAGAAGCTTCCCGCCGGGCTCAAGCTCTGCTGGACCTACAAGCCGGCCCACGCCCCGCAGCCGGCCTGGCCGGACGACCCGCGCATGGGCTTCGACCGGGCCTACGACGTGGCCGTTGCCGGCGGGACGCTCTACTTCGGGAGCAGCGCGGACTGCCAGGTGCGCGCCCTGG
>CAZONU010000509.1:0-2946 GCA_964581145.1 uncultured Planctomycetia bacterium
TCGATGAGACGATAACCTCGCGAATCCAGGAAACCCGCAAGCGCCTGCTCGAACCGGTCCGCGCGCGCCTGCGCAAGGTGATCACCGTCCGCAAGCCGGCCTACCGCACCGGCTTCATCTGGCACTGCGTCGACTCCAACCGCATCATCATGCTGGTCCTGGGCAGCAGCAAGCCCGCGGACATCGGCGCCGCGCGGCTGGCCGCCTCGCGCCTGCGCTGCTGCAAGGTGGTCTACTGATGGCCGGCCTGCTGGGCGGGCGGGTCAACGCCTTCTTCACCGGCCGCCGCAGGCAGCCCGTCGACCGCCGCCGCAGCCTGGCGCTCAGGCCCCTGCGCAACCCCGAGGCCGACTGGGCGCCGGCCGACCCCGGCGGCGGCCCGGTGACCATCGACATTCCGCTTCAGCGCCGCCCGGTTCCCAGGCCCCTGGTCTGGGTGGCCTCCAAGCTGGCCCGCAAGCAGCCGCCGGCCACCCGCAAGCTGCAGCTGGACCCGGTGGGCTCCTTCGTGTGGCGCTCGGCGGACGGCAGCCGCACCGTCCGCCAGCTCATCTGGCTGCTGGCCGCCGAGTACAAGCTCAACCGCCGCGACGCGGAGGTCGCGCTGCTGGAGTTCCTGGGCCAGCTCTCCCAGCGCAATCTCATCGGCTTCGCGCATATCCCGCAGCAGGGCGGCTGAACGCTCTTCCGGCGCTCCCCGGGCGCGGATCAGTGGTTTGGCAACCGTTTCCGCCACGTCCGATAATATATGAACTCGGGCGTTCGCTGCCTTGGGAGGGCGCTACAAGCCGGGAGAAAGCCGCCGGCGGGGGTTAGATAAACCGCCCCCGCGACTGCGATAAGCCGGCAGAAACCCGGGATCCGCGCCCTTCGTTTAGGCCTGATCTCCCCGACACTGAGAGGAGGTGTCGGTGGACGATTAGGCCTCATTTTTTCCCCGAAAACGCTTGACAAGGTTCCGTGGGGGGGCCGGAAACCCGGCATCCGGACAGTATGCCGGGAGGGAGTAGAGCGTTTTGGCTAAGAAGGAACCCGAGAGCACCCCGACCGAGGAGCGCGAAGCGGCCGGGGAGCAAAGCGCAGAGACCGCCGTTGCCGAGCTGAGCCAAGAAGACAAGGACCGCGAGCGGGACAGGCTCCAGGCGGCCGAGACCTTCAAGGACTTCATGCTGGCGGGGCGCGTCGCCGGCGAGGTGGACGTGAAGATCTCCCGGCGGGGACCGCGCAAGCAGATCAACAAGGCGGGCAGGCTGGTCTCCGTGGACGTGGGCTACTGTGACACGGTGCCCCTGGAGCTGCTCCGTCCCGTCGCCGAAGAGATGATCGCTCAGCTGTGGGGCGGTGGAGTCTACACCGTCCAGGGGATCTATGAAGGCCAGGGGCTCCGCGCCTACACGGTGAAGATCGGCGGCAAGTCCCGGGCGATCGAGAGGGAAGGGGACGAAGACGCGGCGGCGCCCGCCGTCGTTGATCCCTTCGCTCAGCTCCGCCAGGCCGCGGAGGTCGTCAAGCTGATCTCTCCGGCGCAGAGCGCGCCGCCGGTATCGCTGGCGGAGCAGCTCGATGCCCTGGAGCGCCTGAAGTCGCTTACCTCTGACGACGACGACGACGACGAAGAGCCGACCGAAGACGCTGAAACAGAAGAGGTCAAGAAGGCCCTGGCCGGCCAGGCGAAGGGAGAAACCGACGTGGACGGATGGGTGAAGATCGGCCTCGGCCTCCTGGAGCTGGTCAAGGCCTTCACGGGCAAGACGCCGGCCACGAGGGAAGAGGCCGCCCGCGAGGTCCTCACAAACTACATGAACGGCAAGGTCACGACGGCGCAGATAGTGGAGAGCCTCAAGAAGCACGCCGGCGAAGACGAGCTGGATTACCTGGCCGGGCTCAACCCCGCGAAGGCCCCGAAGATCCTCGCCAAGAAGTTCAAGCTCACCGACGAGGTACGCGAGTGGCTCGAAGGGGCCGCCGGCCAGAGGAAGCTCCGCGAGCTGCAGAAGGCGCTGGAATCGTGAAGTCCAGGTACGGCGACAAGTGCGTCTGTCCCGTCCCGGCGCGGTGTCCCCTGGGGCCGAAGAGGGAAAGGTACGCCTGCCCCCTCGCCGGCACCCTCAAGAACCAGGAGACAGACGAGGTCCTCGGCCGGTGCGTTTTCGTGGACCTGGTTTACTCACTGAACCGCCAGGTCCGCGCCGTCGAGATTGCCGACGCCGGAGCCGGGATTGTGCTCCCGAGCCCGGGAGGCTTCCCGGGGAGGAAGCCGGACTAGAGCCCCTGGGGGCGAGTTAACTAGGCACCAGCTGCGGCGGAGTTAACTCGGCCCAGCTGGTGAGGGAGGTCCGCATGAAAACAAGATTCCGAACGTGCCTCGCTTGCGGGGCGCGGAGACTCAAGGGCAAGATCTGGCGGAAGCTGTACTTCGTCTGCGAGGAATGCCTGAAGAAAGGCTGGCAGCTGAAGACCGGCCGCCAGATCGCCGGAAGCAGTCACGACGATCAGCTCTACCTCTTCAGCCGCGAGGGGGACGCCCTGATCGCGGCCGACCGTCTGGAGGATCTCCGGACGCTGAAGGCCGAGGAGGCGGCGCACGCCCCGGGAGGGGGAGAGTGAGACCGAATCAGACGGCGATCTGCCTCGGCTGCCGGAAGCGTGTCTCGGTCGGGAACGTGACGGCCAGGGCGGGGGAGAACGGTCAATACGTTCTCTGCTCCGGCTGCGTGGCGGCCGGCTTTCAGTTCAAGCGGCAGTCCGAGATCTACAGCTACATGAAGAGCCGGATGGTGATGCTCTTCTGCCCCGCGGGGGACCTGCGCACGGGGCCGCGGCGGAGGTGGACCAGGTGGACGGCCGCCGTGTACGTCAAGAGAGCCATACAAAAAGAGCTGGCGGCTGAGGCCGCCCGGACAGGGGAGATGTTCGCATGAGAATTTTCGTGAAAGACGCCGGAGA